>JBGAMJ010000006.1:0-85931 GCA_044223035.1 Piscinibacter sp.
GTCGCCGAACAGCGGCGAGCGCTGGGTGACGTTCAGGTGGTCGGTGACCAGCATCAGGTGGCCCGGGCGCATCGCGGGGTCCAGGCTGCCGGCGGCATTGGTCTGGATCAGCGTTGCCACGCCCAGGCCGGCCAGCGTGCGGATCACGCCCTTCATCGCGCCGGCGTCGCCGGTCTCGTAGGCGTGCTTGCGGCCGCTGAGCACCACCACCTCGCGCCCGGCCAGGCGGCCGATCACCAGCGCGCTGCGGTGCCCTTCGACATCCAGCACCGGGAAGGCCGGCAGCGCGGCGTACGGGACGTGCACGGGGTCCTCCACGCGATCGGCGAGCGGCGCCCAGCCGGAGCCGAGCAGCAGCGCGACCGCGGGCACCGCGCGGCCGGCGTCGTGCAGCCGGGCGCGCAGCGTGGCGACGCTGGCGGCGATCGGGTCGGCGGGATCGGCGGCCCTCGCAGACGTGGCGGCGTTCGCGAGCGTGGCGGCGTCAGCGGGCGTGGCGGCGTCAGCGCGCGTGGCAGCGCCAGCGCGCGTGGAAGCGTCAGCGGGCGCGGCAGCGTCAGCGGGCGTGGCGGCACCGCCGGGCGTGCCGGGCCCGGCATCCCCGCCGTCGCCCGCCCCGCCCGCCAGATGCGCCGGCCCGAAGCTCGCCGGCAGCAGTTCGCCCAGCGTGTGCCGGGCGCGCACGCCGCCGGGGTCGACGGCCAGCACCGGCACATCGCCGGCCGCGAATTCACGCAGCTTCTGCCGGCAGCCGCCGCAGGGCGTCACCGGCTCGCTCGCCTCGCCGGCCACCGCGCAGGCCAGCACGCGCGTGCCGCCGGCCATCACCAGGTGCGCCAGCGCGACAGCCTCGGCGCACATCCCCTGCGGATACGCGGCGTTCTCGATGTTCGCGCCGGCGTGGATGCGGCCCTGCTCGTCGAGCAGCGCGGCGCCCACCGCGAAGCGCGAGTACGGCGCGTGGGCGCGCCGGCGCGCCGCGAGTGCCGCCTCGGCGAGCGCGCGCTCCTGCGGGTGGGTTGCAGCCATCAACGCTCCTTCACGTACGGGATTCCGAGCGCCTGGGGCGCCCGCGCGCGGCCGATGAAGCCGGCCAGCAGCACCACGGTCAGCAGATACGGCAGCGCCTGGATCGCCTGGATCGGCACCGCGCCGATCAGCGGCAGCGGCGCACCCTGCAGGCGGATCGACGAGGCGTCGAGAAAGCCGAACAGCAGGCACGCGAGGAACGCGCCGACCGGGTGCCACTTGCCGAAGATCATCGCCGCCAGCGCCATGTAGCCGCGGCCGGCCGTCATGTGCGGCACGAACGACGGGTTCTGCGCCAGCACCAGGTACGAGCCGGCCAGCGCACACAACCCGCCGTTCAGCGCCAGCGCCTGGTAGCGCAGCGCGACGATCGACACGCCGGCGGCGTCGACCATCGCCGGGTTCTCGCCGGCGGCGCGCAGCCGCAGCCCGAAGCGGGTGCGGAACAGCAGCCACCACACCGCCGGCACCAGCAGCAGCGCGGTGTAGACCATGCCGTTGTGGCCGAGCAGGCCCAGGCCGACCAGCGTGCCGGCCACCGGCACCGCGCGCAGCGCCTCGCCGGCGCCGGCGAACCATGGCGACAGCCGCACCGCGTCGCCCAGCGGCGGCGTCTGCCCGCCCTGGTGGAACCAGGCGATGCCGAGCACCACGGTCAGGCCGGCGGCCGTCATCGTGATCGCCATGCCCATCACGACCTGGTCGCCGCGGTGGCTGACGCAGGCGTAGCCGTGCAGCATCGACAGCGCCACGCCGACGATCACGGCGACCGCCAGCGCCAGCACCAGGGACTGCGTGGAGACGCCCACGCTGGCGGCGGTGAACGCCGTCAGCAGCATCTTGCCTTCGAGGCCCAGGTCGATGACGCCGGAGCGCTCGCTCAGGACACCGGCCAGCGCGCACAGGATCAGCGGCGTCGACACGCGCAGCGTGGACGCCAGCAGCGTCGCGATCGAGAGCTCATCCATGCGCCGCCACCCGCCCCCGGCGGTGCCGCTGCCAGGCACCGATCAGCCGTGCCAGCGTGGGCGCCGCCACCTGCGCCATCGCGCCGGAGAACAGCACGATCAGGCCCTGCAGCGTGTAGACCATGTCGCGGCTGAAGCCGGGGATCTCGAACGCCAGCTCGGCGCCGCCCTGGTACAGCGCGCCGAACAGCAGCGAGGCGAGCACCACGCCCACCGGGTGGTTGCGGCCGATCAGGCTGACCGCGATGCCGGCGAAGCCGGCGCCGACGACGTAGTCGAGCAGCAGCCGGCCGTGCACGCCCGCCACCTCGTTGATGCCGACCAGCCCGGCCAGCGCGCCCGACAGCCCCATCGCCAGCAGCACCTGGCGGCGCGGCTCGATGCCGCCGTACTGCGCCGCCGCCGGTGCGTGGCCCACGGCGCGCAGCGCGTAGCCCAGGCGAGACTTCCACAGCAGCAGCCACACGCCGACGGCACTCGCCGCCGCCAGCAGCACCGACAGGTTCAGCGGCGTGCTCGGCCACTCGATGCCGACCCAGGCCAGCGCCTGGTGCACGCCGGGCATCAGCGCGGCCGGCGCGAAGGAGCGGCTCTCGACGGTCATGTTGCCCGGCTCCTTCAGCACGTTGATCAGCAGCCAGGCGAGCAGCGCATAGGCGAGGAAGTTGAACATGATCGTCGTGATCACGACGTGGCTGCCGCGCCAGGCCTGCAGCGCCGCCGGCACCAGCGCCCAGGCGGCGCCGAACAGCATCGCCGCCACCACCATCAGCGGCAGCAGCAGGCCCGCCGGCAGCGATTCGCCCAGCCCCAGCGCGACCAGCGCGGTGCCGATGCCGCCCAGCATCGCCTGCCCTTCCCCGCCGATGTTGAACAGCCCGGCGTGGAAGGCCACCGCCACCGCGAGCCCGGTGAACACGAAGGTGGTCGCGTAGTAGAGCGTGTAGCTGATGGCGCTGGCCGAGCCGAAGGCGCCGCGCACCAGCAGCGCCAGCACCTGGAACGGATCGAAGCCGACGATGCGCACGACGATGCCGCACACCAGCAGCGCGAACGCCAGGTTGATGATCGGCAGCACGATCAGGTCGGCCCAGCGGGGCAGGTTCATCCGGGCTCCGGTTCCGGCTCGGTCACCGCAGCGGCGCCCACCGCGGAGCCGCCCATCAGCCGGCCGAGCGCCTGCTCGGTGCAGGCGTCGATCGCCAGCTCGCCGGTGATGCGGCCGCCGCCCATCACCACCACGCGGTCGGCCAGCGCGAGGATCTCGTCCAGCTCGGACGACACCACCAGCACCGCGCCGCCGTCATCACGCATCGCGCGCAGGCGGCCGTGGATGAACTCGATCGCGCCGATGTCCACGCCGC
Source organism: Piscinibacter sp. (assembly GCA_044223035.1). Lineage (GTDB taxonomy): Bacteria > Pseudomonadota > Gammaproteobacteria > Burkholderiales > Burkholderiaceae_C > JBGAMJ01. The sequence continues at coordinate 3,362 of JBGAMJ010000006.1, forward strand.
GCGTCGGCTGGCCGACCAGCAGCACGCGCGGCTGCGGCAGCGCCTCGCGCGCCAGTACCAGCTTCTGCTGGTTGCCGCCGGAGAAGTTGGCGCTCTTGAGCATCACGTCGCGCGGGCGCACGTCGTAGCGTTCCATCATCGCCGCGGTGTCGGCGCGCATCGCCGGCTGGTCCATCCACGCCACACTGCCGTAGCGTGGCAGCGCCTGGTGGCCCAGCACCGCCGATTCCCAGGCCGGGAACGGCAGCACCAGCGCGCGCCTGTGGCGATCCTCGGGCACGTGGGCGATGCCGAGCGTGCGCGCCAGCGCCGGGTCCAGCCAGTGGGCCGGCGTGAAGCGGCGATCGCCGATCGCGAGCGTTCCCTGCCGCGGCGCGAGCAGGCCGGAGAGCACGTCCAGCAGCTCGCTCTGGCCGTTGCCGGAGACGCCGGCCACGCCGACGATCTCGCCCGCGCGCAGCGTGATCGACACCTCGGCCAGCCGCTCGACGCCCAGCGCATCGCGCCAGCCCAGGCCCTGCGCGTCGAGCAACACCTCGCCGTGCCCGGCCGAAACCGCCGGGCTGACGCGGCCGACCTGCACGCGCCGGCCGACCATCGCCTGCGCGAGCGCGTCGGTGCCGGTGGCGGCGATCGGGCTGTCGAGCACCACGGCGCCGGCGCGCATCACGGTGACGGCGTCGCAGATCGCCATGATCTCCTTGAGCTTGTGGGTGATCAGCAGGATCGTCGTGCCGCGCTCGCGGAGCTGGCGCAGCGTGGCGAAGAGCTGCTCCGTCTCGCCGGGCGTCAGCACCGCCGTCGGCTCGTCGAGGATCAGGATGCGCGCGCCGCGGTACAGCGCCTTCAGGATCTCCAGCCGCTGGCGCTCGCCGACCGGCAGGTCCTCGACCGGCAGGTCCAGCCGCACGGCGAGGCCGGTGTCGCGCATCAGCGCGTCGAGTTGCGCGCGCACCCTCGCCCGCGCCGGGCCGAGCCGCCAGCCGGGCTCGGCGCCGAGCAGGATGTTGTCGAGCGCGCTGAACGGCTCCACCAGCATGAAGTGCTGGTGCACCATACCGATGCCCTGCGCGATCGCATCGCGCGAACTGGCGATGCGCACCGGCCGGCCCTCGATCTCGATCGCCCCCGCATCGGCCTGGTAGAAGCCGTAGAGGATCGACATCAGCGTGCTCTTGCCGGCGCCGTTCTCGCCGACGATGCCGTGGATGCTGCCGGCGGCCACCGACAGGTCGACCGCGCGGTTGGCATGGACCTCGCCGAAGCGCTTGTCGATGCCGAGCAGGCGGACGGCGGGGGCCCGGCAGGGCGCCCCGTGGAGCGAACCGGAACTCACCTCAGTACTTGCAGGCGTTGTCCGCCATGTAGTCGGCCACCTTGACCTTGCCGGCGATGATGTCGGCCTTCGCCGCCTCGACGCGGGCCTTCATCTCCGCCGGCACCAGCTTGGCGTTGTACTCGTCCATCGCGTAGTCGACGCCGCCTTCCTTCAACCCGAGCACGGTGACGCCAGGGTTCGTCTTGTTGGCGGCGTTGTAGACCGCCACGTCGACGCGCTTGACCATCGAGGTCAGCATCGTGCCCGGCTGCACGTGGTTCTGGTTGCTGTCGACGCCGATCGCGAGCTTGCCGGCATCCTTGGCCGCCTGGTAGACGCCGACGCCGGTGCCGCCGGCCGCGGCGAACACCACGTCGGCGCCCTTGGCGAACTGCGACTTGGCCAGCTCGGCGCCGCGCGTCGGGTCGGCCCAGGCCGAGGGCGTGGTGCCGGTCATCGCCTGCATGACCTCGACCTTGGGGTTCGCGTACTTCGCGCCCTGCTCGTAGCCGCAGGCGAACTTGCGGATCAGCGGGATGTCCATGCCGCCGACGAAGCCCACCTTGCCGGTCTTGCTGGCGATCGCCGCCATCATCCCGACGAGGAAGCTGCCCTCCTGCTCGCGGAACACGATCGACTCCACGTTCGGCTGCCGGACCACCGAGTCGATGATCACGAACTGCTGCTTCGGGAAGCTCTTGGCCACCTTCTCGATGCTCGACGCCTGCGAGAAGCCGACGCCGATCACCGGGGTGGCGCCCTTCTCGGCCATGCGGCGCATCGCCTGCTCGCGCTGCGCCTCGTTGGCGATCTCGAATTCGAGGTAGGGCTTGCCGGTGTCCTTCTTCCAGCGCTCGGCGCCGTTGTAGGCCGCTTCGTTGAACGACTTGTCGAACTTGCCGCCCATGTCGTAGACGATCGCCGGCTGGGCGTGGACGGACAGGGCGGCAGCGGAAACAGCAAGGCCGGCGGCGATTGCAGGCAGGCGGAACATGGGCATCGGGTCGTCTCCAAAGGGCTTGGGCAGGATAGCAAGACTCGTGCACCACTACGATCCGGCCATGCCCGACAACCCGCTTCCGCACCCGACCGACGCCCTCGGCGCACCCGCCGCACCCGCCGCATCCGGCGCCGCCCACCTTGCCCACCCTGCCGACCCGGCCGGCGACGATGCCGCCTGGCGCCAGGCGCTCGCGCTGCCCAAGGTGCTGCTGCACGAGCACCTGGACGGCGCCCTGCGGCCGGCCACGCTGCTGGAGCTGCTCGCGCGCCGCGGCATCGCGCCGCCGGCCGCGGACCTGCCGTCGCTGGAAGCCTGGTTCGACGCCCGCGCGCACGCCGGATCGCTGACCGAGTACCTGCGCGGCTTCGCGCTCACGGTGACGGCGATGGCCGACCTGGAGGCGATGGAGCGCGTCGCATTCGAGGCCGCCGAGGACTCGCGGCTCGACGGCATCGTGCTGGCCGAGTTCCGCATCGCGCCGCTGCTGTTCGAGCCGCACGGCATCGATGCGGACGCCGCGGTCCAGGCAATGGTCGCCGGGCTGGCGCGCAGCGCGCTGCCCTGCGGCCTGATCGTCTGCGCGATGCGGCAGGAGCCGCCGGCCGAGGTGGCGCGCGCCGCGGCGCTGGCGATCCGCCACGCCGGCCGCGGTGTGATCGGCTTCGACCTGGCCGGGCCGGAGGCCGGCTTCCCGCCTTCGCTGCACGCCGACGCGCTGGCGCGGGTGCGCGCCGCCGGCCTGCCGCTGACCCTGCACGCCGGCGAGGCCGACGCCGCCGAGCGCGTGCTCGAAGCGGGCCGCCTGGGCGCGCGCCGCATCGGCCACGGCGTGCGCCTCGTCGACGCGCTGGACCGCGGCGACGACGCGCTTCTCGACGCGGTGCGAGCGCTCGACCTGCACCTGGAGCTGTGCCCGACGAGCAACGTGCAGACCGGCGCCGCCGCGTCGATCGCCGCCCACCCGATCGGCCGGCTGTGGCGCGCGGGCCTCGAAGGCTCGGTGAACACCGACAACCGGCTGATCTCGCGCATCACGCTGTCGCGCGAGGTCGCCGGGCTGCTGCGCGCCGGTGTGCTCGGCTGGGACGAACTGGCGGCGATGCAGCGCGCCGCGGCAAGGCGGTCGTTCCTGCCGGAGGCGGAGCGTCGGGCGGCAGCGATCGCGATCGCCGACTGGCAGTCCGCCCGCCCTGCCGTCTGAGCGTACCCCCTACACTTCGTGGATGGCTGCGCCACAGTTCGCGACGTCTCCGGCGAACGCTCGAAACGAGGAAGTCCCTTCATGGCCGGCCGGGCACGCCCCAGCGGCGCCGGACGGCGGTGAATACGGCCCCGTCGCACGACTGCAGCGGCTCTGCGAAACACCGCGCTACCTGCTGCTGACCGCCGACTGGACGGCCGATGACCCGGCGCAGCCCTGCATCGTGAAGTCGGTGCGCCGGAACCAGCCCGTTTCCGCCGCTGCCATCGCGCTGCGCCACGAGGCCCAGATGCTGCGCCTGCTGGCGGCGGTGCCGAACCTGCCGCGCCTGCTGCACGCGCAGTCCGACGGCAGCGCGATCGTGCAGACGCGGCTGCCCGGCGTCGACCTGCCACGGCTTGCCGAGCAGACCGTGTCGATGGCGGTGGCGCTGCGCATCGCGCTCGGAATCGCCCAGGTGCTGCAGGCCGTGCACGCCGAACGCGTGGTGCACGGCGACCTGAACCCCGGCAACGTGCTGTTCGACGCCGCGAGCGGCCAGGTCTCGCTGATCGACTGGGGAGACGCGATCGCGCAAAGCCACGTCGATCTCGAGTTCGTGCCGGCGACCGGCTTCGGGCGCTCCCTGGCCTTCGCGGCGCCGGAGCAGACCGGGCGCGCGGGCCGGCCGGTGGACTGCCGCGCCGACCTGCACGCGCTCGGCGCGGTGCTGTACTGGCTGCTCACCGGCCGCCCGCCGTTCCCGCAGGAAGAACCGCTGGACCTGCTGCATGCGCTGCTGGTGCAGGCGCCCGAGCCGCCCGAGCGCTCGCGGCCGGACACGCCTCACGCCGTTTCCGCCATCCTCGCGCGGCTGCTGGCCAAGCAGCCCGAGCATCGCTACCAGTCGGCCGCCGGCGTCGCCGCGGACCTGCGGCTGGCCCTCGCGCGGCTCGAGCAGCCCGGCGACGGCACGCCCTTCGTGCCCGGCATGGCCGATCACCGCATCGCGCCGGCGCCGCCGTCGCGGCTGTTCGGGCGCGAGGCGGCGCTGGAGCACCTCGTCGCAGCTCTCGAATCCGCTGACACGGGCCCGCGCGTCGCGCTGGTGCGTGGTTTCTCGGGTGCCGGCAAGACCTCGCTGGTGCGCGGCCTGTTCCCGGCGCTGAGCCGGCTCGGCGGCCTGTTCGCCGGCGGCCGATTCGACGAATTCGAGCGGCTGCAACCGTTCGGCGGCCTCGTCGACACGCTGGCCGAACTCGCCGGCCACTGGCTGGCCGAGCCGACGTCCACGCTGGCTGGCCTGCGCGGCGCGCTGCATGAGGCGCTGGGCAGCAACGCGGCGCTGCTGGCGCAGTTCGTGCCGCCGTTCGCGCAACTGCTGTGGGCTGACGCAGAGCCGCCGCCGGCCGACAGCTCCAACCCGCAGCACCGCTTGCAGCAGGCGGTTGGCGCGGTGTTCGAGGTGGCACGCGGCCGCGGCCAGCCGGTGGTGCTGTTCATCGACAACCTGCAGTGGGCCGACCTCGGCTCGCTGGAACTGCTCGAACACCTGGTGCGCACGCACGCGCGTGCGCCGCTGCTCGTGGTGGGCGTATACCGAGACAACGAGGTCGGCGACACCCATCCGCTGGCCGCGGTGATCGGGCACTGGCGCGAGGCCGGCGTACGCACGATCGAGCTCGAGGTCGGCAACCTGCCGCTGCCGGCGGTGGAGGCGGTGGTCTCGGACGTGCTCACGGGCAGCACCTCGGCCGAGGCCCCGCCGCAGCCTCTGCAACCGCTGGCCGCCGTGCTGCACCGGCGCACCGGCGGCAACCCGTTCTTCGTGCTGCGCGCGCTGCAGCAGCTGTTCGACGACGGCCACCTGCGCCGCGCCGCGGACGGCTGGCATTGGAACGCCGACGCGCTGGCCGCGCTGCCCGGCTCGGACAACCTCGTCGCCGGCCTGATCGAGCAGCTCGCCCGCCTGCCGCCCGCCACGCGGCGCGCGGCCGGCGCCTGCGCCTGCCACGGCGGGCTGGTCGACATCGAGGTGATCGCCCAGGTGCTGCAGCAAGCGCCGACGGCGCTCGACGACGCCCTGCTGCCGCTGTTGCGCTGCGACGTGCTGCTGCCGGTGCGCCCGGCCGACGGCAGCCGGCGGCTGCGCTTCTGCCACGACCGCATGCAGGAAGCGGCACGTGCCAGCCTGCCGCCGGACGAGCGCGCGCGCCTGCACCTCGCGCTGGCCCGCGTGCTGCACCGCCGCCTGCCGCCGGGGGCCTCCGCGGCCGCGTCGGCACACCGCTTCACCCTCGGCCACCACTACCTCGCGGCGCTGCCGCTGCTGGCCGACGCCGAATGCGCGCCGGTGGCCCGGCTGCTGGCGGACATCGCGCGCGCCGCGCTGCGCACCGGCGCCTTCGATACCGCGCAGGCCTTCGTCCATGCCGCACGCACGCTGCAGCCGCGGGCCGCACTGCCGGAGGCGGACCGGCTGCGGCTGGACGTGCTCGCCCATCAGGTCCTGTGCAGCCGCGGCCGCCACGCGGAGGCGGATGCCGCGTTCGCCGCACTTCGCGGGCGCGAGGGGCTGGACCCACAGGCCTGGCTGGAGGCCGTCGCGCAGCAGTGCATGCTGCTGGCCGGCCGGCTGCTGCTTCGCGAGGCCACGCTGCTGGTGCTGGACGAACTGCGGCGCCAGGGCCTGGACGTGCCGGCCGAGGCCGACTGGCCGGCCGCCGTCGCCGCCGAATCGCAGGCCTTCCACCGGCGCCTGGCCGACGGCGGCGCGGACACGCTGCAGGCACTGGAGGCGCTGCCGCTCGCCACCGACCCTGCCGCGCTGCGCACCGCGGCGCTGCTGCGCCAGGCGCAGACCAATGCGGTGCGCTGGAGCCTGCCGCTGTGGTCGTGGTGCTGCTTCCGCGGCCAGCGGTTCGCCGCCGAGCACGGCCGCACGCCCGACCTGCCGGCCTCGCTGGCCGGCATCGCGAGCACGCTGGACACACGCGACGTCGACTACCCGCGGCTGGGCTTCCGCCTCGTCAGCGCGGCGCTGCGGCTGCTGGACGCCGACCCCGGCATCCCCGCCTCGGTGCGCGCCCGCACGCGGCAGATCGCGGCCAACGTCGGCCTGTTCTGGGGCGAGCCGCTGCCGGCGGTGCTGCGCCTCACGCAGCCGAACCTGCGCCAGTTCATCGAGGCCGGCGACCGCGAGTTCCTCTCGTACCACACTCCGCAGGTGTGCGAGCTGCTGCTCGAGGTGGCACCGCAGCTTGACGAAGTCGAGGCCACCGCGCGCGCCGCGATCGCGCGTCAGGAGGCCTGGGGCGACCGTTACGGCGTCACCGTGCTGTTGCAGTACCCACGCTTCGTCGCCTGCATGAAGGGGCGCACGGCCGGCCCGGGCCGCTTCGACGGCGACGGCTTCGACGAGGCCGCACTGGTGGAGGAGCTGCGCACCCACCCGCGCGGCCATGCCCGCTACCACACGCAGCGCGCCATCGCCTGCGCCCTGGCCGGCGACTGGCCGCAGGCCCTGGCGCTCGCGCGGGCGACCTTCGCTCGCGGCGGTGTCTGGGGCTACTCGCACCTCGACGTGCTCGCGCGCTGGGTGCTCGCGCTGGCCAGCGGGCGCGCCCTGCTGGCCGATGACGGCACGCTGCCGGGCGCCGAGCGCGCCGCGCTGCGAGCCGAGCTGGCGGCGCAGTCGGCCTGGCTCGGCCGGCGTGCCGCCGAGCAGGTACAGAACTTCATGCACCTGCACCAGTTGGTGCGGGCGGTCGAGGCCTGGGTCGAGGGCGACTTCCTGGCCGCGGTGCCGGCCTTCGAGTCCGCGATCGCCGCGGCCCGCCACCACCGCCGGCCCTACCACCTGGCGCTGGCCTGCGAACTGGCGGCCGAGTACGACGCCGCACAGGGCATGGACCCGCGGGCGCACCGCGAGGCGGCCCTCGCCGCCTACGGGAGCTGGGGTGCCGACGCCAAGGTTCGCCAACTGCGGCGGCTGCCGGGCGACGACCCCGCGCCCGCGTTCACGTCGGCGCGGGTGAGCTTCAGCGAAGACCTGGCCGGCAGCGAGCTGGAGGTGATCGGCGTGGCCGCGCAGCGCTTCGCCCTCGAACACGACCCGGACGCGCTGCCGGGCCTGCTGTTCGACCTGGTGCGCCGCCACGCCGCCGCCGAGCGCGGGCTGCTGCTGTGGCGCGACGGCGCGCACTGGCGGCCGGCGGCCGGCTTCGTGCACGACGCGGCCTGGGTCGACTTCTCGCTCGGCGCCGAGGCCGCCGCCGACCGCGCGGGGCTGATGCCGCCGTCGGTGCACAACTTCCTCGTCAACGCGCAGCAGCCCGTGCTGCTGCAGGACGTGCAGCGCGACCCCCGCTTCGGTCGCGACCCGCAGGTGCAGGCGCAGTCCATCCAGTCCATCGTCGGCCTGCCGATCGCCCTGCGCGGCAACGTGGTCGGCCTGCTTTATCTCGACAACCAGCGATCGCGCACCACCCTCGGACCGCGCCAATTGGCTGCGCTGCGGGTGGTCGGGCTGCAGTTCGCGGTGGCCTATGAGAACGCCCGCGTCCACCGTGACCTGGAAGGCGTGGTCGCGTCGCGCACCGCCGACATCCGCCAGCAGCGCAGGCTGCTGCGCACGCTGGTCGAAGGCATGGACGCGCTGGTTTCGCTGAAAGACGCCACGGGCCGCTACCTGCTCGTCAACAGCCGCTACGCGCGGGTCTTCGGCCAGGCGCCCGACGCGGTCGTCGGCCGCCCCGTGGCCGAGGTGCTGCCGGCCGAGCTCGTCGCGATCTCCGACGAGCACGACCGCCGAGTGATGCGGGGCGACAGCGTGACCTACGAGCAGCAACTGTCGACCGATGCCGGCCGGCGCATGTTCCAGGTGCGCAAGTTCCCGGTGCTCGACGAGCGCGGCGCGCCCTATGCCGTCGGCAGCATCGCGGTGGACGTGAGCGCGCTGCACAGTGCGCGCCAGGCCGCCGAGGCGGCCACGCGCGCGAAGAGCGAATTCCTCGCGAACATGAGCCACGAGATCCGCACCCCGATGAACGCGATCCTCGGCATGACGCGGCTGGCGCTGAAGGCCGGCCTGGCGCCGCGCCCGGCGCATTTCGTCGGGCAGGTCGAGCGTGCCGCCCAGGCCCTGCTGGGCGTCGTCAACGACATCCTCGACTTCTCGAAGATCGAAGCCGGCAAGCTCGACGTCGAGCAGGTGCCGTTCGCGCTCGACGACGTGATGGCCGACCTGGCGAGCCTGGTCGCACTGCAGGCCCAGTCGAAGGGGCTGCCGGTGGTGTTCGACGAACCCGACCTGCTGCCGCCGCTGCTGCAGGGCGATCCGCTGCGGCTCGGACAGGTGCTGACCAACCTCGCCTCGAATGCCGTGAAGTTCACCGAGCGCGGCCATGTGCGGGTGCGGGTCGAGGCGGTCGCGCGCAGCGCGGCGGCGGTGCGCGTGCGCTTCACGGTCAAGGACACCGGCATGGGCATCGGCGAGCTGGAGCAGCAACGGCTGTTCCAGCCCTTCGAGCAGGCCGACGCATCCACCTCGCGCCGCCACGGCGGCACCGGCCTCGGCCTGGCGATCAGCCGCCGGCTCGTCACGCTGATGGGCGGCACGCTGACGCTGCACAGCGTGCCGGGCCAGGGCAGCCGGTTCGCGTTCGAGCTCGAGCTGGGCGTGCCGGTCGCCTCGGCTGCCGACCCGCGTTTCGGCCCGGCCGGCATCCGGCCGGCGGACAACGACGGCCGCGCGCTGGCGGGCCGGCGCGCGCTGTTCGTCGACGCCGACCCGGTGCCGCGCGAGGCGCTGCGCGCGATGGCGGCGGCCATCGGGCTGACAGCCGAAACGGCCGAGGACGGCTGGGACGCGATCCGCGCCGCCACGCTGGCCGAGCTGCGTGGCGAGCCCTTCGACATCGTCGTGCTGGCAGCCTCGCTGCCCGGGCTGAGCGCCCTGGAAACTGCCGGACAGCTCACCGAGGGACCGCACACGCCGGCCGGCCGCTGCTGGTGATGGCCGCAGCGTCGCCGGACGCCGAGCCGGCCAACCAGCATCGTCGGCCGGCGTGGCAACTGCCGCTGCCGGTGACCCGCGCGATGCTGGCCAGCGCGATGGCGCAGGCACTGAGACCGCCGTCGACCGCGGCCGAGCCGGCCGCCGAGGCGCCCGCAGCCGACGGCCCGCTGCACCGCACGCACCTGCTGCTGGCCGAGGACAACCCGATCAACCGGGAGCTGGCCACCGAACTGCTGCGCGCCGCCGGCGCCGACATCACGGTGGTGGGCGACGGCCGCGAGACGCTGCAGGCGCTGGAGCGGGCGTCGTTCGACGCCGTGCTGATGGACTGCCAGATGCCGGAGATGGACGGCTACGAGGCAGCCCGCCGCATCCGCGCCGATCCGCGCTGGCACTCGCTGCCGGTGATCGCGATGACCGCCAACGCGATGGCCGGCGACCGCGAGCGAGCGATCGCCGCCGGCATGGACGACCACATCGTCAAGCCGCTCGACGTGGATGCGATGTTCGCGACGCTGGCGCGCTGGCTCGGCAAGCGGACAGGGCAGCGCGAGCGCGACGCCGCGACTCCAGGGGCGTAGGCCGTCAGTTCCGAGAGAGTGTGGACGTCATGGATCGCACCCGCGCCGGGCGGCACAGGGTGAGGCACCCAGACGATCCCCTCGCGGGGGCGGACGGCACATGGAGTCGGCCTGGGGCGCCCTCAGCCGCCGATCCGCTCCAGCCGGAGCGCGATCTCGCCCAGCTCGCCGTAGCGCAGGCGCACCGTCCGGCCGAAGGGCAGCTCGATCGCGCCGGCCCAGGAACCGGTGATCACCGCCTGCCCGGCCGCGATGCCGTCGCCGTGCGTACGCAGGAATTCGACCAGGCCGAGCAGCGGCGCACGCGGATCGCCGTCGGGGTGGCGGGCGGCGCGCGCGGGCTGCGCTTCGCCATCGATCCACAGCCCCAGCTCGTACGACGCCGGCACCGGCGCGGCGATCGGCGGGCCGAGCACCAGCGACTGGTGCCACATCCCGTCGGCCATCAGCTCGGGGCCGCTGGCGGCGCCGGCGTCGGCATAGCGGCAGCCCATCACCTCGATCGCGAGGCGCACGCTGCCGATCGCCGCGTCGAGATCGGCCGCGGTGTAGGGCGCGTCGCGCGGCGGCAGCGCGGTCCGGAATTCGTAGGCCAGTTCGGGCTCGATGCGCCCGCCGCGCTCCGGCCCGCCGGGCGCCGTGGTGCTGCGACGTGCCGCGCCATCGTCGCCAGGATCGCCTCGTGTAGCGCCACGACGGCGAGGTCGGCCCTTCCGGGTGGCCGCACTTCCACCCCCGCACCGGCGTGCCGCGCAGCGCGCTGACGCGCCGCTGCAGCCGCCAGCCGTCGGCCCGGCGTGCGCGGCCAGCAGCGCCGGCGCGAGGCGCTCGCCCGCGCGCCCGCTGCGCCATGCGGCCAGCAGCTGCCGCGCCGCGGCGTCGAGCGACGGCTCGTCCAGCGGCGGGTCGTCCAGCGCAGAGCCGCCGGACGCGGCGGTGGGGGCGGAGGCGGAACCGGCCGGTGTGTCGGGTGGGGCGCTCATCGCAGATCTCCCGGGGGTGGCGAAGGCGCGGATTGTGGTCCGTCCCGTGCGGCCTCGGTGCTGCTGCGTTGGCGGCAGCAGCGGTGACTGCGTTGGCGGCAGCGGCAGCGGCTGCGGCAACAGCGCTGGCAGCAGCATCAACAGCAGCATCAACAGCAGCTCATCGCCCGCGACGCGATCGCGAACCCGGGCATCATGCCGGGCCGCCGCAACGAGGAGACTCCGCATGCACCGCTTCCGCTGGCACCGAGCCGCTGCCTCCGCCCTGTGGCTGTTCCTGGCCGCCGTCGCTTCGGCCGACACGCTCCCGCTGCCGCCCGGCCTGATCGGGCTGGACAGCGACGACGGCGCGCGGCTGCTGGTCGAACGCTCCACCGTGCGTGAGGCCTACTGGCCGCTCAGCCTGCAGTTCGTGACGCAGAAGAACCAGGCCTACTGCGGCGTCGCCACCTCGGTGATGGTGCTCAACGCGCTGCGCCTGCCGGCGCCGCCGGCGCCGGAGATCGAGCCGTTCGCCACCTTCACGCAGGACAACCTGCTGAACGCCGACACCGAGCGGATCCTGCCGCGCGAACTGCTGCTGAAGCAGGGCATGACGCTCGACCAGGCCGGCGCGCTGCTGTCCGCGCATGGCGCGGCGGTCGAAGTGCGGCATGCCGAGGACGGCACGCTGGACGACTTCCGCGAGGCCGCCGTGCAGGCGCTCGGGCGGCGCGACCGCTTCGTCGTCGTCAACTACCTGCGCTCGGCGATCGGCCAGGTGCGCGGCGGGCACATCTCGCCGCTCGCCGCCTACGACGCTGCCGGCGACCGCCTGCTGCTGCTCGACGTCTCGCGCTACAAGTACCCGCCGGTGTGGGTGCCCACGGCCGGCCTGTTCGCCGCGATGAACACGCCCGATTCGTCGAACGGCCAGCGCAGCCGCGGCTACCTGCTGGTGAGCGGCCGGTGATGACGCGGGCCACTTGCCCGGCAATTGCGGAACGGGAGGGCGGCATCGACACCATCATCGTCTCGGCCGAGCAGGACGAAGCCCTTCGAACCCAGCAGGGCGAGGCCGTCCGCGCCACGCGCAAGAACGCGTTCAAAGCGGAGTTCGGCGACCGGATCGCGGCGCAGAACGCCTGGCTGGAAACGCACGGCGTTCCCGGAGCCGACCTGCGTCCTTGGTGAACGCACTCGGCCCAGAACGGCGGATCCATTCGGGCCGCGAGTGAGGTGCCGGCGCGCCGATGCGCCGATGCGCCTCAGGCCAGCAGATACCCCGCGTGCCCGCCGCTGTCGGCGAACGACTGGATCACCGTCTCGCCGTTCAGGAAGGTGTCGAGGCCCGGGCCGCCGATCAGCACGTCGATGCCGGGGCCGCCGTCGAGCACGTCGTCGCCGGCGCCGCCGGTCAACAGGTCGTCGTCGGCGCCGCCGTCGAGCACCAGCGCCGGGCCGCCGACGCCCACGCCGCTCGCGTCCACGGTGTCGTTGCCGCCGAGGCCGTTGACGCGCACGGTGTCGAAGCTGTCGAAATGCTCGATCACGACCTGCGCCTTCAGGCCGGCGATGGTCAGCGTGCCGCCGGAAAGCGTCAGCGTCACCGTGTCGGCGCCGTTGGTCGCGTTGACGGTCACGGTGTCGGCCTGGCCGTCGCCGGTGCTGCCGCCGGAGACGCCGGCCAGGTCGATGCGGACCTGGGTGGCATCGGTGCCGCTCAGGTCGCCGACGGTCACGTTGTCGGCCCCGCCCAGCGTGACGAGCCTGATCTGCTCGGTGTCGTTGAGGTCCATCGTCACCGCCGCGATGTCGCGGGCGAGCTGCACGCGAGCGCCGTTGGCACTGATCGACAGCTTTTCGCTGATGTTGGCGCCGTTGAACTGCAGCGTGTCGGTGCCGTCCTGCCCCTCGACGGTGTCGCTGCCGTCGCCCGGGTTCCAGGAGAAGCTGTCGTTGCCGGCGCCGAGCAGCGCCAGGTCATTGCCGCGCCCGCCGGTGACGATGTCGTTGCCGACGCCGCCGAGCAGGGTGTCGGCGCCGTCGCCGCCGGTGATCGTGTCGTTGCCGCTGCCGCCGTCGGTCGGCGCCGTCGCCGCCGGTGATCGTGTCGTTGCCGCTGCCGCCGTCGACCGTCAGCGCGATCAGCGTGGAAAGGCCGTTGCCGGCGGTCAGCGTGTCGTCGCCGCCGTTGAGGTTCAGCAGCAGCGTCTCGGTGCCGGCGGCGTCGATGTGGAACGGCGCCGGGTCCACGCGGTCCAGCCGCACGGCCGCGCCGTTGGCGAACAGGGTGAAGTTCTCGGTGCCGTTGCCGGCGTTGACTTGCAGCGTGTCGGCGCCGCTGCCGCCATCGACGCTGTCGCTGCCGTCGCCCGGGTTCCAGACGAACTGGTCGTCGCCGGATTCACCGAACATCCGGTCGTCGCCGGCGCCGCCGGTCAGCAGGTCGTTGCCGGCGCCGCCGAACATCAGGTCGGCGCCGCCCTTGCCGCTGAGCTGGTCGTTGCCGGCGCCACCGTAGAGCTGGTCGGCGCCGGAGCCGCCGGTCAGCTTGTCCAGCCCGGCGCCGCCGTACAGCGCGGCCGCCGGCAGCGCGCCCAGCGTCTCGGAGAGCGTGATCACGTCGTCGCCGGCCAGCCCGAAGACGCGGATCAGGCTGGTGTTGGCCACCGTCGGCGTGCCGGTGACAGGTACCGTCGCGAGGATGTGGCCGGCCGCATCGCGCGACACCGTGATGCCGTTCGACGAGGTGTTGCCGCTCAGCGTGAGCACTGCCGAGGCGAGCTGCGCGATGCCCTCGTCCGGCAGCACGACGTTCTCGCCCGCGCCGGCGTCGATCGCGTCGGCGCCGGCGCCGCCGAGCAGCACGTCGTCGTCGGCGTTGCCGAGCAGCGTCTCCGCGGCCGGGCCGCCGAGCACGATGTCGTTGCCGGCGCCGCCGTCGATCACGATCTGCGGGCCGGCGGCGCCGAGCGCCGATGCGTCGACCACGTCGTCGCCCGACAGGCCCTGGATGCGGATCGTGTCGATCGCGTCGGCATGCGCGATCACCACGCGCGCGGTCAGCCCGCTGACGACGATCTCGCCGTTCTGCAGCGACAGCGTGATGGTGTCGTCGCCGCTGCTGCCGTTGATCGTCACGGTATCGGCCTGGCCGTCGCCGGCCGCCGGGTCCACCGGGCCGGCCAGATCGGCGCGGATCTCGCGCATGTCGGTGCCGCTCAGGTCGCCGACGGTGACGTTGTCGAGGCCGCCGAGCAGCTTCAGGCGGATCTGCTCGATGTCGTTCATGTCCATCGATATCGCCGCCACGTCGCGCAGCAGGCGCACGCGGCCGCCGTTGGCGTCGATCGAGAAGTTCTCGCTGATGTTGGCGCCGCTGAACTGCAGCGCGTCGGTGCCGCCCTGGCCTTCCAGCGTGTCGCTGCCGTCGCCCGGGTTCCAGGAGAACGTGTCGTTGCCGTTGCCCAGCAGCCCCACGTCGTTGCCGCGGCCGCCGGTGACCTGGTCGTTGCCCTCGCCGCCGATCAACATGTCGGCACCATCGCCGCCGGTGATCGTGTCGTTGCCGGTGCCGCCGTCGAGCGTCAGGCTGGTCAGCGCGGCCAGGCCGTTGCCGGCGGTCACGGTGTCGTCGCCGCCGGCGGCGCGGATCGTGATGCCCTCGATCGCAGTCACGTCGACGTGCGCCGCCACCGGGCTGACGCGGTCGATGCGCACGCCGGCGCCGTTGGCGACGATGGTCAGCACGTCGGCGGTGGAGCCGGCGTTGAACTCCAGCAAGTCGAAATCGGCGCCGCCGTCGGCGCTGTCGCTGCCGTCGCCGGCGTTCCAGACGAAGCGGTCGTTGCCGGCGTCGCCGAACAGCGCGTCGTTGCCGCTGCCGCCGGTCAGCGTGTCGTTGCCGTTGCCGCCGAAGAGCTGGTCGGCGCCGGCCTTGCCGAGCAGCGTGTCGTTGTCGTCCTGGCCGAAGAGCTGGTCGGCACCGTTGCCGCCGATCAGCGTGTCGTTGCCGGTGCTGCCGAACAGCAGGGCGGCGGGCAGCGCGCCGTTGGTTTCGTCGAGTTGCAGCGTGTCGTTGCCGCCCTGGCCGAAGAGCTGGATCTGCGAGGTGTTGGCCACCGTCGGCGTGCCGCCGGAGATCGGCACCGCGCCACCGTTGACGAACAGCGTGCCGGCGGCATTCCGGCCGACGTTGACGACGTTGTCCAGGTTGTCGGCGACCACCGTCAGCCGGCGGTCGGCGGCCGAGAACACGGCAGACACCGCGTCCAGCGCGGCATTGCCCGGATCCCGGGCGGCGACGAGGGCCGGTTCGTCGAGGGCGTCCAGGTCGGTTTCGAGGCGGCTGTTCATGCTTCGTCCTGCAGGTGGCGGGGTGGAGAGATGCCGGTGCGGCGGCGGTCCGGCGGCGTCCGGGCCACGCCGCCACGGTGCTCCGCGGCTGTTTCAGTGGTGCTTCAACGCGGTTTCAAGCCGGTGCCGGACGGGTTTCAGCTGAGTTTCGAGGCCGCCCCGCCACGGGCTCGCGCGCAGGGGGCCTGCCGCTTGCGGTGTCCATTACAAGCCGGTGCGGCGCGAATTCCTACCGGTTCACCCCGGTCACGAGCGCCGGCACACCCCCCGGGTCACGGTGGTCGGCGAGGCCAATCGGAGGCGGCGCAGGTGCCGTCTCGACCGCGTCTCGACCGCGTCTGGCCGTGTCTCCGGCCCCTGTTCCGGCGACCGCGGCGGGCGGGCGCGAGCGAACATCGGTTTCCCGCGTCATGCCCTTGCTGGCGTACCCGCCTCCGCCCTCATGTTCCTGCGAAGCTTCCGGTTCCGACTGGCCCTGCTGTTCGGCCTGCTCGCCCTCGGCGCGCTGGCGGCGCTCGCCTACCCGATCGGCCGCATGCTCGGCGACGAACTGCTGCGCGAACGCGGCGACGCACTGCGCGGCATCGCGCACAGCAGCGCGCTGCTGCTGGCCGAGGGGCTGCAGGAGCGCACGCGCGAGGTGCAGTTGCTGGCCGAATCGAAGGAAGTGCGGCGCATCGGGCTGGACCGCGGCGAATGGACCGACGAGATCCGCCGCCTGCAGGCAGGGCGCCCGCGCTTCGCCTGGGTCGGCGTGGCCGACCGCGCCGGCACGGTGCGCGCGGCCAGCGGCGGGCTGCTGGTCGGGCAGTCGGTCGCGCAGCGGCCGTGGTTCCAGTCCGGCACGGAGCAGCCCTACGCCGGCGACGTTCACACCGCCAAGCTGCTGGCGGCGCTGCTGCCGGCACCGCCCGACGAGCCGCTGCGCTTCATCGACATCGCCGCGCCGCTGCGCGACGCCGCCGGCCGCACGCTCGGCGTTCTCGGCGTGCACGTCGACTGGCGCCTGGCGCAGGACATGATCGACAAGGTCCGCAGCGATGACCGGCGCGATGCCGGCATGCAGGTGTTCATCGTCAACCGCGACGGCCAGACCATCCACAGCCCGGTCGGCCCGGCGGCGGCGCCCGGCCTCGAGCGCGGCAGCGCCCCGGCGCTGCGCACCTGGACCGACGGCGAGTCCTACCTCACCGCCAGCGCCACGCTGCCGACGGACGGCGGCTTCGGCGCGCTCGGCTGGACGGTCGTCGTGCGGCAGCCGGCCGCGCAGGCGCTGCTGGGCGTGCAGCAGGCGCGCTGGACGGTGGCCGTCGCCGGTGCGGCGGCGGCGCTCGGCGCCATGCTGCTGGCCTGGGTCGCGGCCGGGCGCTTCGCGGCGCCGCTGGAGGAGATCTCGGACGTCGCCGAGCGCATCGGCGACGGCGACCACTCGGCGCGCATCCCCCTGTCGCGCCGCGCCAGCGAGCTGGAGCGGCTGTCGCTGTCGCTGTCGCGCATGACGCAGCGGCTGGTGGCACGCGAGCACGCGCTGCAGCAGGCCAACGACGCACTGGAATCGCGCGTGGCCGAGCGCACCGCCGACCTGGCGCGCGCCAACGTCGAGCTGGAGCGGCTGGCGCATCGCGATGCGCTGAGCGGCCTGCACAACCGGCGCGCCGCCGACACGCTGCTGGCGCAGGCGCTGGTGTTCCACCGGCGGCACCGCCGCCCGCTCGGCGTGCTGCTGTGCGACATCGACCACTTCAAGCGCGTCAACGACAGCCACGGCCATGCCGCCGGCGACCGCGTGATCCAGGCGGTGGCACGCGGCCTCGGCGCGCTGCTGCGAGAGAGCGACAGCGCCGCGCGCTTCGGCGGCGAGGAGTTCCTGGTGATCCTGCCGGAGACCGACAGCGCCGGCGTCGCCCGCGTCGGCGAGAAGCTGCGCGCCGCCATTGCCGCGCTGCCGCTGCCCGGCGTCGGCCCGGTCACGATGAGCCTGGGCGGCGCGGTGGCCGAGGCCGGCCAGGGCGGCGCCGACGCCCTGCTGCGCCGCGCCGACGAGGCGCTGTACGCGGCCAAGCGTGATGGTCGCGACCGCGTGGTCGTCGCGGCGGCAGCATCGGCGGACGCCGCGGCCCCGGCTCAGACGGTCGTGGCGTAGCGCTCCGCCAGCGGGGTCACATCGTTCAATCCGTCACGGTCGCCCCGCGGACGACCCGGTCGGTCAGGCGCCCGCAGCGCGCCCCGCACGAAGTCATTGGCGTTCGGAGACCACCTGCTTCAGTGCATCCCTGAAAGCCGGTTCGATTCCGCTGCTGTCCTTGCTGCCTTGGGCGGCGGCCCGGATCATCTCGATGCCCTGAGCCGAGCGAACGCGCCGCAGGGCGACCAAGGCGAAGTCGGAATTGCCCGGCGTCAATTGCGTGAGCAGGTACTGGACGGCTTCCATGCTGCCGATATTGGCCACGCCAGTCAGTGCCGAGAGCGCCACCGGCGATCGCTTTTCGCTGGTGTCACTGGCAGCGATGCCGGCCAGCGCCTGCCACGCCGCCGGGTTGGCGGCGCCCTCCAGCACCTGCAGGATGCGCCCACGCTGCTCGGGTGGCAGGGTGCCGTACGCGCCCACCAGTTCCTGCATCACGGCGCCGTCCGCCGCACGCGCCAGGGCCGCAATGGCAGCGCGCTCGACCGCCCGGTTCTGTGTCGTGAGCAGCGTCTGCACGTAGCCCGCCATGTTGTCGGCAGTGATGCCGGCTTCGAGCTGGTGCGCGAGTTCGATGGCCGCGTCGCCGGCGGGCAGGTCGCGCAGCCGGGCAAATGCCTGCACCGCGGCAAGCGCCTGTGCGTTCAGCGGCGCCGGTGGGCGCGGGACGGCGACGGGCACGCCGCCGCCAGACTCATGGGCATGCTCTCCGTGCGCGTGCGCCGCCGCGTTGTCTTCGTGGCTGTGGTGATCCGATGCGGCGGCCGGCGCATGGGCTCGTGGTCCCTCGGGCGCCGGGCTTCGGGTGAGACGGTAGACCCCGGCACCCGCCGCGACGGCGATCACGAGCAGCAGCGGCAGCTTCATCCTGCCCAGGCTGGAAACACGGGACGGATTCATGATCAGGGAACCGTGACGTTGACGCGAGCGGTGTTGTTCGTCTCGTCCAGCTCGTCGATCAGGCCGAGCGGATCCATCGTGATCTCCAACACGTACTGACCGGCGGGCAGGTCGGTGATGTCGATCCATTGCCCCGACAGGTTGCTGCTGTAGATGTCTGCCCAGCCCACCTGTATGCCCTGGTCACTGCAGGTGTAGCGGGCCGACGGGTTGGCGGCGCTGTCGACGCGACTGACATCCTCCAGGCAGAAGCCCATCTTGTGACCGTTGCGCACCACCGAGCCCGTGGTGTCGAGCAGGCGATATTGGGCAAAGCTCGCGAAATGGTAGTGACCGTGGCACGCCCCCCAGACGAACAAGGGGTTGGTGGCGGGGTTGCCGAGCACGAAATCGGCGGTGCCGATGTTGCGCGTCTGGGTCGTGAACCGCAGCAGCTTCTTGGCGCCGGCGGTGATCGTGCCTTCGGCCACGTCGCAGGAGGTGTCGGCGAAGGTCTGCGTGCTCACATAGGGGTTGAGCCCCGAGACATCCAGCACCAGATCCGGCTTGCCGGTGGTGGCCGCGCCGCTGTAGGAGGCCTTGATCGTCAAGCCGGTGTAGGCGCTGTAGCCATTCACCATCACGAAATAGTCACCCGTGCTCGCCGGATTGATGATCACGGTCTCGTTGTTTCCATTCGTGTAGGGGCGCCGATCCCACACGGAGGTGGTGGCGAGTTGCCCGTACTTGACGTAGATGTCGGCGTCGCCAGTGCCGCCGGAGATGGTGAACGTGACGCTGACGGCCCCTGCGGGCACCGCGAACCTGAAGTTCGCCACGCTGCCCGCGGCGCCCGACAGGTTGGCGATCGGCGTGTTGTTGGTCAGCGTCTGGATCGGGTCGCGAATCGTGTATGTGCCCGACGCCACGGCACTGGTGGTCAGGCCGTTGGCGAAGGACGCGGCCTTCACGGTGGTGGTGGCACTCACCTGGATCGGTGCCGTATACACCTCGGAGGACGCGGTCGGCGTGGTGCCGTTGACGGTGTAGCGAATCACGGCGCCCGGCGTTGCGGTGGCCAGCTGCACCGCCACACGCCCCGAGTAACTGCCGGGCGACGGGCTGAAGGTGGGGGTGGCCGCCACCGTGGCGGTGGGTGTGCTCGACGTGGCCCTGAGGTACACGCCACTGTAGGCGCTGTAGCCGCGCAGCATCACGTACCAGTTGCCAGCCTGCGGGTTGGTGATGCTGACGCTCTCGTTGGAGCCGTCGAGGTAGGGCCGGTAGAGCCAGTCGGACGTGGTCGGTACCGCGCCGTACTTGATGTACATGTCGCTGTCACCCGTGCCGCCAGTGATGGCGAAGGTGGCCTGGGACGCGCCGGCAGGCACGCTGAACACGTAGTAGAGCCGGCTGGACAGCGCGCCGGAGATCGGGCCCGTGTTCGTGCCGTTCGTCAACGGTTGGGGCGACGTGGCGGTTTGCGCCTGCGCGCCATCGGGCCAGAGCGTGGCCACGGCGATGAGGCAGGCGGCCAACCAGCCGAAGAACGGGAATGCTCGGAGAAAGACGGGAGTCATGGGCGCTTCTTGTTATCGGATGACAAGGTCGAGGTGCAGCGCGGGCACACCCGCGCTTCGCGAACCGGGCCCGGCCCGGGGGATGCACCCGAGCCGCAGACCGGCCTGCGTCTCCCATGATTGCGTGCGCGGACGTTGGGATCAATCTCAGTTCAGCGTGGCAGGCCGAGCTATGGATCGCGCCATACGCCGATATGTCGAACTTCACGGATCGAGCGGCAAGGCGATGGTTTTCCGCAGCATCGACACGGACCTCGCAGGAGCGCCGGTTTCATTCCAAATCGCATTCAAGGATCTGGAAGTGAGTCACTCGAACCCGGTCATTGACCGGGTTCGCCGCGGACTCGATTCGGCGGCGCCATGGCGCCGCGCGCCCCTCACCCGGCCGACGGCCCCAGCATCGCCGCCGGGTCGACCCAGGCGTCGAAATCCTCGCCGCTCACGTCGCCGGAGGCCAGCGCCGCCTCGCGCAGGCTGCTGCCTTCGGCGTGTGCGCGCTTGGCGATCGCGGCGGCGCGGTCGTAGCCGATGTGCGGCGCCAGCGCGGTCACGAGCATCAGCGAGCGGCCGAGCAGTTCGCCGGTGCGCCGGGTGTCGACTTCCAGCCCGTCGATGCAATGGGTGGCGAAGCTCGACATCGCATCGCCGAGCAGCCGCAGGCTGTCCAGCACGTCGTACGCGATCAGCGGCTTGTAGACGTTCAGCTCGAAGTGGCCCTGGCTGGCGGCGAAGCCGATCGCCACGTCATGGCCGATCACCTGGGCGCAGACCATCGTCAGCGCCTCCACCTGCGTCGGGTTGACCTTGCCCGGCATGATCGAGCTGCCCGGCTCGTTGGCCGGCAGGCGCAGCTCGCCCAGCCCGGCGCGCGGGCCGCTGCCCATCAGCCGGATGTCGTTGGCGATCTTGGTCAGCGCGATCGCCAGCGCGCGCAGCGCGCCGTGCAGCGCGACCAGCGCCTCGTGCCCGGCCATCGCGGCGAAGTGGTTGTGCGCGACGATGAAGGGCTCGCCGAAACGCTCGACCAGCCGCGCCGCGACGCCGGCGCCGAAGTCCGGGTGCGTGTTGACGCCGGTGCCGACCGCCGTGCCGCCGATCGCCAGCTCGTGCACCGCCGTCAGCGCGTGGCGGATCGAGCGTTCGGCCGCGCCGAGCTGCGCGTCGTAGCCGCCGAATTCCTGGCCGAAGGTGATCGGCGTCGCATCCTGCAGGTGCGTGCGGCCGACCTTGATCACGTCCGCGAAGCGGCTCGCCTGGTGGCGCAGCGAGCTGCGCAGCCGCGTCAGCGCGGCGAGCAGCGGGCGCGTCGCGAGCACCGTGGCCACGTGCATCGCGGTCGGGAACACATCGTTGGACGACTGGCCGCGGTTCACGTCGTCGTTCGGGTGCACGCGGCGGTCGCGGCCCAGCCCGCCGCCGAGCGCCACCGACGCGAGCTGCGCGATCACCTCGTTGACGTTCATGTTCGACTGCGTGCCCGAGCCGGTCTGCCAGACGGAGAGCGGGAATTCAGCGTCGAACTCGCCGGCGGCCACGCGCGCGGCCGCCTGCGCGATCGCGTCGGCGCGCGCGGCGTCGAGCAGGCCGAGCGAGGCGTTGACGATGGCCGCGGCACGCTTGATCTCGGCCAGCGCATGCACGATCTCGGTCGGCATGCGCTGCGGGCCGATCGCGAAGAAGCGCCGGCTGCGCTCGGTCTGCGCCGCCCACAGCGCCTGGGCCGGCACCTCGATCGGGCCGAAGCTGTCGGTCTCGATGCGGGTGGCGATGTCGGGCGCGGCGTTGGGCGCCCCGTCGGCAGCATCTTTCGCCGGACCCGCCGCGTGCGCCGCGTCCGCATCGGGAACGGAAACGCCGGTCGAGGCCACTGCCCGCGCGGGCGGCGACGCGCCCTCGGCGCCCAGCGACGAGCCGGGATCCTCCTCGCCGGCGACGGAGCTGTCGTCCTCGTGTTCGGCCTCGGGCGGATCCTGCCGGGCGAGGGCGCCGGCTGCAGCGGGCACGTGCGCCGGAACGTCGGAACGGGTGTCTGGCTTCATCATGGGGTCTCCGGGAGCGCCAAGGCGCCCGATGGTGCGTCCATCGCGGGCCGCCGGCGCAATGACCCCCTCGGCGGCGCGGGTCTCGACTCGCCACGCCACACCCGGGTTCATCGGCGGCAATGCCGCGGAGCCGCCCGGAGAGAATCCGCCCTGCCCTTCACCCCGGGAACCTACGGCATGGAACTCCGCCATCTGCGCTATTTCGCCGCCGTGGCGCGCGAGCTGAGCTTCAGCCGCGCGGCCGAGCAGCTCCACATCGCGCAGCCGCCGCTCAGCCGGCAGATCCGCCAGCTCGAGGAGGAACTCGGCGCCGAACTGTTCGACCGCAAGGCGCGCCCGCTGCGGCTGACGCCGGCCGGCCAGTTCCTGCAGATCCAGGCGCAGCAGATGCTGGACGGCCTGGCCGAGGTGCGCACGGCCACCCGGCGCATCGCGCATGGCGGGCGCACCTGGTTCGGCATCGGCTTCGTGCCGTCCACACTGTACGGCCCGCTGCCGGGGGTGATCCGGCGCTTCCGCGAGGCGCAGCCGGGCGTGCAGGTCACGCTGTCGGAGTTGACGACGGTGCAGCAGATCGAGGCGCTGAAGGCCGGGCGCATCGACGTCGGCTTCGGCCGCCTGCGCATCCAGGACGACCGCATCACCGGCGACGTGATCCGCGAGGAGCCGGTCATCGCCGCGTTGCCGGCGGACCACCGCCTGGCGCGCCACAAGACGCTGAGCCTGGCCAAGCTGGCACCGGAGCCGCTGCTGCTGTATCCCGCCAAGCCGCGGCCGAGCTATGCCGACCAGGTGCTGGAGATGTTCCAGTCGCGCGGCCTGCACCCGACGATCGCGCTCGAAGCCAACGAGATGCAGACCGCGATCGGCCTGACCGTGGCCGGCATGGGCTACGCGCTGGTGCCGCTGTCGGTGCAGGCGCTGCACCGCAGCGGCGTGGTCTACGTGCCGCTGAGCGACCCGGGCGTCAGCTCGCCGCTGATCATGAACCGGCGGGCGGGCGACGAATCCGACCTGATGGCCCAGTTCCGGACCATGGTCGCGGAGGCCGCGCGCATCCGCGATGCGGAGCTGGCGGCACAGGCGGCGAAGGTGGCGAAACTGGCGAAGGCCCGCGCCGCGGCGGCGACCGACGACGACGCGGAGACCTGAGCCGCCGCCGCGGCCCCGGGTTCAGCGGGCCACCTCGATGAAGTCGCGCCGCTCCAGGCACCACGACACCGCGAAGCCGGCCACCAGCCCCCAGAACGCCGCGCCGATGTTCAGCAGCCCGAGATCGGCCACCGTCACGAGAAAGGCGACCAGCGCGCCGAGCGCGAAGCGGTCCTTGAACGAGGCGGTGAACGCCGCCTGCAGCACGCGCAGCATCGCCAGGCCGGCCAGCACCATGATGAAGGCCTTGGGCGAATGCAGCATCAGGCGCGTGAAGGCCGGCGCGAGCAGGCCGAAGACGACCGCCAGCACGCCGGTGAAGATGCCGGCGCTGTACTGGCGCGGGCGTTCGCCGGAGGCGGTGATGATCGCGTTGGTCGGCCCGGTCAGGCAGGTGCTGACCGCGCCCACGGCCGCGCTCAGCAGCGCGCCGGCGCCGCAGGCCACCGTCAGCGCATCGACCGGCGGTTCGTGGCCGGCGGCCTTCAGCACCGCGATGCCCTGGCCGTTCTGCACCACCAGCACGGTGATCGCGAGCGGCACCACCAGTTCCACCATCGCCGCCCAGGACCACGCCGGCCGCTGAATCACCGGATGCACCAGCTCGATGGCGCCCAGCGCCGCCAGGTCGAGCCGGCCGAGCCAGGCGATGGCGAGCGCGCCGACCGCCAGCGCGCCGATCAGCGGCGGCAGGCGCCGCCCCCAGGCCGGGCGCGCCGTCAGCACGAGCCAGGCGGCGACCATCGGCCCGGCGATCGCGATGTCGGCGTGCAGCGAGCGCACCAGGTCCAGCCCGAAGCGCAGGAATACGCCGGCGACCATGCCCATCACGATCGGCATCGGGATCGCCTGCATCGCGCGACGCACCCAGCCGGTGGCGCCCAGCAGCAGGACCAGCGCGCCGGTGGCGTAGTAGGCGCCGATGACTTCGGCGAAGCTCAGGTGCGCCAGCGCCGGGCCGACGAGCACGGTGCCCGGGATGGTCCAGAAGAAGGCCAGCGGCTGGCGGTACAGCCAGCACATCAGAATGCTGATCCAGCCGTTGACGAAGAAGACGCCGAAGATCCACGAGGCCAGCTCGGCCTCGCCCAGCCCGCCGCGCGTGCCCACCGACAGGATGATCGCCACCGGCGCGGTGGCGGCGAACACGAAGCCGATGAAGCCGTTGGCGGCGTAGCCGGGGCCGAAGTCCGCCAGCACCCGGCGCCAGCCGGGCGGCGACTGCAGCGGCCGTTCGAGGCGCGAGAACATCAGCCGGCGGTGCTCGGGCGGGCGGCCGCCACGGTGGGCTTCGGCTCGTCACGCCGTTGCGCGCCGGTGGACCGGCCGTGGTCGATCAGCGCGACGGCGATGGCGGCAATGACCGCGGGGATGGCAATGGCCATGAAGTTCTGCTCCAGCGGCAGCGCCATGCCCACCAGCGTGCCGATCACGATGGGCGCCAGGATGGCACCGCTGCGGCCGACGCCCGATGCCCAGCCGATGCCGGTGGACCGCACCGCCATCGGATAGTACTGGCCCACGTAGGCATAGGTGACGATCTGCGTGCCGATCGTCGATGCGCCCGCCAGCCCGACCAGCAGGAACAGCAGTTCGGTGGGCACGCGGAAGCCGAGCAGCGTGATCGAGACCGCGGCCAGCGCATACATGCCGACCAGCACGTACTTGATCGGGAAGCGGTCGGCCAGCCAGCCGCCGCCGACGGCGCCGAGCATCGCGCCGAAGTTCAGCACCAGCACGAAGGTGAGCGCCGAGCCCAGGCTGTAGCCGGCGCCGGCCATCAGCTTGGTCAGCCACGAGCTGAGCGCGTAGACCATGAACAGGCACATGAAGAAGGCGATCCAGAACATCAGCGTGCTGAAGCCGCGGCCCTCCTGGAACAGGCGGCCGATCGGCGCGCTGGCGGCCTTGTCCTCGGCGGGCAGCGCGAAATGGTCGCCGGCGGCGGGCCGGTAGGCCGGGTCCAGGCGCGACGCGATGGACTTCAGCTCGTCGATGCGGTTCGACTTGATCAGGAAGGGCATCGACTCCGGCATCGAGCGCAGGATGAACGGGATCAGCAGCACCGGCAGCCCGGCGGCGAGGAACACCGACGACCAGCCGTAGGCCTCGATCATGCCCTTGCCCAGCAGCGCGGCCAGCATGCCGCCGACCGCGTAGCCGCTGAACATCAGCGTCACCATCGTGCTGCGGATCCTGCGCGGTGCGTACTCGGTCATCTGCGCCACCACGTTCGGCATCACGCCGCCGATGCCCAGGCCGGCGAGGAACCGCATCGCGCTGAAGGTCACGGGGTCGTGAGTCAGCCCGGCCGCGGCGGTGAACAGGCTGAACAGCGCGATGCAGATGGCGATGGTCCAGCGGCGGCCGATCCGGTCGGCGATGGTGCCCAGGAAGATCGCGCCGAACATCATGCCGAACAGCGCCGAGCTGACCATGAAACCGGCATTCGTCGGGCTGACGCCCATCTCCTTCATGATCGACGGCAGCGCGATGCCGGCCACGGCCAGGTCGTAGCCGTCGAAGATGATGATCAGGGCGCACCAGAACAAGACGAGGCGGTGGAAGCGGTTGAACCGCGCTCCGTCGGCGAGCTGGTGGAGGTCGATGTGGCGCATGGGGTTGTCTCCTGGGGGATGTTGTCGATCGAGGAAAGGGACGCGCACGGCTCCGCCGGGGCGGGGCCCCGGGAGTTCGGACCGCGGGCTCTCAGCCGAGGTCGCCGCCGCCGACCGGCAGCACGGACCCGGTGATGTAGGACGACTCGTCGGACGCGAAGAACAGGATCGGCGCGACCTGCTCGTCGATCGTTCCGTAGCGGTGCATCAGGCTCGATGCCTTGGTCTGGTCGACGACGCCCTGGTACCAGGCGGCGTCCTTGCGGCTCGGTTTGGCCGCGGCCTGGTTGCGCGGGATGCGGCGCGGCGGGGCGTCGGTGCCGCCGGGGGCGGTGGCGTTGATGCGGATGCCGTGCTGCGTGTGTTCCATCGCGAGCGATGCGGTCAGCGCGTTGACGCCGCCCTTGGCCGCCGAGTACGGCACCCGGTGCACGCCGCGGGTGGCCACCGACGACACGTTGACGATCACGCCGCGCTTCTTGCGCAGCATGAACGGCAGCACCGCGCGGCAGCACCACAGCGTGGGGAACAGCGAGCGCCGGATCTCGGCCTCGATCTGCGCTTCCTCGTAGTGCTCGAACGGCTGGGCCCAGATCGTGCCGCCGACGTTGTTGATCAGCACGTCGACGCGCTTGAAGCGCGCCAGGCATTCCGCCACCACCGCCTGGGCGCCGGCGAAGGTTTCCAGGTCGGCCTGGAAAGCCGCGGCGCTGCCGCCGGCGGCGGCAATCTCGGCCACCACCTCGGCGACGATGTCGGCGCGGTCGACGGCCAGCACGGTGCCGCCCTCGGCCGCCACCGCCAGCGCGACGCCGCGGCCGATGCCCTGCGCCGCGCCGGTGACGATGACGACCTTGCCGGCGAAGCGCTGGCGTGACCGGGACAGGCCGGGCGTCATGCCGCCACCGCCGTCTCGTTGGCCGACGAGAACTTCTCGAACAGGAAGTTCTTCGGCGTGACGCCCACGCCCGACATCCAGCGGCGCACGCCCTCGACCATCGGCGGCGGGCCGCAGACGTAGACGTCGACGTTGCCGTCGTGCAGGTCGTCGGCCGACAGGTGGGCGGTGACGTAGCCCTGCTTCGGGTGGCCGCTCTCGCGGTCGACGACGCAGGTGAAGTAGTCGAAGTCCGGCAGCGCGGCCTTCAGCGCCTGCAGCGTGTCGAGCTCGACCAGGTCGTCGTTGGTGTTGACGCCGTAGGCGAGGCGGATCGGCTGCGAAGTCGGGTTGTCCTGCAGCCAGCGCAGCATCGACAGGAAAGGCGCCAGCCCGGTGCCGCCGGCGAGCATCAGGATCGGCCGCACGGCCGGGCGCAGGTAGAAGCTGCCGTACGGGCCGGTGAACATCATGAAGTCGTCGGCCTGCGCCTTGCTGCGCATGTAGGTGCTCATCATGCCGTTCGGCACGTCGCGGATCAGGAAGCTCAGCTCGGACTGGTTCGGCGCCGAGCTGAACGAATAGGAGCGTGTCTCCTTGCTGCCCGGCACCATCAGGTTCACGTACTGCCCCGGCAGGAAGGCCAGCGGCCGCTCGGCCTCCAGCGAGAACGACACCGTGGTCGCCGAATCGCGGGCGATCTTCGTCACCTTGCCGCCGTGCGCGCCGACGGCGGTCTTGCACGCCGCCGACGAGGCCGGCACGCGGATCACGCAGTCGGACGTCGGCCGCATCTGGCAGGTGAGCACGTAGCCGTTGGCGGCTTCGTCGTCGGCCAGTGCGTCCTCGATGTAGTCGCCCATCGTGAAGCTGCCGCTTTCGCAGTGGCACTTGCAGGTGCCGCAGGCGCCGTCGCGGCAATCGAGCGGGATGTTGATCTTGGCGCGGTACGCGGCGTCCGCCACGAGTTCGTTCGGCTCGCACGGGATGATGCGCGACACCCCGTCCTCGAACTGCAGTGCAATGTGAAACGACATGGCGTGTTCCTTGTCTCGGTGGTGTTTCGGCTCTGGCGGCCCGATCGGCGCGCCGGCCTAGATGTGGTAGATGTCCAGCAGGTGGTGGATGTAGTCGTTCTTCAGCACCACGTACTTGCGCTTGATGAGCGGCCTGGCGCCGCGGGTGTCGAGCGTGTATTGCGAGCTGCCGAAGTAGACGTCGACGATGTCGTAGCGGAAGCTGTGCGTCGTCCAGTTGAACGTGATCGTGCAGCTCGTGTCGTCCTGCGACAGCACCTCGATGTTGTGGATCGAGTGGCCGGTGCGGGTGTCGGGCGTCGTGGCGCTGGAGCGGTCGGTCTGGATGCGGAAGACGCGGTCTTCGAGCCCCTGCCGGCTCGGGTAGTAGATCAGCGAGACCTCGTTGTGCGGGTCGGTGGTCAGCTTGTCGTCGTCGTCCCAGGAGGGCATGTAGAACTCGACGTCGTCGGCGTAGTGCGCGAGCCAGTCGGCCCAGCGGTGTTCGTCGAGTGCGCGGGCCTCGCCATAGACGAAGGCCTGGATGGCTTCATAGGACAGCATCACCGGGCTCCTTCGGCATGTCGGGCTTGTTGGGCTTGTTCACCGTGGGCGGCCTGCTCCGCGCGTTCGGCGGCATACGCCGTCTTCATCGTCTCCAGCCAATACTCGTGCTGGCCGATGTACAGACCTTCGTCCTCGGTCTTGATGCAGCTCAGCTCGGGCTTCAGGCCGATCAGGTCGGCGGTCGCATCCGGGCCCTGGACCCAGTGCGTCGCGCCGCGGCTCATGTCGTTCCAGCGCACCGCGCGCGCCTCGTAGCCGCGCTGGCAGGAGCGGAACTCCTCCAGGTCGTCCGGCGTGGCCATGCCGGTGGCATTGAAGAAGTCCTCGTACTGGCGCAGCCGGCGTTCGCGCGATTCGGGTGCCTCGCCCTTGGGCGCGATGCAGTAGATCGTCACTTCGCTCTTGTCGACCGAGATCGGCCGCACCACGCGGATCTGCGAGCTGAACTGGTCCATCAGGTAGACGTTGGGGTACAGGCACAGGTTGCGCGACTTGCCGAGCATCCAGTCCGCCCGCGCCTCGCCGAACTTCTCGATCCATTCGTCGCGCTTGGCGGCGAGCGGCCGGTCTTCCGGATTGGCCCAGTTGGTCCACAGCAGGATGTGGCCGTTCTTGAACGAATACGAGCCGCCGCCCTGCTTGGCCCACGCGCCGGCGTTCATCGCCTTGACGGTGTCGACCTTGCCGTCGGCGCTGCGCCGGCTGGTGGTAGCCGCGTAGTTCCAATGCACCGACGAGACGTGGTAGCCGTCGGCGCCGTTCTCGGCGGTGAGCTTCCAGTTGCCGTCGAAGGTGTAGGTGGAGGTGCCGCGCAGCACCTCGATGCCGTCCGGCGACTGGTCGACGATCATGTCGATGATCTTGGCGGCCTCGCCCAGGTGCTCCTCGAGCGGCGCCACGTCGGGGTTGACGCTGCCGAACAGGAAGCCGCGGTAGCTCTGGAACGCGCCCAGGCGCTGCAGGTCGTGGCTGCCCTCACAGTTGAAGCTCGGCGGGTAGCCGGCTTCGGCGCTGTTGTCCTTGACCTTCAGCAGCTTGCCGCTGTTGCTGAAGGTCCAGCCGTGGAACGGGCAGGTGAAGCTGGACTTGTTGCCCTTCTTGTGGCGGCACAGGATAGCGCCGCGGTGGGTGCAGGTGTTGGCCAGCGCATTGAGCTTGCCGTCCTTGCTGCGCGTGATCACCACCGGCTGGCGGCCGATGTACACGGTCAGGTAGTCGTTGACGTTCGGGATCTGGCTCTCGTGCGCCAGGTAGACCCAGTTGCCCTCGAAGATGTACTTCAGTTCGAGCTCGAAGAGCTGTTCGTCGGTGAACACCGAGCGGTCGAGACGGTGCAGGTGCTTGACCGGGTCGTCCTCGAGCAGGGCGTCCAGCTTGCGAATGTTCGCGGAATGGTCCGGATAGATCGGGATCACGTTCATCTCCTGAGGGCAGCCGAAGGGTGGGCTCAGCCGACCGCGCGCGCGATGCGGGCCTGCGGCGAAGCTTCGCGCTCGTCGGCGGCGGGCTGCATCACGAAGTCGAAGCGCGAGCGGGTGAAGGGCGCGGCGACGCCGAGCGACTCGTAGCCCTTGGCCGGCACGTTCTTCTCCAGCTCGAGGATCAGCCCGTCGCGCGTGGCGAAGGCGAAGTCGTCGTCGATGAAGCTGTCGCCCGGGATGTTGATCTGCGTCGTCAGCGTGCGCAGGCCGGGAGCCGCCACCAGGAAGTGGATGTGCGCCGGGCGGTTGCCGTGGCGGCCGAGCGCGGCGAACAGTTCGGACGTCGGGCTGTTCGGCGGGATCGCGTAGCCCGGCGGCAGGAAGCTGCGGAAGCGGTAGCCGCCTTCGGCGTCGGCCTGGATGCGGCGGCGCAGCGCGTACTCGGCCTGCTCGGGGTCGAAGTGCGAGTAGCGGCCATGCTCGTTGGCATGCCAGACGTCGACGATGGCATTGGGCACCGGACGGCCGGCGGTGTCGAGCACGCGGCCTTCCATCACCAGCACCTCGCCGCGCTGGGCGTCGCCCTCGTCCAGGCGCACCTCGTACTTCGACAGCGGCGCGCCGGCGATGTACAGCGGCCCTTCGATGGCGCGGGGCGTGCCGCCGGCACGGCCGGCGCGCTCGTCGGCCTCGTCGGAGCGGATGTCGAGCAGGCGGTCGAAGCCGAGGCCGGCGGTGATCAGCCCGGCCTGGCCGCTTTGCGCCAGGCGGGTCAGCCAGTCGACGCCGGCCCAGAACTCGTCGGGCTGCACGTCCAGGTCGTCGATGGCGCGGAACAGGTCGCCGACGATCCGTGCCGTGATCGCCTGAACGCGCGGGCTGGCGTCGGGACGGTTGGATTGCGTCACGCGGGCCAGCAGTTGGGATTGGTTCAGTTCATTCATGTCGATGTCTCCGGGGGTGAAAGGGCAGGGTTCAGCGGTCGTCGGCATGGATCGACGAGGCATGGCGGCACAGCGGCCGCACCTCGATGTCCATGTAGGGGAACAGGGGCAGCGTCATCAGCGTGTCGTGCAGGGCGGCGTTGTCCGGCACGTCGAAGACGCTCACGTTCGCGTAGCGGCCGGCGATGCGCCACAGGTGGCGCCAGGTGCCGGCGCGCTGCAGCGCCTGGGCGATTTCCTTCTCGCGCGCCTTCAGCGCATCGGCCTGCGCTGCCGGCATGTCGTGCGGCAGGCGGACGGTCATTTCGACGTGGAACAGCATGGGGAGCTTCCGGTCAGGGTTTCTGGAGTGGCAGGTCAGGCGGTGACGGCGACGCTGAGCGACGAGCGGTCGCGGCGGTAGAAGGCCAGCTTGTCGGCGTCGAGCTGCACGCCCAGGCCGGGGCCCTGCGGCAGTTGCAGTTCGAAATCGCGGAATTCGGGGCGCTGCAGCACCACGTCGTCCTTCAGCAGCAGCGGGCCGAACAGTTCGGTGCCCCACGAGAGCTGCGGGATCGACGCGAACACGTGCGCGGCGGCGATGCTGCCGACGCTGCCTTCGAGCAAGGTGCCGCCGTAGATGCCGACACCGGCCGCGTCGGCCACGGCGGCGGCACGCAGCGTCGGCCACAAGCCGCCGGCCTGCGAGATCTTCAGCGCGTAGACGTCGGCGGCGCCGTCGGCGGCGAGATCGAACGCGTCGATCGCGTCGTGCACCGCCTCGTCGGCCATGATGGCCACGTCGAAGCGGGCGGCCAGCCGTCGCAGCGCGCGCCGGTTGCGCCGTGCGACCGGCTGCTCGATCAGGCCGACGCCGGCGGCCTCGAGCGCCGCGATGCCGCGCACCGCGGTGGGTTCGTCCCAGGCCTGGTTCACGTCCACGGTCAGCATCACGTCGTTGCCGAGGCCGCGGCGGATCGCCTCGACGTGCGCCACGTCGGCCGCCATCTCGCGGCTGCCGATCTTCAGCTTGAAGACGCGGTGGCGGCGGGCCTCGATCAGCGCCAGCGCCTCGTCGACGTCGCGCGCGGCATCGCCGCTGGCGAGTGTCCACAGCACCGGCAGCGCATCGCGCACGGCGCCGCCGAGCAGCGCGTGCACCGGCAGGCCCAGGCGCTGGCCCTGCGCGTCGAGCAGTGCGATCTCCACCGCCGACTTGGCGAAGGAATTGCCCTGGACCGCCGCGCCGACGCGCTGCATCGCGAGGTTGACGCGGGTGGCGTCGACACCGGCCAGCAGCGGCGCGATGTAGGCGTCGATCGCGCTCTTGATGATTTCGGGGCTCTGGTCGCCGTAGGCCAGCCCGCCGATGGTGGTGGCTTCGCCGATGCCGACGAGGCCGTCGCTGCAGGTGACGCGCACGATCACCAGCGTCTGGCGCATCATGGTCGTCATCGCCAGCTTGTGGGCGCGAATGGTGGGCAGGTCGACCAGGACGGCGTCGATCGATGCGATGCGGGGGTTGGAGTTCATGGACCGAATCTTGGTCGCTGGCCCCCGGGGCGTCCAATATCGATTGGGAGAGGTTGCATACCTGGCAGGTATGGAGCCAGGCCTGCGCGGGGGCCTCTCCGACTCTCAGCCGCCGCGCCTGGATTTCGATTCCAGGAGATTCCCGGCCGCCAGTTCAATGCCGCGCATGGCGGCACGGGATTTCCATTGGTTTCCAGCCGAGGTCGCGGATTCGCGCCGGCAATGATTCGCCGCATGCCGAACGAATTGCGTGGGCAATCGCGCAATCATTCGTTCGAAAGCTCATTCGATGTCGGCCGCTGACGACAGGATTTCGGCATTCGCGGCTATGCTCGGGGTTCCGCACAACACAGGAATGACCCACTATGGCAACGAAGAAATCCGGCCCGACACTCGAGCAACTCCAATCCCAGATCGCCAAACTCCAGGCACAGGCCGAAGCCATCCGCAGCAAGGAAGTCCAGGAGGTCATCGGACGCATCCGCGACGCGATCGACCACTACGGCCTGACCGCGTCCGATCTGGGTTTCGGCGGCGCAAAATCGGCCTCTCCCAAGCGCGCACGCAGTGCCGCCGCCGAACCGGCGAAAGCGCCGAACGGCAAGGAAGCCGCCCCCGCGCGCAAGACCAAGGCCAGTGCTGCGGTGAAACGCGCACCGACCATCAAGTACACCGACGGACAGGGCAAAACCTGGAGCGGCGTCGGCAAGCGCCCGAACTGGTACAAGGACGCGATCGCGGCCGGCAAGACGCCGGAAGACCTGCTGTACAAGGAAACGACCTGAGGTCGATGCCTCCCCGCGGCGAAACACAGATTTCGCCGCCGCGAGGATTCTCGAAACGGGCCGCCTGAGTCGCGGCCCCGCGCAGTATCCGCACGGCCGCCGTGTCCGAATCCGGCTGGCCCCGCATTCGGCAGGTATCGCGCCCGGCACCCGGCGCGCTTTCGCCGTCACGGTCGAGGCATTCGCCTCACCGAATAGCTCCTTCGGTCTAGTCGGCCACGGCGTCCATAGCTCTTCTCGACGGCGCCGGCCGGAAGGCGCCCGCCTATCCTGAGTCGAACGGCCCGTCGCTGCACCCAGGCCCCCGGGGCCGGTGGCCGCGGCGACGCGGCGGCCCACGAACGACTCCGGAGACCCGCATGCAGACCCCTCGCGTCATCGTGACCATCGCGCCGACCGGCGGCATGGCCAGCAAGCGCCAGAACCCGAACCTGCCGACGCAGCCCGACGAGATCGTGCGCGACGTCTACGACTGCTACAACGCCGGCGCCAGTGTCGTGGCGGTGCACGCACGGCGGCCCGACGACCTCGCGACCTGCAGCCCGGCCATCTACCGGGAGATCAATCGGCGCATTCGCGAGAAGTGCGACATCGTCATCAACAACTCGACCGGCGGCGGCGTCAACGGCGACATGGTGAAGGAGTTTCCGCACCTCGGCTGGGACACGCTGTTCGAGGAGCGCGCCAAGGGCATGGACGCGGGGGCGGAGATGTGCACGCTCGACGCCACGACCGTCAACCTGTCGTTCGACGGCAAGGAGATCCTGCTCAACACGCCGCCGTC
Source organism: Piscinibacter sp. (assembly GCA_044223035.1). GTDB lineage: Bacteria > Pseudomonadota > Gammaproteobacteria > Burkholderiales > Burkholderiaceae_C > JBGAMJ01. The sequence continues at coordinate 37,146 of JBGAMJ010000006.1, forward strand.
GCGCTGCCGCGCGCTGGCCGTGGGCATGAAGGAGCGCGGGATCAAGCCGGAGTGGGAAGTCTTTAGCCCGACGCACATCGTGCAGGACGTGACCACGCTGATCGAGGAAGGCCTGGACGAACCGCCCTACTTCGTCAACATGGTGCTCAACGTGCACCGCAACTTCCAGGGCGCGATGCCGTACTCGGCGCGAACGCTGCAGTTCATGGTCGACCAGCTCCCGCAGGGGGCGATCTTCGGCGTCAGCGGCATCGGCCCGTCGCAGCTTCCGGCGTCCATCCAGTCCGTCCTGCTCGGCGGCCATGCCCGAACGGGGCTGGAAGACAACCTGTACTTCCGGCAGGGCGAGCTGGCCACCAACCAGATGCTCATCGAGCGCCTGGTGCGCATCATCCGCGACATGGGCTGCGAGCCGGCCACGGCCGACGAAGCGCGCGAGATCATGGCCCTGAAGGGCAAGGCCGGCCCCAGGCCCGAATTCGCGATCCGCTGACCTGCGACGCGCCTCGAAACGCCGGATTCCATGACACCGGAGACCTCTTCCATGCCGCCTACCCCCTTCGCCGGCATCAGCTTCGCTCCTGCCGCCGTGGACGTCACGCCCTTGAGCCACGGGGGATCGATCCTGCGTTCGCCGCAGCGACTGGAGCCGTATGCGAGCAGCCTGGGCCACGTCCTGCAGCACTGGGCCGACACCACGCCCGAGCAGGTGTTCCTGGCCGAGCGCCGGGCCGAAGGCGGCTGGCGCCGCGTGACCTATGGCGAGGCCCGGGCTGCCGCCCGCAGCATCGGCGAGGCGCTGGTGCGGCGCCGGCTGAGCGCGCAGCGGCCGGTGGCGATCCTGTCCGACAACGGCATCGACCATGCGCTGCTTTCCCTCGGCGCCATGCAGGTGGGCGTGCCGGTGGTGCCGATCTCGTCAGCCTATTCGCTCGTCTCCCGGGACTACGAGAAGCTGCGATACGCCCTCGGCCTGGTCGAGCCGGGGCTGATCTTCGCGGCGCGCGGCGCGCCGTTCGAGCCGGCCTTGCGCAAGGTGGAACTGCGCGGTGCCGAACTCGTCGTCTCGGCGGACCCGCCGCCGGGCATGCCGGCCACGCCATTCGACGATTTGCTGGCCACGCCGCCGGGCCCGGCGCTCGAGGAGGCGCAGTCCCGGGTCGGCCCGGACACGATCGCCAAGATCCTGTTCAGCTCCGGTTCCACCGACCTGCCCAAGGGCATCGTCATCACCCAGCGGATGATGTGCTCCAACCAGAAGGCGCTGGCGCAGGTGTGGCCCTTCCTGTCGTCGCGCCCGCCGGTGCTGGTCGACTGGCTGCCGTGGAACCACGTCTTCGGCGGCAACTTCTGCTTCAACCTCGTTCTGCAACATGGCGGAACGCTCTACGTCGACGACGGCAAGCCGACCCCGAACCTGATCCACAAGACCATCGCCACCCTGCGCGACGTCTCGCCGACGCTGTACCTCAACGTACCGCGCGGCTTCGACATGCTGCTGCCGTTCCTCGAGCGTGACGAAGGCCTGCGCAACGGCTTCTTCCGCCACCTCGACCTGATCTTCTACGCCGCCGCGGCACTGCCGCAGAACCTGTGGGAGCGCCTGGAGCGCGTGTCGGTCCAGGCGCGCGGAGCGCGGGTGCCGATGGTCTCGGCCTGGGGCGCCACCGAAACCGCGCCGGCGATCACGGCCGTGCACTTCGAGATCGGCCGCGCCGGCGTGATCGGCCTGCCGCTGCCCGGCTGCGCGATCAAGATGGAGCCCAACGCGGGCAAGCTCGAACTGCGCATCAAGGGCCCCAACGTCACCCCCGGCTACTGGAAGCGCGACGACCTGACGCGCAAGGCCTTCGACGCGGACGGCTGGTACATGATCGGCGACGCGGGGCGCTTCGCCGATCCGGCGGATCCGGCTCGGGGCATCGAATTCGACGGGCGCGTCACCGAGGACTTCAAGCTCGCCACGGCGACCTGGGTCAGCGTCGGCGCCGTGCGCGTCAAGGCGATCGCCGCCGGCGAGCCGGTGATCCAGGACGCGGTGGTCACCGGACACAACCGCGACGAGATCGGCCTGCTCGTCTTCCCGAGCGAAGCGGGATGCCGCAGCCTGTGCCCGGACCTGCCGGCCGACGCCGCGCTGGGCACGCTGATCGGCGATCCGCGCGTGCGTGCCGCGCTCGCCGACGCGCTGACCGCCATGGCCGGTGCGTCCACCGGCAGCTCGACGTTTCCGACGCGCGCGCTGCTGATGGACGAGCCGCCGTCGATCGACGCCAACGAGATCACCGACAAGGGCTACATCAACCAGCGCGCGGTGCTGACGCGGCGCGCCGCCCTGGTGGAGCGCCTGCATGCCGCCGATCCGGACCCCGAGGTGATCCTCGCGAGGCGCCGGACGGCGCGCTGAACCCATCTCACAGGGGGGAGGAACCCACGCCATGATCGACTACCGAGCTCCGGTCGGCGCCCAGTTGTTCGCGCTGCGCCATGCGGCGCAGGCGGACCGGCTGCCGCACTGGGACGACACCCTCGCCACCCAGGTGCTGACCGAGGCGGGCCGATTTATCGAGGCCGAGATCGCGCCACTCGACCCGATCGGCGACCTGCAGCATGCGCGCCTGGTGGACGGCCGCGTGCGCCTTCCCGATGCCTTTCTCGCCGCCTATCGAGGCTATTGCGAGGCCGGCTGGCCGGGCCTCGCCGGCGACGAAGCGTACGGTGGCCAGGGCCTGCCGCATGTCCTGGCGAGCAGCGTGTCGGAGATGCTCTCCGGTTCGTGTGTCAGCTTCCAGATGATCCTGAGCCTGGCGCAGGGCGCGATCCGCGCGATCGCCGCCCAGGCATCGCCCGCCCAATGCGCGCACTACCTGCCGCGGCTGATCTCGGGCGAATGGCTGGCCACGATGTGCCTGACCGAGCCTCAGGCCGGCTCCGATCTGAATCCGACCCGCACCGTCGCCGAGCCGGCCGGCGACGGCCGGCACCGCATCACCGGCACGAAGATCTTCATCTCCGGCGGCGACCAGAACCTGACCGGCAACATCGTCCACCTGGTGCTGGCGCGCACGCCCGGGGCGCCGCCGGGCGTCAAGGGCTTGTCGCTGTTCCTGTGCCCGGCCGTGCTGCCGGACGGCCGGCGCAACAACCTGGCCTGCGTGCGCATCGAGGAGAAGATGGGCCTGCATGCCTCGCCCACCTGCCAGATGGCCTTCGACGGCGCCGAGGCGGAGATGCTCGGCGCCGAAGGCGGCGGGCTGGCCGGCATGTTCGTGATGATGAATGCCGAGCGGCTCGACGTCGGCCTGCAGGGTGTCGGGCTGTCCGAGGTGGCAGGCCAGCGTTCGCGCGCCTATGCGGCCGAGCGCCGCCAGGGGCGCGCCGCCGACGGCAGCACGGCGCCGATCAACCGCCACGCCGACGTGCAGCGCATGCTGATGACGCAGATCGCGCTGACCGAGGGCTGCCGCGCGCTGTGCTACCGCACCGACGTCGAACTCGAACTCGGCGCCGAGCCCGCGCTGGTCGAGTTCCTGACCCCGGTGTGCAAGGCGTTCGCCACCGAGGCGGCGGTGGAATCGGCGAATCACGCGATCCAGATCCACGGCGGCTATGGCTACCTGACGGAGTACCGTGTCGAACAGGTCCTGCGCGATGCGCGGATCACGCCGATCTACGAGGGCACCAACGGGATCCAGGCCATCACGATCGCCGACCGCGTGCTGCGCGCCCGCGGCAGCGCCGGCGGCGCATTCGGCGCCGAAGTCGAGCGCGCGGTCGCGCGGGCCGCCGCCCGGACGTCCGAGGCGCTGCGCGAAGCCTTCGGCCACTGGCAGCATGCGGCGCGCGCCCTGCTCGACGCGCCTGCTTCCGGCTTCGCGGCCACGAGCTTCCTCCGCCTGTCCGGCCTGCTGGCGGTGGGCTGCATGTGGGCACGCATGGAGACCGCGAGCGAACACTCGCCGAGGCCGGCGCGCACGCGCTGCGCCGCCGCGTTCTATCGCGACTGGATGCTGCCCGAATGCGCTCACCTGGCGCGGCAGGTCGTGGGCGGGCTGGCACTCGACGCGCCGCCGCTGGCAGCCCTCGATGCCGACTGACGCAACGACGCCGATACGCCAAGACGCCCACTCGCCGACACGCCGACACGCCCCTAGAAGGTCGAATCCAACGTGAATCGAATCGTGAACCAGAACCTGCCCCACCTGACGTGGGAACTGCTCGAGGGCGGCATCGCCCGGGTGCGTCTCGATCGCGCCAGCAAGCGCAATGCGATCAGCGACGAACTGATCCGCAGCCTCGCCACCTTCTTCGACGAGCCCCCCGGGGAAGCAAAGGTCGTCGTGCTGGACGGTGCGGGCGACGACTTCTGCGCCGGGCTCGACCTGATCGAATACAAGGAAAAGACCCCCTTCGAGGCGATGAAGCATTCGCAGACCTGGCACCGCTGCTTCGAGCGGATCCAGTTCGGCGGCCTGCCGGTGGTGGCGGTGCTCAAGGGGGCGGTCATCGGCGGCGGGCTGGAAATCGCGATGGCCGCGCACGTGCGCGTCTCCGAGCCCACGGCGTTCTACCAGTTGCCCGAGGGCATGCGCGGCATCTTCGTCGGCGGCGGCGCGTCGGTGCGCGTGGCGCGCGCGATCGGCGCCGGGCGCATGACCGAGATGATGCTCACCGGCCGCCGCTACGGCGCCGAGGACGGCGTGCGGCTCGGTCTCGCGCATTACCTGGTCGGCCCGGGAGAGGCGCTCGGCAAGGCGCTCGAACTCGCCGCCACGATCGCAGGCAACGCGCCGATCTCGAACTACGCGATGCTCACCGCGATCGCCCGCATCGAGGACATGTCGATGTCCGAAGGGCTCTACACCGAATCGCTGATGGCGGCGCTGGCGCAGACCAGCGACGAAGCCAAGGCCCGCATCACCGCCTTCTTCGAAGCCCGGCGGCAGGCATCCCAGGAGACCGGACGTGGCTGACGACCGGATCACGCGCGTCGCCGTGGTGTCGACCGGCGTCATCGGCGCGAGCTGGGTGGCCTATTTCCTGGCACAGGGCCTCGAGGTGGTGGCCACCGACCCCGGCCCGCAGGCCGAGGCGAAGTTGCGCCGGACGGTCGAGACGCACTGGCCGACGATGCAGCGCCTCGGGCTGGCGGCCAACGCATCGCCGGAGCGTCTGCGCTTCGACGCCGTGCTCGAGTCCGCGGTCGAAGGCGCCGGCTTCGTACAGGAGAACGGCCCGGAGCGCGAGGACATCAAGATCGATCTCTTCCGCCGCATGGACGCCGTGCTGCCGGGGCAGGTCGTCCTGGCATCGAGTTCGTCGGGCCTGCTGATGAGCCGCGTCCAATCGGCCTGCCGCTTCCCGCAGCGCGTGGTGCTGGGCCACCCGTTCAACCCGCCGCACCTGATTCCGCTGGTGGAGGTGATCGGCGGCGAGCAGACCTCGGAAGAGGCCATCGCGCGGGCGATGGCGTTCTATGCCTCCATCGGCAAGCGGCCCATCCACCCGCGCCGCGAGGTCAAGGGCCACATCGCCAACCGGCTGCAGGCGGCGCTGTGGCGCGAAGCCTTCCACCTCGTCGACCAGGGCGTCGCGTCGGTGGCCGACATCGACACCGCGATCGCCTATGGCCCGGGCCTGCGCTGGGCGCTGATGGGGCCGTTCCTCGCGCTGCACCTGTCGGGCGGAGACGGCGGCATCGAACACGTGCTCGATCACCTGGGCGGCCCGATCGAAAGCTGGTGGAACGACCTCGGCGCTCCCTCGCTGACGCCGGAACTCCGGCGCAAGGCCATCGAAGGCACCGCCGACGAATTGCAAGGCCGCCGCAGCGAGGCCCTCGAAGCCGAGCGCGATGCGCTGCTGCTGGATCTGATCCGTGCCAAGGCCGCCAGCCGCAACCTTCCCTGACGATTGACCGGTTCATCACCACCGAATTCCTGGAGGGATTTGCAATGAAGCTGCTGGTGCCCGTGAAGCGGGTCGTCGACTACAACGTCAAGGTCCGCGTGAAGTCGGACGGTACGGGCGTCGACATCGCCAACGTCAAGATGAGCATGAACCCCTTCGACGAGATCGCGATCGAGGAGGCGGTCCGGCTCAAGGAGAAGGGTGTCGCCACCGAGGTGATCGCCGTGTCCTGCGGCGTCACGCAGTGCCAGGAAACGCTGCGCACCGCGATGGCGATCGGCGCCGACCGCGCGATCCTGGTCGAGACCGCCGAGGAACTGCAGCCGCTGGCGGTTGCCAAGCTCTTGAAGGCGCTGGTCGACCGCGAGCAACCCGGCCTCGTGATCCTGGGCAAGCAGGCGATCGACGACGACTGCAACCAGACCGGGCAGATGCTGGCCGCGCTCGCCGGCCTGCCGCAGGCCACCTTCGCCTCCAAGGTCGAAGTCGCTGACGGTCAGGCCACGGTGACCCGCGAGGTCGACGGCGGGCTGGAGACGCTCTCGCTGACGCTGCCGGCGGTGATCACCACCGACCTGCGGCTCAACGAACCGCGCTACGTGACGCTGCCGAACATCATGAAGGCCAAGAAGAAGCCGCTGGCGGTGCTCAAGCCGGCGGACCTGGGCGTCGACGTCACGCCGCGGATCAAGACGCTGAAGGTCAGCGAACCGCCCAAGCGCAGCGCCGGCATCAAGGTGCCCGACGTGGCCACGCTGGTGAACAAGCTCAAGAACGAAGCGAAGGTGATCTGATGGCTGCGCTCGTCATTGCCGAACACGACCACGCCCACGTCAAGGGCGCAACGCTGAACACCGTCACCGCTGCGGCCCAGATGGGCGGCGAGGTGCACGTGCTGATCGCGGGCCACAACGCCCAGGGCGCGGCGCAAGCCACCGCGCAGATCGCCGGCGTCACGAAGGTGATCCACGCCGACGCCCCGGGCTTCGAGCACGGCCTCGCGGAGAACGTTGCCGCGCAGGCGCTGGCGCTGGCGCTGGCCGGTGCCTACACCCACCTCGTCTTCCCCGCCACCGCCGGCGGCAAGAACATCGCGCCGCGCGTGGCCGCCACGCTGGACGTCGGCCAGGTCAGCGACATCACCAAGGTGCTCAGCCCCGACACCTTCGAGCGCCCGATCTACGCCGGCAACGCGATCGCTACGGTGCAGGCGACCGACGACGTCAAGGTCATCACCGTGCGAACCACCGGCTTCGACGCCGCGCCCGCCACCGGCGGCAGCGCCGCGATCGAGACCGTGCCAGCCACCGACGCCAGCACCGCCAGCCGCTTCCTCGGCAGCGAGATCGCGAAGAACGACCGCCCGGAGCTGACCGCCGCCAAGGTGATCGTCAGCGGCGGCCGCGCGCTCGGCAGCAGCGACAAGTTCAATGAAGTCCTGACCCCGCTGGCCGACAAGCTCGGTGCCGCGCTCGGCGCGAGCCGCGCCGCGGTCGACGCCGGCTACGCCCCGAACGATTGGCAGGTCGGCCAGACCGGCAAGATCGTCGCGCCGCAGCTCTACATCGCCTGCGGCATCAGCGGCGCGATCCAGCACATGGCGGGCATGAAGGACAGCAAGGTGATCGTGGCGATCAACACGGACCCCGAGGCGCCGATCTTCGGCTTTGCCGACTATGGGCTGGAGGCGGACCTGTTCGTCGTGGTGCCCGAACTGACGTCCGCCCTGTGACCCCCTGAGAGTGTGAGAGGCAATCCACCATGACCAAGGATTCAATCTCGCTGCCCGCACCGCTCGCGTTCGGCAGCGCCGCCCAGGAGGAAGAGGACGCGGTGTACGCCCGGATCACCTGGCGCATCGTGCCGGTCATCCTCGTCGCCTACATCCTGGCGTTCCTCGACCGCATCAACGTCGGCTACACCCAGCTTCAGATGAAGCAGGATCTCGCATTCTCCGACGCGGTGTACGGCCTGGGCGCAGGGCTGTTCTTCATCACGTACCTGATGTTCGAGGTGCCGAGCAACCTGTGGCTGGAGCGGGTCGGCGCACGGCTGACCTTTCTTCGCATCATGGTGCTGTGGGGCCTGGCCTCGGCGGCCACCGCCTTCGTCACCGCGCCCTGGCAGTTCTACACGATCCGCCTGCTGCTGGGCATCTTCGAAGCCGGCTTCTTCCCCGGGATCATCCTGTACCTCACCTACTGGTTTCCGAGCCACCGCCGCGGCCGCGTGACCGGGCTGTTCCTGTTCGGCATGCCGGTGACCGGCGTGATCGGCGGCCCGCTGTCGGGCACGATCATGAGCGGCATGGACGGGGCCGGCGGGTGGCACGGCTGGCAGTGGGTGTTCGTGCTCGAAGGCCTGCCGACCGTGCTGATCGGCCTGCTGGTCTTCCTGGTTCTCGCCGATCGGCCCGGCGACGCCGGCTGGCTCAGCGAACGAGAAAAGGCGTTGGTCAACCGCGTGCTGGAGGCCGACCACCGCGCCGACGCGCAACCCCGGCACCACGGCCGGCTGGCGGCGGCCTTCGCCGACCCGCGAACCTGGGTGCTCGCCTTCATCTACTTCTGCTGCGCGGCGGCCGTCTACACCATCACCTTCTGGATGCCGACCATGATCAAGGGGCTGGGCGTGGCCTCGGTGGCCGAGGTCGGCTGGTACACGGCGGTGCCCTACCTGTTCGGTGCGCTCGGATTGATCGCGATCAGCCGCAGCTCCGACCGCCTGAAGGAGCGTCGCTGGCATGTCGCCGGCACGCTGATCCTCGGCCCGGCCGCGCTGTACGCGACCACCCTGCTGGGCGGCGCGTTCGCGCCGACCATGATCCTGCTGTGCGTGGCCGCTTTCTTCACCTTCGGCTGCGCGCTGTTCTGGTCGATCCCGCCGACCTACCTGAGCCGCGAGGCCGCCGCCACCGGCATCGCGGTGATCAGCTCGATCGGCACGCTGGGCGGCTTCGTCAGCCCCGCGCTGATCGGCTGGGTCAAGACGGCCACCGGCCGCATCGACATGGGCCTCGCGGCCATCTGCGCCCTGGTCGTGCTCGGCGGCATCACCTTGCTGCTTGCCGTTCCGGCCCGCGCGGTGCGCGTCGGCACGGGCGGCTCGTCCGCGGCGCATTGATCCGGAAGGAGCGATCAGGCCACGGCGTCTTGCGGCGCCGGTCGGTGCGCGAGGACCATCGCCGCTTCGATGCGCGACTGCACGCCGAGCTTGCGACGAATGTTCTGCATGTGGATCTTGACGGTGTTTTCGGCGATGCCGAGCAACAGCGCGATGCGCTTGTTGGTCGATCCGCGGGCCAGCGCGAGCAGAACCTCCCGCTCGCGCTGCGACAGGCATCCGACGGCATCCACCGACGGCGGTTCGATCGGCGGCCCGTCGTCGCGCAACGCGCGGTGGAGCACCTGCGCCAGCAGGTCGGTCATCGCGGGGCTGACGACGCACACGCCCTGCAGCGCACGTTCGAGCTGGCGCTCCAGGGCATCCAGGTCCATGGCCTTGAGCAGGTAGCCGTGCACGCCGGCCTTCAGCGCGGTTGCCAGATCGCGCTCGTCCTCGCTGGCCGTCAGCACGAGCAGGCGGCTGCGCGGAGACGCCAGCTTCAGCCGCTCGACGGCGTGCGCCACCGCGCCGTCCGGAAAAGCCATGTCGTGCAGGATCAGGTCGGGCTGCAGTTCGGCGGCTTGACCGATCGCCTCGCCCACGCTGCCCGCCTGCCCCGCCACCTCGAAGCGGCCGGACGCCGCCAGCAGCGCGGCGAGGCCGCACCGGAACAGCGTCTGCGCATCGACGATCAGCAGACGGCGGCCGGCGCGCCCGGCGTGGCGGTCCTGGACAGGGCTCTGGAATGGATTCATGGCTCTGCGGCGCGGTCGCGGCGTGCCGACCGCGGGTTGCGGGTTGTCCTCCATTGTTCGGGGACGGTGCACGCCGGACAGTCATCGCGAGAACAGTCATCACGAGGGTTTCCATTGAGTTCCAGGGCACGCGCCTCGAAGCCAAGGCCACAGACGCTGGACGATTTGCTGCTGGGATCGGCCTGGTTTCCGCGGCTCGACGCCGCGACACGGGCGCGCGTGCGCTCCGACATGCACGAGCAGGACGTGCCGGCCGGTGCCGCACTGACCCGCCGCGGCGAGTTGCCGCGCCACTGGTTCGGCGTGTCGCACGGCCTGCTGAAATGGTCGCTCGACGGGGAGGACGGCCGCTGCGTGACGCTGGGCGGGCTGTCGGTGGGGAGCTGGTTCGGCGAGGGCACGCTCTTGCGCGGCGCGCCGCGCTGGGCCGACGTGATTGCCTTGCAGGACAGCCGAGTCGCCGTGATGCCGCAGGAAACGTTCGAGTGGCTGCACGACACCAACCTGCCCTTCTGTCATTTCCTGCTCGTCCAGATCAACGAGCGCATGCACTGGTTCTCGGGCGCCGATGCCGCCCACCGGCTGCTCGACGCGGACGGCCAGGTGGCGCGCGCACTGGCCGGCCTCTTCCATCCGTGGCTGTACCCCAGCGGCGAGCGCCACGTGCCGGTGTCGCAGGAGGAGATCGCGAACCTGTCCGGCGTCTCGCGGCCGCGCTGCAACCGCGCGCTCAAAAGGCTGGAGCTGGCCGGCCTGCTGCGGCTGGACTACGGTGGCCTGACCGTGCTCGACGTGGCTGGGCTGCGGCGCGCCGCCGGCGCCTGACCGGCACTCACCGGCACTCGCCGGCATTCACGCTTTCAATCGCCCTCGTGCACGATGCCGCGGCTCTTGAGCCGGTACACCATCTGCGGCCGCGTGATGCCCAACAGGCGCGCCGCGGCCGAGAGGTTTCCGCGCGCGCGCTCGAAGGCCTTCGTCAGCAGCAGGGTTTCGATGTCGTCCAGCGACACCTTGTCGCTGTCGTCGCCCTCGCCGAGCAGCAGGTTGCTGATGCGTCGGCTGACGCGCTGCACGTCGCTCGCCGGCACCGGCTCCGGTTCGGCGGCGAAGTCCGGCGCATCTCGGGCGACCAGCCTGCCGTCGCGGTTGATCGAGAAGCGCAGTTCGCCGACGCGCTCCCCGCTGGTGAACAGGTGGGCAGCGTCGATCGCACCGTTATCGCTACCGAGGATGACGCCACGCTCGATCACGTTCTCGACCTCGCGGATGTTGCCCGGCCAGTCGTAGGACAGCATCGCATCCACCGCCCGCTGCGTGAAGCCGGTGAGCCGGCGCCCGTGCAGGCGGTTGAAGCGCGCCAGGAAATGGCTCATCAGCAGGGGGATGTCCTCCCGGCGCTCGCGAAGCGGCGGGATGCGCACCGGAAACACGTTCAGGCGATAGAACAGGTCCTCGCGGAAACGCCCCGACCGGGCCTCCTCGCGCAGGTCCACGTTGGTGGCGGCAATCACCCGCACGTCGACCCGGCGCGTCTGCGAATCCCCCAGCCGCTCGATCTCGCCCTCCTGCAGCGCGCGCAGCAGCTTGCCCTGGGCGCTGGCGCTCAGCGTGCCGATCTCGTCCAGGAACAGCGTTCCGCCGTCCGCACGCTCGAATCGCCCCAGGCGGCTGTGCATCGCGCCGGTGTACGCCCCGCGCTCGACGCCGAACAGCTCCGACTCGATCAGCTGCTCGGGAATCGCCGCGCAATTCAGCGCCACGAAGGGTCTCGCGCTGCGCGCGCTGAGGCGATGCAGCGTGCGTGCGAAGACCTCCTTGCCCACCCCGCTCTCGCCGAGAAAGAGCACGGTGGCCTGGGTCGGCGCGAAACGCCGCACCATGTGGCTCACGGCGTTGAAGCTCGGTGAGATGCCGACCGGCCCGTCCGCCTCCGCGTGGCCCGCTGCCGGCAGCAGGCTGGCGCTGACGGCCTGCCGGTCGCCGGGCTGCGAGCCGCCCGCCAAGGGCTCGGGCCGCATGAAGCGAAGATCGTCGGCCGCCTCGTCGCCCCACTCCTCGACCAGCTTGCCGACGATGCGGCAGGCCGGCTGGCCCATCGACTGGCACTCGACCTCGCGGTAGAGCACCGGCCGCCCCATGAACTCGGTCGAAAAACCGGAGGCATAGCCGATCTGCATCCAGCACATCGGCTCCGTGCCGATCGGGAAATGGCGGCTGTGCTCCTCGTCTTCCACGGCGTTGGTCCAGACGAACTCGCCGTAGTGCCGGCCGCGTTCCAGGTCGAACTCCAGCCGCACCGGCTCGGAACGGCCGATGCCCTCGAGACAATGCATCTGCGGCCCGACGACGAACATGTCCTGCAGGCTCGTCTGCGAGCGCACCTTGCGTGCCATCTGCGCATCGCGCGAGCCGGCCGCGTAGCCCATGCGCGTGAGCAGGCCGCGCGTCACGTCCACCCCGAGCGATTCGATCATCTCCCGGCGCAACGAGCCGAGCGCCTGCGCGTGGACCAGCAGCATGCGCTGGTCGTCGAGCCAGATGCGCCCGTCGCTGGTGGAGAAATGCAGCCGCGCCATCAGGTCGGCCATGTCCGGGAATCGCGTCCGGTCGATGTCCGCCTGCTCGGGCCGGACCACCGGCAGGTGGTCGTCGGGAAGCCTCATCGGGCGATGCGCGCCGCTCATCCGACGGGCCCTCCGCGCCCCGCACTCTCCATCATCATGCCTGCCTCCACTCGTCGCCACTGTCGTGGTCTGCTCGCCATCACAGCATGCGGCATGCCAAGTCAGCCGCATGGTACATGCCGCGGCGCCGTCGGGGACGGTGCGTCGGCGAGCCGGCCCGGCAGGCCCGACGCGGCTGGATGGGCTTGGATCATTTGCTTCATGTTGTCGGCGCCGCGGTGCGGCGAATGAATCAATTCATTCATTCGCCTCACCGCGAATCGGATCGCGCCTCCCCGTTTCTCTCCGAGGATCCCCGGGGATTCCCGGGGATTCCCGACGTGTCCACCGGTACGGCAAGCCCATCGCGGCGCCGCCCCTCCCGGCTGGCACAGGCCATGCTCAATGCGTCCTGTGAGGCCGGCCGATGCCGAAATGCTCGTGCGGCACGGACAGCCGAGACGGCGCCGGGCGACCGGCCCGCATTCGTCTCCGGCGCCGCCCGCGGTCTGCCGGCGCCGCCCGCGAATCCGAACCGTGAACAGGAGACACGCGTGATCCCGACTCGCCACGTCAACCCGACGAACCTCCAAAGGCTCGAATCGATGCTGGAGGAAGACCCGGTTCGGCACATCTACCGGCTCGACCGCTCCGCATTCACCGACGAGCAACTCTTCGAGCTCGAACTCAAGTACATCTTCGAGGGCAACTGGGTCTACCTCGCACACGAGAGCCAGATCCCCAAGGTCAACGACTACCTGACGGTGTACATCGGCCGCCAGCCGGTGGTGATCACGCGCAGCAAGGATGGCAAGCTGAACGCGCTGGCCAACACCTGCACCCACCGCGGCGCCATCCTGTGCCGCCACAAGAAGGGCAACAAGTCCAGCTTCACCTGCCCCTTCCACGGCTGGACCTTCAGCAACAGCGGCAAGCTGCTCAAGGTCAAGGACCAGACGCCCGAGGCCGGCTATCCGGCGAGCTTCAACTGCGAGGGCAGCCACGATATGGTCAAGCTCGGCGCGTTCGAGAACTACCGCGGCTTCCTGTTCGGCAGCGTGAATCCGAACGTCAGCTCCCTGGCGGAACACCTCGGTGAATCGGCCAAGATCATCGACATGATCGTCGACCAGGCGCCCGACGGCATCGAGGTGCTGCGCGGCACCTCCACCTACGTCTTCGACGGCAACTGGAAGCTGCAGGCCGAGAACGGTGCCGACGGCTACCACGTGTCGGCAGTGCACTGGAACTACGCCGCCACCACCGCGCGCCGTGGCGCCGACGGCAAGGTCGACACCGTCAAGGCGATGAACGCCGGCGCCTGGGCCAAGCAGGGCGGCGGCTCGTATTCGTTCAAGAACGGCCACATGCTGCTGTGGACCAACTGGTCGAACCCCGAGGACCGGCCGCTGTACGCGATGCGCGGGCAATGGGTCGAGAAGTTCGGCGAGGCCCGCGCCGACTGGATGCTGCGCAAGTCGCGCAACCTGTGCCTGTACCCGAACGTCTACCTGATGGACCAGTTCAGCTCGCAGATCCGCGTGGTGCGGCCGATCTCGGTCGACAAGAGCGAGGCCTCGATCTACTGCATCGCCCCAAAAGGCGAACCCGCCGAGGCGCGCGAACGGCGGCTGCGCCAGTACGAGGACTTCTTCAACGCCACCGGCATGGCCACGCCCGACGACCTGGAGGAGTTCCGCTCCTGCCAGCGCGGCTACGCGGCACGCGCGGTGAAATGGAACGACATGAGCCGCGGTGCGGTGCACTGGGTCGAAGGCCCGGACGCCAATGCCGAGCTCATCGGCCTGAGGCCCGAACTCAGCGGCATCCGGACCGAGGACGAAGGCTTGTACACCGTGCAGCACAAGTACTGGCTCGAAAGCATGAAACGCGGGCTGCTCGCGGAGCAACGCGCGATGGGAGGAGACCGGTGATGCTGAGCTACGACGCACTCCAGGCATTTCTGTACCGCGAAGCACGGGCCCAGTCCGAGAAACGCTGGGCCGACTGGCTGGCGTTCTACGCGCCCGACGTCGACTACTTCATGCCGTCATGGGACGACGACGACAAGCTGACCACCAACCCGCACAACGAGGTCTCGCTGATCTACTACCCGAACCGGCAGGGCCTGGAGGATCGCGTGTTCCGCATCGAGACCGATCGCTCCAGCGCCTCGACGCCCGACACGCGCTACAACCGCTCGATCTCCAACGTCGAGGTGCTCGCGCAGGATGAAACGTCGATAGACGTGTGCTTCAACTGGACGACGCACAGCTTCCGCTACGACATCGTCGACGTCTACTTCGGCACCGCGCGCTACACCCTCGACACGAGCGGCCCCAGGCCGCTGATCAAGCGGAAGTACGTGGTCCTGAAGAACGACTACATCCACCACATGCTGGATGTCTACCACCTGTGAGCACCCCCACGCCCGGGCGGCGCCGTGCCCGCCATCCAACCCCATTCGGCCGCGTTGCATGAACCGCACCGATCGGTTCATCGGCAAGGTCGTCGTCGTGACCGGCGCCGCGCAAGGCATCGGGCGGGACGTCGCTGTCGCCGTCGCCGCGGAAGGCGGCAAGGTACTGGCCGTGGACCGCTCGGATCTCGTGACGGAGGTGGTGACCGGGATCACCGCCGCCGGCGGCAGCGCGATCGGGCACACGGCCGACCTTGAAACCTTCGCCGGCGCGCAATCGATGGCCGCCGCGGCACAGGCCGCCTGGAAGCGCATCGACGTGCTGATCAACAACGTGGGCGGGACGATCTGGACGCGTCCCTACGACCAGTACGAGGAGACGCAGATCGAGGCGGAGATCCGCCGCTCGCTGTTCCCCACGCTGTGGTCCTGCCGCGCCGTGCTGCCCGGCATGATCCGCCGCAAGAAGGGCGTGATCGTCAACGTCTCGTCGATCGCCACGCGCAGCATCTACCGCGTGCCGTATGCGGCGGCCAAGGGCGGGGTCAATGCACTGACCGCGTCGCTCGCGATGGAGCATGCGGCACACGGCATCCGCGTCAATGCCACCGCGCCCGGGGGCACCGAGGCGCCGCCGCGCCGCATCCCCCGCAACGCCGCCCGGCCGAGCCGGCGCGAGACGGCCTGGTACCAGGGGATCGTCGAGCAGACTGTCTCGTCCAGCCTGATGGGCCGCTACGGGACCCTGGCCGAACAGGTGGCGCCGATCCTGTTCCTCGCGTCCGACGAATCGTCCTACATCACCGGTTCGGTGCTCCCGGTGGGCGGCGGCGATCTCGGCTGAGGCCCGACCGGCATTCAGTCGCGACAACGGGTCTGAGTCTCGCGCGGCAGCTCCCTGAATCGCTCGTGATAGTAGTGAGAGAAGCGCCCCAGATGCCCGAAGCCGAATTCGAACGCCGTCTGCGTGATGCTGGCATCCGGCTGCATCCGAAGCCTGGCCCGAACCGCATCGAGCCGGCGATGGCGCAGCAATTCCATCGGCGTCACGCCGTGGTGATGCCGGCACCACTCGTTCAGCGTGCGCAGGCTCACGCCCGCGACACGGGCCAGGTCCTCGAGGGCGATCGGGGCGCTCAGGCGCGAATCGATGTAGTCGATCACCGCGTCCATTCGACTGGCGCCGCTGGCGCGCGGAACGGCGTCGGCCGCGGCGCGCGAGCGGGCCTCATCACCGATCGAACGCGGCGGTTGATGGCGTTCCGAGGGCTGATGAGACAACAGGAAGAGCGCGACATTGCGCTCGAAATGGTCCAGCCAGGCGGCGTGGTAGGGCGCGTCGCGCGGCGTCGACATCACGTTGATCAGCGACTGCACGATCAGGTTCCACTGCGCCGCATGGGGACGCGCAATGAGCGATCCCGGAGCGAACCCGATCTCCTCGCCCTCCTCGCACGCGGCCAGTTGGCGCAGCAGCGCATGCGGCACCTTCACGAGCAGTTGCCGCGTTCCCGGGAACCAGCGCAACCGTATGTGCCGCCGGGGCGCCAGCACCGCCGAGCGGCCTTCGGTCACCTCGAGCCGCTGGCCGTCCACCTCGACCTCCGCGCCGCCGGCGATCGAGGTGTGCACGAGCGTGAAGTCGTCGAAGGGACGGGGGGTGACTTCCACCTCGGCGCCGTATTGCAGCAGGTACATCTTCAGCTGCTTCAGCTCGCCCTTGAACATCGACGCATCGGGTGCGCCGTGCCTCCATTGCAGCACATGCTCGACCAGTTCCCGGGACACATGGTCGTGCGCATCGACACGCTCGTCCGATCGGAACAGGCAGTTGCGATAGAGCGGAGCGAGTTGGTCGATCTTGGGTGACATCGGCATGAAGGCCTTCGGAAGCGAAAAGGGGAGCGGCGCAATCCGCGATGGGCGAATCCTCGCGGCCCCGTTGTTCCGCCGCGGGACGGGCACGGCAAGAAGTGGATAGACCGGCTCCGATCCCGCGCAGATTTCGGATATCCCGATCCACTCCCCGTTTCTACACTTTGATCCAGATCAGTTCAACGGCGAAGACACGGGGTTCTCGGCGAGCCGTCTCGACTCGAGGCAGCCGATGGATAGCCGTGCGACGACAGCGCCACGAGCGCACAGCCATGGAGACCCGCGCATGAGCCACACGATTGCCCTCAACTTCGAGGACGGCGCCACCCGCTTCATCACCTGCAGCGGATCCGAGTCCGTCGTCGATGCGGCCTACCGGCAGGGCATCAACATCCCGATGGATTGCCGCGAGGGGGCCTGCGCCACCTGCAAGTGCCGGGTGGAATCGGGCAGCTACTCGCTGGGTGACTACATCGACGACGCTCTCAGCAAGGACGAAGCCGCCGCCGGCTACGCACTGGCCTGCCAGATGCGGCCGAAGACGGATTGCGTCGTGCTGGTGCCCACCGGCTCCGCAGCCTGCAACATGAAGCAGGCCACCTACACCACCCGCATCCAGGAGGTCCGGCAACTGTCGGACAGCACCTTCTCGCTGGTGCTCGAAGGCGACGACCTGAAACGGCTCGACTTCCTGCCCGGCCAGTACGCGAACCTGCGGGTCCCGGACCAGGAGCAGCAGCAGCGCGCCTATTCGTTCAGTTCGATTCCTGGCGAGGCGGGGCGCGTGTCCTTCCTGATCCGCAACGTTCCGGGCGGCCTGATGAGCGGCTACCTGAAGGATCGCGCCAGGCCGGGCGCGCCGCTGACCCTCGCCGGCCCGTTCGGCAGCTTCTATCTGCGTGCGTTGCAGCGGCCGGTGCTGATGCTGGCAGGCGGCACCGGCCTCGCACCATTTCTCGCGATGCTCGAGAAGATCGCCGCCGCCGGCGGCAGCTCCCAGCCCATCCACCTCATCTACGGCGTGAACACCGATCGCGACATCGTCGAGACCGATCGGCTCGAATCGCTCGCGCGCCGAATCCCGAACTTCAGCCATGCGGTCTGCGTGGTCGACGCGAACAGCGAACAGCCGCGCAAGGGCTACGTCACGCACCACATGGAGCCTGCCCACCTGAACGACGGCGACGTCGACATCTACCTGTGCGGCCCGCCGCCGATGGTCGAGGCCGTGGCCCAGCACCTGCGGACGGTCGGGGTCAAGTCGGCGTCGTTCCATTTCGAGAAGTTCGCGGCCAGCATCGGCTAGGCAGTGCGGCATGGAGACAACCCACGACACAGTCTTCGCGTGGAGCGACCGCTACCTGGTCGGCCATGGCGCGATGGACGACACGCACCGCGAGTTCACCGTGCTGCTGAACGCGCTGCTCGATGCCCATGACGACGCCCTGCCGCACGCGCTCGATGTGCTGGCCGGACACCTCGACGCTCATTTCGCGCAGGAGGAAGCCCTGATGAGGGAATACCGCTTTCCGGCCGCCGAGTGCCATGCCGCCGAGCATGCGCGCGTGCTGGAATCGGTGCGCGAAGTGCGGTCGCTCGCGGCCGGCGGAGCGTTGCCCGTCGTCCGCGAACTGGCGCTCGCGCTGGCCGACTGGTTCCCGCCGCACACCGACTACATGGACTCCGCGGTCTCGGGCTGGGTCATGAAGAAGATCGCCAATGCAGCGCCGGTCGTGCTGCGCCGATCGCTCGGGAGCGAGCCGGACTCACCCGGGGCAGAGCGTCACCGGCCGCCCATCGGCTCGCAACACGTGATCGCACCGGCCGCCTGACTTCGGCCTGACTCTTCCGCCGCACTTCGACGAGTCCTCTGCCCTTCCCCCTTCGCCCACATCGCTTCCATCACCGTTCGACGGAGTCATCATGCCAATTGCAAGAAGCGCCAGCGACTGGCGCCAGTTCGTCTCGGGCTGCCTGGACTTCCGACCCGAAGACCGCGTCTTCCGGGTGGCCCGGGAGATGTTCACCGAGCCGGAGCTGTTCGATCTCGAGATGGAGATGATCTTCGAGAAGAACTGGATCTATGCCTGCCACGAGAGCGAGATCCGGCAGCCGCACGACTACGTGACGATGCAGGCCGGCCGCCAGCCGCTGATCATCACCCGCGACGGCACCGGCAAGCTGAATGCGCTGGTCAACGCCTGTGCACACCGCGGTGCCACCCTCACCCGCCTGAGCAGCGGCCACCAGTCCACCTTCGTGTGTTCGTTCCACGCGTGGACCTTCCGCTCCGACGGCAAGCTGCTGAAGGTGAAGGCCCCATCGGAGTACCCGGAGGGGTTCGACCTGTCCACCCGCAACCTCAAGAAGGCGCGGGTCGCGAGCTACAAGGGTTTCGTCTTCGTCAGCCTCGATCTGAATGCCACCGACTCGCTGGAAGACTACCTCGGCGATGCGAAAGTCTTCCTCGACCTGATGGTGGCGCAATCGCCCACCGGCGAACTCGAAGTGCTGCCCGGCAAGGGCCACTACACCTATGCCGGCAACTGGAAGCTGCAGAACGAGAACGGGCTCGACGGCTACCACGTGAGCACGGTGCACTACAACTACGTCGCCACGGTCGTTCACCGCGCCGAGGTCAACGCGAAGAAGGGCGAAGCCGTCGCCAACACGCTGGACTACCGCAAGCTCGGTGCCGGCGATGCGGCCACCGACGACGGCTGGTTCTCGTTCGCCAATGGGCACAGCGTGCTGTTCAGCGAGATGCCGAACCCCGAGGTCCGCCCCGGCTACGCGACGATCATGCCGCGGCTGGTGAAGGAATACGGCCAGAAGAAGGCCGAGTGGATGATGAACCGGCTGCGCAACCTGAACGTCTACCCCAGCCTGTTCTTCATGGACCAGATCAGCTCGCAGCTCCGGATCATCCGGCCCGTGGCATGGAACAAGACGCAGATCATCAGCCAGTGCATCGGCGTCAAGGGCGAATCGGACAAGGACCGCGAGAACCGCATCCGCCAGTTCGAAGACTTCTTCAACGTCTCCGGCATGGGCACGCCGGACGATCTGACCGAGTTCCGCGAGGCCCAGCGGGGCTTCCAGGGCCGGCTGGAGCGTTGGAACGACATCTCGCGCGGTTGCGACAAGTGGGTCAAGGGCAGCACGCCCAATGCCGAGACGCTCGGCATCCGGCCGGTGCTCACCGGCGCTGAATTGACGCACGAGGGCCTCTACGCCAATCAGCACGGTGCCTGGCGCGACGCCCTGCTCCGCGGGCTGGACGCCCGCACCCACGGCGCACAAGGAGAACGCGCATGACGACCGACCGCCAACGCAGCGTGGAGCAGTTCCTGTATCGCAAGTCGGAGCTGTGCGACAGGCGCCAGTGGATCGACTACCTCGAGCTCTTCGACGAGAACTCCGAGTTCCACATCCCCCAATGGGATTCGGAGCACGTCTACACCACCGATCCGAAGCGCGGGATGTCGCTGATGTACTACTCGAATCGCGCCGGCCTGGAAGACCGCGTGTACCGGCTCGGAACCGGCAAGTCGGCGGCTTCGACACCGATGCCCCGCACGCTGCACATGGTCAGCAACGTCGTGGTGCGCCAGGTGTCCGACTCGCAACTCGAGGCGTCGGCGAAGTGGATGACGCACGTTCATCGCTTCGGACAGTCCACGTACTTCTACGGTGATGCCGACTACCTGCTCCGGCCGGTCGGCGAGAGCTGGGTGATCCTGAAGAAGCACGTGGTGATCCTCAACGACACGATCGACTCGGTGCTCGACTTCTATCACGTGTAGACCGCCCACGACCTGACCGACACCGATACCGACACCCGGGAGACAAGCATGCATCGGATCGACGTACACAAGCTGGCGGACGAAGCCCGCCTCAACCGCTTCCACGGACAGGTCCTCCTGTGGTGCGCGCTGATCATCGTCTTCGACGGATACGACCTCGCCGTCGTGGGCATCGCCCTGCCCTCGATCATGAAGGAGATGGGCGTCGAAGCCACGAAGGCCGGCTTCATGGTCAGCGCGGCGCTGTTCGGAATGATGTTCGGCGCGATCTCGCTCGGCACGGTGGCCGACCGCATCGGCCGCCGCTGGGCCATCGTGGCCTGCATCGCGATGTTCAGCCTCTTCACCGCCGCCGCGGGCATGACGCGCGATCCGGTCTCGTTCGCCGCGATGCGCTTCCTGGCCGGCATCGGCATCGGCGGCGTGATGCCCAACGTCATCGCCCACATGACCGAGTACTCGCCGCGCAGGATCCGCAGCATGATGGTCACGCTGATGTTCAGCGGCTATTCGGTCGGCAGCATGCTGGCCGCGCTGCTCGGCAAGGGCCTGATCGAAAGCTACGGCTGGCAGTCGGTGTTCCTCGCCGCCGCACTGCCGGTGCTGCTGATCCCGTTCATCCTGAAGTCGCTGCCGGAGTCGATGCCCTTCCTGCTGCGCCGCGGCCGCTTCGATGAACTGAAGGCCATCGCCTCCCGGCTCGAGCCCAGCTACCGGCCGAGCGCCTCCGACCGCTTCGCGCTGCCCGAGGCCGACCGCGCCGACAGCGCGCCCGTTCGCCACCTGTTCCAGGACGGGCGCGGCTTCAGCACGGTGATGTTCTGGGTCGCGTTCTTCATGTGCCTGTTCATGGTCTATGCGCTCAGTTCGTGGCTGACCAAGCTGATGGTGAGCGCCGGCTACAGCCTCGGATCGGCACTGACCTTCGTGCTGGTGCTGAACTTCGGTGCGGTGCTCGGTGCGGTCGGCGGCGGCTGGCTGGCGGACCGGCTGCCGATCAAGGGGGTGCTGGCCGGGATGTACGCGTTGGCCGCCGTCTCGATCACGCTGCTCGGCCGAGGGATGCCCACCGAACTGCTGTTCCTGCTGGTCGGCCTCGCCGGCGCCACGACCATCGGCACGCAGATCGTCAACTGCGCCTATGCCGGCCAGTTCTACCCGATGGCCATCCGCTCCACCGGCGTCGGCTTCTGCCTGGGCGTGGGCCGCGGGGGCGCGATCCTGGCGCCGATCGTGATCGGATCGCTGGTCGCGATGCAGCTTCCGCTGGAGCAGAACTTCATGGCGATCGCGATTCCGGCCGTGATCGCCGGCATCGCGATCCTGTTCATCAACCACGGCCGGTCCGCCTCCGCGCAGGACGAGTCCACGCCGCACGGTGCCGCCGTCGCCCCGCGCGCGGCCCGCGCCGAACTGGCCGGCAAGTGACGCGGCAGCGGCCCCGGAACGGCACCGCATGCAGGTTCATCGCGTCTACATCGAGAACACCGGTGAGACCTTCGCCTGCCGCGAGGGCATGGACGTTCTGCGCGAGATGGAGCAGTTGCGGCGCCGGGGCATCCCGGTGGGTTGCCGCAACGGCGGCTGCGGCGTGTGCAAGGTGCGGGTGCTCGAGGGCCGCTACGAGACGCGAAAGATGAGCCGCGCCGTGATCAGCGAGGACGAGGAATCGCGCGGCTGCGCGCTCGCGTGCAAGGTTCTTCCGCGGTCCGACCTCCGGGTCGACGTGGTGGGCCGGATGGCGCGCGCCGTCGTGGCCCGAAAGGGTGCGTCGTTCACCCTGGACTTCACGGCGGCGGCGCAGGTGGTTCAACCGATTGTTCCGACAGACAAGGAGACATGAATGGCACTCACCGGCGTTCTGCGCCCTGGACACGTCGTGATCCGCGTGCTCGAAATGGAGCCCGCGCTGAAACACTACGTGACGGTACTGGGGCTGCGCGAAGTGGCGCGCGACACGAAGACGAAACGCGTCTTCCTCAAGGCCTGGGACGAGGTCGACCACCACAGCATCGTGCTTCGGGAGGCGGACGAGGCCGGCATGGAATGCATGGCCTGGAAGGTCGACTCGCCGGCCACGCTGGACCGGCTGGCCGCTGACGTGGAGAAGTCCGGCCTGTGCAGCGGCCTCGAATGGATTCCGGCCGGTGAACAGCCGTGCACCGGCACGCGTTTCCGCTTCACGATCCCGACCGGGCACGTGATGGAGCTGTATGCGCAGATGGACGTCCTGGGCAACGACTGCGGGACGGACGGCCCCGACCTGAACCCGAACCCCTGGCCGGACGGCCTGTGCGGCATCGCCCCCCACCGCTTCGATCATTGCCTGCTCTATGGCGACGATCTCGACGGCACCGTCAAGCTGTTCACCGAGGTGCTGGGCTTCGGCATGGCCGAACAGGTGATGGCCGGGCCGGACAGGAAATTCATGATCGGCGCGTTCCTGAGCTGCTCGAACAAGGCGCACGACGTGGCCTTCATCCGCCAGCCTGTCAAGGGCAAGTTCCACCACGTGTCGTTCCTGCTCGGAAGCTGGGAGCAGGTTCTGAGGGCCGGCGACATCCTGTCGCGCAACAAGGTCTCGATCGACATCGGCCCGACGCGCCACGGCATCACGCGCGGCGAGACGATCTACTTCTTCGACCCGTCGGGCAACCGCAACGAGGTGTTCTCGGGCGGCTACGCCTACTACCCCGACAAGCCCACCATCACCTGGACCGACGACGAATTGGGACCCGCGATCTTCTATCACGATCGCAAGCTCAACGAGGCCTTCCTTTCGGTGTTCACCTGATGCGAATCGCCATCGCGCACGACGGCGTCGACGCCGGCGCCGGCCTGGCGGCCCTCCTGTGCACGCCCTGTGCCTGCTGGCATTCGATCGGCATCGCCATGGCGCGGACGGAACCGTCACGGTGCCGCGACACGACAACCCTTCAACCGAGATCGACATGCGAGACATCCTGAACTTCATCAACGGCGAATTCGTCAAGAGCGTCGGCGGCAAGACCTTCGAGAAGCGCACGCCGATAGACAACTCGCTGATCGGCCTCGTCCACGAGGCCGGCCGGCCCGAGGTGGACGCGGCGGTGGCCGCCGCCCGCGCCGCGCTCAAGGGGCCGTGGGGCAAGCTGTCGGTGGTCGAGCGTGTGAAGCTGCTCGACGAGGTGGCCCAGGAGATCAACCGCCGCTTCGACGACTTCCTGCAGGCCGAGATCGCCGACACCGGCAAGCCCTCGCACCTGGCATCGCACGTCGACATCCCGCGCGGCGCAGCGAACTTCCAGATCTTCGCCGACACGATCAAGAACATGTCGACCGAGTCGTTCACGATGCGCACGCCGGACGGCAAGACGGCGCTGAGCTACGGCGTGCGCGTGCCGCGCGGCGTGATCGCCGTGGTCTGCCCGTGGAACCTGCCGCTGCTGCTGATGACCTGGAAGGCCGGGCCGGCATTGGCCTGCGGCAACACCATCGTCGTCAAGCCCTCCGAAGAAACGCCGAGCACCGCCACGCTGCTGGGCGAGGTGATGAACAAGGTGGGCGTCCCGAGGGGCGTCTACAACGTGGTGCACGGCTTCGGGCCCGACTCGGCCGGCGCCTTCCTGACCAGCCACCCCGACGTCAACGGCATTACCTTCACCGGCGAGACGCGCACCGGCACCGCCATCATGCAGGCCGGCGCGGTCGGCATCCGCCCGGTGTCGCTGGAGCTCGGCGGCAAGAACGCCGCGCTGGTGTTCGCCGACTGCGACTTCCAGGTCGCGGTGGACACCGTGACCCGCTCCTGCTTCGAGAACGCCGGCCAGGTCTGCCTGGGCACCGAGCGCGTCTACGTCGAGCGGCCGATCTTCGACCGCTTCGTCGCGGCCCTGAAGGCCAAGGCCGAGGGCATGAAGCCCGGCCGCCCGTTCGATCCGGACACCAAGATCGGCCCGCTCGTCAGCAAGGAGCACCAGGCCAAGGTGCTGTCGTACTACCAGAAGGCGCGCGACGAGGGCGCGACCATCGTCACCGGCGGCGGCGTGCCCGAGATGCCGGCCGACCTGAAAGACGGCTGCTGGGTGCAGCCGACGATCTGGACCGGCCTGCCCGAGACCGCCTCGGTGGTCACCGAGGAGGTGTTCGGCCCCTGCTGCCACATCCGCCCGTTCGACACCGAAGCCGAGGTGCTGGAGCTCGTCAACAACAACCGCTACGGCCTCGCCACCTCGATCTACACGCAGGACATCGGCCGCGCCAACCGACTGGCGCACGAGATCGAGGTCGGCCTGTGCTGGATCAACAGCTGGTTCCTGCGCGACCTGCGCACGCCGTTCGGCGGCTCCAAGCAGTCGGGCATCGGCCGCGAAGGCGGCGTGCACTCGTTCGAGTTCTACACCGAGCTGCGCAACGTGATGGTCAAGTACTGAAAGCGGCCCATGGACGCGAACCGCATCGAACGCTACGGCGACGAGCTCTACCAGGCGCTCGTGCAGCGCCAGCCGGTCGAGCCGCTGACCGACCGCGAACCCGGCATCACGATCGCCGACGCCTACCGGATCCAGTTGCAGATGATCAAGCGCCGCCTGGAGGCGGGCGAGACCATCGTCGGCAAGAAGATCGGCGTGACGAGCCAGGTGGTGATGAACATGCTCAAGGTCGACCAGCCGGACTTCGGCCAGATGACCTCGGGCATGGTGTTCAACGAGGGCGACGCGATCCGCGCCGATTCGATGATCGCGCCGCGGGCCGAGGCCGAGGTCGCCTTCGTGCTCAAGTCCGACCTGACCGGCCCCGGCGTCACCGCCGCCGACGTGCTGCGCGCCACCGACTTCGTCGTGCCCTGCTTCGAGATCGTCGACTCGCGCATCAAGGACTGGAAGATCAAGATCCAGGACACCGTCGCCGACAACGCCTCGTGCGGCGTGCTGACGCTGGGCGGCATCCGCCGCAGCCCGCGCGAGCTGGACCTGGCGCTCGCCGGCATGGTGCTGGAGAAGAACGGCGAGCTGGTCAGCACGTCCACCGGCGCCGCCGTGCAGGGCTCGCCGGTCAATGCGGTGGCCTGGCTCGCCAACACGCTGGGGCGCCTGGGCATCGGCCTGAAGGCCGGCGAGGTGATCCTGTCGGGTTCGCAATCCCCGCTCGTGCCGGTGAAAGCCGGCGACAGCCTGCGCTGCGATGTCGGCGGGCTGGGCGGCACCTCGGTGCGCTTCATCTGAGCCTGCTGGAGCACTCCCCATGAAACTCGACCAGAAGACCATCCTCGGCCTCGCCGAACACCTCGAGAACGCCGAGCTGCAGGCCCGCGAGGTGACCATGATCACCGGCGAACATCCCCAGATGGACTGGGACGACGCCTACGCCATCCAGGACGAGATCCGCCGCCGCAAGGAAGGGCGCGGCCAGCGGACCGCCGGCCTGAAGGCGGGCCTGACCTCGTTCGCCAAGATGAAGCAGATGGGCGTGGACACGCCGGTGTTCGGCTTCGTCAGCGACTACATGGCACGCCCGGACGGCGGCGAGATCCGGCATGCCGAACTGATCCACCCCAAGGTGGAGGCCGAGATCTGCATCGTCACCAAGGCACCGCTGAAGGGCCCGGGCTGCAACGTCGCGGCGGTGATGGCCGCCACCGATTTCGTGGTTCCCGCGGTCGAAATCATCGACAGCCGATACCGCGACTTCAAGTTCGACCTGAAGAGCGTGATCGCAGACAACACCTCGTCGTCGCGCTTCGTCGTCGGCGGCCGTCCGCGCGACCTGGCCGATCTCGACCTGCGCACGCTCGGCGTGGTGCTCGAGATCAACGGCGAGATCCGCTCGATGGCGGCCGGCGCCGCCGTGCTCGGCAACCCGCTGGCGGCGGTGGCGATGATGGCCAACCACCTCGGCAGGCGCGGGCGCGACATCCCGGCCGGCAGCTTCATCATGACCGGCGGCGTGACCGAAGCCCTGCGCGTCGAACCCGGCGACAACGTCGCGGTGCGCTTCCAGGACCTGGGCACGGTCTCGATGCGCTTCGTCTGAAACGCCGGCACCCGATGCCGGCGGCGCGTCCGCCGGCGCCGACCCGAACACAGGACTCCCCTCCCATGTCATCCAGGAACGACGCGGTCAACGCGTTCACGAAAGAAGACGGCGTCGTCCATCTCGGCGGCATCGACGCACTGGTGCGCCTGACGGTCGACCAGGTGCGCGCCGACGCGCGCCGCGGCTTGAAGACCGGCATGTTCATCTCGGGCTACCGCGGCTCGCCGGTGGGCATGCTCGATGCCTCGTTCATCAAGCAGCAGAAGCTGCTGGCCGAGCACCACATCAGCTTCGTCGACGGCATCAACGAGGACCTGGCCGCCACCGCCGTGTGGGGCACGCAGATGCTGCACACCGTGGGCCGCCAGAAGTTCGACGGCGTCACCGGCATGTGGTACGGCAAGGCGCCCGGCGTGGACCGCAGCGGCGATGCGCTCAAGCACGCCAACTACACCGGCATCGGCAGGAACGGCGGCGTGCTCGCGGTCGTCGGCGACGACCCGAGCTGCAAGAGTTCGTCGCTGTGCAGCCAGTCGGAGCCGATGCTGTTCCACGTCGGCATGCCCTCGCTGTTCCCCGGCAACGTGCAGGAGATCCTGGACCTCGGCCTGCACGGCTACCAGATGTCGCGGTTGTCGGGCCTGTGGGTCGGCCTGAAGATCGTGACCAACGTGGCCGACGGTTCGGGCACGGCCGAGGTCTCGCCCGAGCGGCGCCAGTTCGTGACGCCCGACCTGATGTTCGAAGGCCAGCGCTTCACGCCGAGCATGAACCTGGGCATGAACGTGCGCGCCCAGGCGCTGGAGATGGAGCAGTCGCTCTACACGCGCCGGCTCGAGGTGGCCAAGCGCTACGCACGCGCGAACCGGCTCAACAACGTCGTCTTCGACAACCCGGATGCCTGGCTCGGCATCATCACCGCCGGCAAGACCTACAACGACCTGCGCCAGTCCTTCCTGGAACTCGGGCTGGACGACGCCGCGCTGCGCCGCTACGGCATCCGCATCCTGAAGATGGGCATGCTGTTCCCGATGGAGCCGACCATCGTGCGCGAGTTCGCGCAGGGGCTGGAGGAGATCTTCGTCATCGAGGAGAAGCGGCCGTTCCTGGAGATGTTCGCGAAGAACGTGCTCTACGGCATGGCGAACGCGCCGCGCATCGTCGGCAAGTTCGACGAGCAGGAGCGCGAACTGCTGCCGCATTACGGCGAGTTCGAGTCCGACGTGATCGGCCGCGCGCTGACGAAGCGCCTGTCGCAGAAGGCGCGCATCGAATCGGCCGAGGCCTGGCTGGCGCGGCTCGACGAGATCCACGCCCGCCAGAAGCTGCCCACCTCCTCGCGCACCGCCTGGTATTGCTCGGGCTGCCCGCACAACAGCTCGACCGTCGCGCCCGAAGGCAGCATCGTGTCGGCCGGTATCGGCTGCCACACGATGGCGATGTGGATGGATCGCAACGTGGTGATGGGCACGCACATGGGCGCGGAAGGCGCGCAGTGGATCGGCATGGCGCCGTTCACCGACACGCCGCACATCTTCCAGAACATGGGCGACGGCACCTACGCCCATTCGGGAAGCCTCGCGATCCGCTACTGCGCGAGCACCAACGCGAACATCACCTTCAAGCTGCTGCGCAACGCGCACACCTCGATGACCGGCGGGCAGGAGATCATGGGCGAGGAGCCGTTGGCGAACATGGTCTCCGACCTGCTCGCCAACGGCGTGAAGAAGGTCATCGTCACCAGCGACCGCCCCGCGACGATCACCGGGCTGCCCGGCGGCACCGAAGTCTGGCACCGTGACCGGCTCGACGAGGCGCAGCGCGCGCTGGCCGCGATCGCCGGCACCACGGTGCTGATCCACGACCAGGAATGCGCCGCCGAGCTGCGCCGCGCACGCAGCCGCGGCAAGGCCGAAGAGCCGGTCGAGGTGACGGTGATCAACGAGCGCGTCTGCGAAGGCTGCGGCGACTGCGGCGTCAAATCCAACTGCATGAGCGTGGAGCCGGTGCAGACCGAGTTCGGCCGCAAGACGCGCATCCACCAGAGTTCGTGCAACAAGGACTTCTCCTGCGTCAAGGGCTTCTGCCCGTCGTTCCTGACGATCACGCCGAACCCGGAGCCGGCGGCGGGGGCGGACGGCAAGAAGAAGAAGAAGAAGGGCCGCATCCCGGTGTTCGAGCGGCCGCTGGCGGAGCCCGTGTCCAAGGTCGACGCCAGCTTCGGCTTCAGCATCCACGTGATGGGCATCGGCGGCACCGGGTCGGTGACCGTGGTGGCCACGCTGGCCAACGCCGCCCGCCTGGAGGGCAAGCACGTCATCGGGCTCGACCAGACCGGCCTGGCGCAAAAGGGCGGTGCGGTGATCTCCGACATCAAGATCACCAACGCGCCGTTCGACGGCTCGAACAAGATCTCCGACGGCCGTGCCGACCTGTACCTCGGCTTCGACATCCTCAACGCCACCGATCCGAAGAACCTCGACAAGTGCCATCCGTCGCGCACCATCGCGGTGGTGTCGACCACGCAGACGCCGACCGGGCAGATGGTGTCGAACCGGCAGGTGCTGTTCCCGGCGGTGAAGGTGCTGACCGCCGGCATCGACCGCGTGACGCGCAAGGCCGACAACGTCTTCCTCGACGGCCAGGCGCTGGCCGAGGGCCTGTTCGGCGACGCGATGGCGACCAACAACTTCATGGTCGGCGTGGCCTACCAGGCCGGCACGATCCCGCTGAAGGCCGAATCCATCGAAGCGGCGATCCGGCAGTCCGGCGTCGGCGTGGAGATGAGCCTGGCAGCTTTCCGCTGGGGCCGCATGGCGGTGATCGACCGCGCCTTCGTCCAGGCCGAGGTCACCCGCGCCGCCGGCACCGTCGCCCGCCTGCCGGCCGTGGCGCCGCTGTCGGCGGCCGCGCGCGCGATCGTCGAGGCGGTCGGGGCACAGGGCGAGACCCGTCGCCTCCTGGAAGTGCGGGTGCCCGACCTGATCGACTACCAGGACGAGGCCTATGCGAAGCGCTATGCCGAGGTGATCCGGCGCGTCGTCGATTCGGAGAAGCGGGCCACGCCGGGCCAAGGCACGCTCGCCGAGGCCGCCGCCCGCTACCTGTACAAGCTGATGGCCTACAAGGACGAGTACGAGGTGGCCCGCCTGCACAGCGACCCCGCCTTCCTCGCCCGGCTGGATGCGCAGTTCAAGCACGGCTACACCGTCAAGTACCACCTCGCGCCGCCCACCATCGCCAAGCGCGATCCGGTCAGCGGCGAACTGCAGAAGCAGCCGTTCGGCGGCTGGATGCGCGGGGCGTTCCGCTGGCTGGCGAAGTTCAAGGGCGTGCGCGGCGGGTCGCTCGATGTGTTCGGCAAGACCGAGGAGCGGCGCCAGGAGCGTCGGTTGATCGACGACTACATCCAGACGCTCGACGAGATCGCCGCCCAGTTGAGCCCGGCCAACCATGCCGCCGCGGTGGCGCTGGCGAGCGTGCCCGACGAGATCCGCGGCTACGGCCACGTGAAGGAGAAGAGCCTGGCCGCTGCCAGACAACTGCACGAGCAGCGCCGCCAGGCCTTCCGCCAGCCGGCGCCCGTCCCGGTCGCCGCCTGATCCCACCGTTGACTTCCCCCGGCCCACGAACCCATGAACTCCCTGAACGGCTACGACATCGAAGACCTGAAGAGCGGCATGAGCGCCAGCTTCGCGAAGACCATCACCGAGGCCGACATCGTGCTGTTCGCCGCCGCCTCGGGCGACCACAACGCGGTGCACGTCAACGAGCAGTTCGCGCAGACCACGCCGTTCAAGGGCCGCATCGCGCACGGCATGCTCAGCGCCAGCGTGATCTCGGCGGCCATCGCCGGCCGGCTGCCCGGCCCGGGAACCATCTACCTCGGGCAGAACCTGCGCTTCAAGGCGCCGGTGCGGCCGGGCGACACCGTGCACGCCACCGTCACCGTGCGCGAGGTGTTCCCGGAGAAGCGGCGGGTGTCGCTGACGACGATCTGCACCGTCGACGGCAAGGTGGTGGTCGACGGCGACGCGCTGGTGATGCCGACATCGCGCGAACCACGGGCATCCTGACCCGCGGTTCGCAGCGGCGGGCCCGGAACCGGGTTTTCCCGCCACGTCCCCACCCCGGGGAGCGGCCCCGCAGGGTGTAAGGTGCCCGGTCCGTTCTCACACCTTCCCGTCCACGAGGATCGCATGGCCACGTCGTTCAACATGCCGCAAGAATTCGTCCAGGGCTTCTTCAAATCCGGGCAGAACCTGTTGCAGGCCTTTGCCGCGACGGTTCCCAACGCCGCGGCGCCCGGCGACGCCGCCGCGCGGGTCACCTCGCTGGCGCAGGTGCAGGCGCACTACTGGGAACAGCAGATGGCCCTGTGGATGGGCATGCTCGCCGGCGGTGGCCGGGCGGCCGAGCCGGTGGTCGCACCGGAACGCGGCGACCGGCGCTTCAACGCGGAAGACTGGCGCAACAACCCGTGGTACAGCCTGCTCAAGCAGACCTACCTGCTCAACTCGCAGTTGCTCAGCGACACCATCGAGGCCGCCGACCTCGACCCGAAGGAAAAGCACAAGCTGCGCTTCTTCGCGCGCCAGTTCATCGATTCGATGAGCCCGGCCAACTTTCCGGCGACCAACCCGGACGCATTGAAGCTCGCGATCGAATCCAAGGGCGAAAGCGTCGCCGCCGGCGTCGCGCACCTGCTCGAGGACATGAAGCGCGGCCGCATCTCGATCACCGACGAGACCGCGTTCGAGGTCGGCCGCAATGTCGCCACCTCCGCCGGCTCGGTGGTGTTCGAGAACGACCTGTTCCAGCTGATCCAGTACGCGCCGCTGACCGACGAGGTGGCCAGCCGGCCGCTGCTGATCGTGCCGCCGTGCATCAACAAGTTCTACATCCTCGACCTGCAGCCGGAGAACTCCTTCGTGCGCTTCGCCTGCGAGCAGGGGCTCACGGTGTTCCTCGTGTCCTGGCGCAACCCGGACGCGAGCCTCGGCCAGACCCGCTGGGACGACTACGTCGAGCAGGGCGCAATGAAGGCGATCGAGATGGCTCGCACGATCTCCGGCGCCGACCAGGTCAACGCGCTCGGCTGGTGCGTGGGCGGCACCATCCTGTCGTCGGCACTGACGGTGATGCGCACGCGCGGCGACGAGTCGGTGGCCAGCCTGACGCTGCTGACCACGATGCTCGACTTCCGCGACCCCGGCGACCTGGGCGTCTTCATCGATGAACAGGGCGTCCAGCAGCGCGAGCAGACCATCGGCCAGGGCGGCATCTACCCCGGCGCCGAACTCGGCTTCGTGTTCCAGACGCTGCGCGCCAACGACCTGATCTGGCCCTACGTGGTCAACAACTACCTGAAGGGCAAGTCGCCCGAGGCCTTCGACCTGCTGTACTGGAACGCCGACGGCACCAACCTGCCCGGCCCGATGTACGCGTGGTACCTGCGCAACATGTACCTCGAGAACAACCTCTGCGTGGCGAACCGGCTGACGGTGTGCGACACGCCGCTCGACCTCGGCCGCATCGACGTGCCCAGCTACGTGCTGGCGACGCAGGAAGACCACATCGTGCCCTGGCGCTCTGCCTACCGCACGACCCAGCTCGTCGGCGGAAAGTCGCTGTTCGTGCTCGGCGCGAGCGGCCACATCGCCGGCGTGATCAACCCGGCGTCCAAGAACAAGCGCAACTACTGGACCGGCGGCACGCAGGGCGACGACGCCGACCAGTGGCTCGCCAGCGCGCAGGCGCGGCCGGGAAGCTGGTGGACGCACTGGATGCAATGGCTGAAGCCGCAGGCCGGCAAGATGGTGCCGGCACGCAAGCGCCTGGGCAACGCCCGCCACAAGCCGATCGAGCCGGCGCCCGGGCGTTACGTCAAGGTGCGCAGCGCCTGAGGCTTGGGACTCGCGTGCGCTGCGTGCGCCGCGAATGCCGCGGGCATCGACGGCGCCGCGTCACGGCGTGCCGGCAGCAGGCGTGCGAAGTCCTCTGCCGGGCAGGGACGCGCGAACAGGAAGCCCTGGTACTCGTCGCAGCCCAGCGTGCGCAGCAGTTCGAGCTGGGCCTCGGTTTCGACGCCCTCGGCCACGGTGTGCAGGCCGAGCTTGCGGGCCAGCGTCACGATCGCGTCGACGATCGCCTTGTCGTTCGGGTCGACATCGATGTCGCGCACGAACGAGCGGTCGATCTTCAGCTTGCAGACCGGGAATCGCTTCAGGTGGCTGAGCGACGAGTAGCCGGTGCCGAAGTCGTCGATCACGAGCTGCACGCCGAGCGCGTTGAGCCGGTGCATCGTGGCCAGCGCCCGGTCGGCGTCTTGCATGACCATGCTCTCGGTGATCTCGAGCTGCAGCGCGGAAGCCGGGCAGCCCGCATCGCGCAGCGCGCCCTCCACCGCCGCATCCAGGCACGGATCGATGAACTGCCGGGCGGACAGGTTGACGTTCACCGGGATCGGGTCGAGACCACGATCGCGCCAGGCGCGCGCCTGTTCGCAGACTTCGCGCAACACCCATTGGCCGATCGGCACGATCAGGCCGGTTTCCTCGGCCACGGGAATGAACTCCCCGGGCGGCACCAGGCCCCGCTCGGGATCCTGCCAGCGCACCAGCGCCTCGGCCGAGGTGATGCGGCCGGTGGCGATGTCGACGATCGGCTGGAAGTGCACCCGAAGGTCGCCCTGGTCGAGCGCGCGGCGCAGCCCGGCCTCGGTCTTGAGCCGGGCGATCACCGCCCGGTTCATCTCGGGGACGAAGCATTCCAGCGCATTGCCGCCCTGGTCCTTGGCCCGGTACATCGCGATGTCCGCGTGGCGCAGCAGCTCCTCGGCGGTCAGCCCATCACGCGGATAGGCACTGATGCCGACGCTGGCGGTGACGGTCAGCTCCTGCACGCCGACCTGCACCGGCAGCGCCAGCGTCGCGAGGATCTTCTGCGCCACCGGCACGGTGTCGGCCACGGCGGCCATGTCGGTCAGCACGACGACGAACTCGTCGCCGCCCAGGCGGGCCACGGTGTCGCCCGGGCGCACGCAGGATTCGAGGCGCCGGCCCAGTTCCTTCAGCAGCACGTCGCCGCAGCTGTGGCCGAGGCAGTCGTTGACGGTCTTGAAGCGGTCCAGGTCGATGACCAGCACCGTCACCACCCGCTGCGCGCGCCGGGCGTGGATCAGCGCCTGCGCCAGCCGGTCGGTCAGCAGGTTGCGGTTCGCCAGCCCGGTGAGCGCGTCGACGTTCGCCTGGCGCTCGAGCGCCTCGTGCGTCAGCGTGATCTCGCGGCGCTGCGCGTCCAGCGAGCCCGTCAGGCGATCGAGCGCGGCCATCATCGCGCCGAGTTCGCCGCCTGGGTACGGCGCGCCGATCGGCGCGCCGAAGTTGCCCGCATCGATCCGCGAGATTGCCGCCATCAGGCGTGCCGCCTGGCGCCGGATCGCGAACTCGGCGAGGACCACGGCGCCGCAGCAGGCCAGCACCGACAGCGCCAGCAGCCAGCGGAGCGTGCGCCAGAACTGCTGGTCGACGCTCGCATGCAGGTCGGCCTCGGCGACGCTGAGCACCAGGTGCAGGCCGGTGTGGGCGGTGTCCGGCAGGGTGGCGGTGGCCCAGATGCGCGCGAGGCGGCCGGTGCCCAGGGTGCGGGTCGTTCCGGCAGACCCCTCGGCCAGCACGAACTGCTTCACCGCCGCGTCGGGCGCCGCCCGCGCCGGATCGGCCGGCACGCCACCCGGCTGCTGCGCGATGACCGTGCCGCTGCCGTTCCAGATCTGGAATCCCATGTGGGCGTAGGGCAGGGTCGGCGCCACGGCGCGGCCGAAGCGGTCGAGATTGAGCGAGGCGAGCAGCACGAAGCGCAGCGCGCCCTCGGCGTCGCGCACCGGCAGCGCGATCTGCAGCACGCCAACGCCGGTCAGCCGGCCGAACACCGGCTCCACCACCGGCCGGTTCATCAGCAGCGCGCGCTGGAAATACTCGCGATCGCTCAGGTTCAGCACGCGGCCGCTGCGCAGCGAATCGCAATGCAGCGTGCCGTCCGGCAGGATTGTCAGCAGGCCGCTGTACTGCGGATGCTCCCTGAGCACGTCGGCCAGGAAGGCCGAGCACGCTGCCTTGTCCGGGCTGCCGACGGTCGGCACGCGACTGAGCCCGAACAGCAGCTGCGTGGTGCCGGCGATCTTGTCGTCGAGGTCCTTCGCGACGGCGTCCGCACGGACGACGAGCTGCTTGCGCGCCTGGTCGATGGTTTCCGCCCGCTGCTCGAGCAGCAGCCAGACCATCGCCAGCACCGGCAGCAGCGACGCCGCCAGCACCAGCGACAGGATCCGGGCACGCAGGCTCACGGCACGGCCCTTCCGGCACTGACCGCGACGATCTCACCGGTACGTCTCGGACCCATGCGTGCTTCCCAGATTCGCAAGCTCATCGACCCCATGCCGCGATTCGCGGCACAGCACGAAGCCGTATCGTCCGTTCGCGGGCGAACTTGAGCCGGGCCGGTGGCCGGCCGGTTCCCAGGGAACACCGCGCCGCGGCGGGCCGGATCACCGATCGGTGCCGGGCGTCACGGGGCGCTCAACGATCGCGCCGCACTGCCGACAACATCGCGGTCAATGATCAATATGGCATCTCTATCCTGATTTTTTCTCGCATAACGATCAGGAACGACTCGGCATCATCGACGCAGGTTCGAGAACCGTCGATCCGGCGGATCTTCGCCGTTTCGATCATTTCATCCGGACGCATCCGCCACCGTGCCGCACCACCGCCCCACCCCATGAGCAGCCCACTCGCCCTGAAACCCGCAGACGCCGGCCCGGCGCCGGCCGCTTCGGGCGCACCGGCGTCGGAACGGCCGCCTGCCCAGCCGTTCGTGCCGTCTCACAGCGTGCCGGCCGGTGCCGAACGGGTGGCGCGTCCGCCCGCGGACGGAGACGACGTGCAGGCGGACCTGCACACG
The DNA here is from genome assembly GCA_044223035.1 of Piscinibacter sp. Classification (GTDB taxonomy): domain Bacteria; phylum Pseudomonadota; class Gammaproteobacteria; order Burkholderiales; family Burkholderiaceae_C; genus JBGAMJ01. Next base: position 72,661 of record JBGAMJ010000006.1, read on the forward strand.
CCGCTGCCCGGCCTCGCGCTCACGCTGCAGGCCGCGGTGCTATCGCACGCACGCTGCACGCCGGCGGCGACGGCGTTCGCGAGCGAACTGGCAGCGGCCTTCGGCTGCACGCGGGTGACCGTCGGATTCGTGCAGAACGACTGCGCACGGCTCGAAGCGGTGTCGCACGGCGGCGACCGCGGCCTGCACGGCGAGGCGTTCGATCCGATCGCCGCGGCGATGGACGAAGCGATCGAACAAGGCATGAGCATCGCCCTGCCGGCGCGCGCCGATGCGGTCTCGGCGATCCGCCTGGCGCATGCCACGCTGGCGCAGCGCCACGGCGGAGCGGTGGCGAGCATTCCGCTGGTCTACCTGCAAGACGGCGTGGGGGCCGTGACGCTCGAATGGCCGGCGCGGCCGGCCGGCTTCGAACGGATCGTGGCCGAGCTCGAACACCTGGTGAGCCTGGTCGGGCCGGTGCTTCACCTGATGCACCTGCGCGAGCTGCCGTGGCGGGTGCGCGCCATTCGCACGCTGGGCCGCGGCTGGCAGCGGCTGAAGTCGCCGGCCGGCGCGCGTTGGCGGCTGGCGCTCGCGGCCGGCGCCGCGGCGCTGGCGGCCCTGCTGTGGGTGCCGGTGGAGTACCGCGTGGGCGGCAAGGCGCGCATCGAAGGCGAAGCCCAGCGTGCGCTGGTGGCGCCGGTCGACGGCTTCCTGAAATCGGCCGCCGTGCGCCCCGGCGACCGTGTCAAGCAAGGCCAGGTGCTGGTCGAACTGGCCGACCAGGATTTGCTGCTGGAACGCCGCAAGTGGGCCAGCGAGCAGTCGCAGCAGGAAAGCGCCTACGCGACCGCGCTGGCGCGCTCGGAGCGCCCGGCCATGGTGATCGCGCTCGCCAAGGCCGACGAAGCCCGCGCACGCCTGGGGATGATCGACGCGCAACTGGCACGCGCACGCATCGTCGCGCCCTTCGACGGCATCGTCCTGCAAGGCGACCTGAGCCAGGGCCTGGGCGCCCCGGTGGAGCGCGGCAAGGTGCTGATGACGCTGGCGCCGGGCGAGCGCCACCGCGTGGTGGTCGAGGTGGACGAGCGCGACATCGCCGACGTGCGCGTCGGCCAGGCCGGCACGCTCTCGCTCTCGGCGCTGCCCTGGGATGCGCTGCCGATCCGCGTCCGGCGGGTCACGCCGATCGCCCGCAGCGTGGACGGCGCGAACGTGTTCGAGGTCGAGACCGAGGTGACGGCCGGGCCGGACCGCATCCGACCCGGTCTGGAGGGCGTGGCGAAGATCGAGGTGGGCCGGCAGACGCTCGCTTGGGCATGGTTCCACCGCCTGGGCGACTGGCTGCGCATGGCAGCCTGGACCTGGATGCCCTGAGAAGCGCGCAGGCCATGGAAAAGACATCCCTGTTCAGCCCGCGCTGGTATCGCGTGCAGGCGTTGCGCCCGCGCCTGCGCAGCCACGTGTCCTTGAAGCGCCAGCACCAGCGTGGCGTGCCGTGGTACGTGCTGATCGAGCCGGGCAGCGAGCGCGTGCAGCGGCTCAACCGGGCGGCCTACCAGTTCGTCGGCCGCTGCGACGGGCGCCTGACGGTGCAGCAGGTGTGGGACGAGCTGCTCGCCGCGCGGCCCGACGAAGCGATGACCCAGGACGAGGTCGTGCAACTGCTGGTGCAATTGCACGAGCGCGGGCTGATCCAGTGCGACGTGGCGCCCGACGTGGAGTCGATCTTCCGCGCGCAGGCATCGCAGAAGAGCCGCGCCCGCCGCCAGGGCGTCAACCCGCTGGCGTTCCGGCTCTCGCTCGGCGATCCGTCGCGGCTGCTCGACCGCGTCGGCGGCATCGCCCCGCTGCTGTTCTCCACCACGGCGCTCGCGCTCTGGGCCGTTGCCGTGGGGGCCGCACTCGTGGCCGCGGCGATGAATTGGGGCGAGTTGATGCCCTACGCGCAGAAGACGCTCGCCTCGCCGCGCTACCTCTTCCTGACCTGGCTGGCCTACCCGGTCATCAAGGCCGTGCACGAGCTGGCCCACGGCCTGGCGGTGCGGCGCTGGGGCGGCGAGGTGCGGCAGGCGGGCGTGACGCTCTTCATGCTGTCGCCGGTGCCCTTCGTCAACGCGTCGGCGGCCGATGGCTTCCGGTACCGCTACCAGCGCGCGGTGGTGAGCGCCGCCGGCATCATGGCCGAGCTGGCGATGGCCGCGATGGCGCTCGGCGTGTGGCTGGCCGTGCAGCCGGGGCTGCTGCGCGACCTGGCGTTCATCGTGATGCTGATCGGCGGCATGTCGACCGTGCTGACCAACGGCAATCCGCTGATGCGCTTCGACGGCTACTACTTCTTCTGCGACATCCTCGACCTGCGCAACCTGGCCACCCGCAGCAGCCGCTGGTGGCAGGTGGTGCTCGCGCGGCGCCTTCTCGGCGTGACCTTGCCGCACGGCGTGGAGCCGCTGCCGGGCGAGCGCGCCTGGCTATTCGCCTACGCGCCGCTGTCGTGGGCGTATCGGCTGGGCCTGTCGATCGCGCTGGCGATGTTCATCGGCGGCATCTCGACGCTGCTGGGCGCGCTCAGCGGCGCACTGATGCTGTTCTCGGTGCTGGGCGCCCCGCTGCACGCCCTGTGGAGCAGCGTGCGCCGCGGCGCGGCCGGCGATGCCGAGCGCACGCGGGCCCACTGGCGCGGCGGGCTGGTCGCGGTGGTGGCGGTCGCGCTGGCCGTCGTCGTGCCGGTTCCGTTCAGCACGACGGCCGAAGGCGTGGTGTGGCTGCCCGAGCGCGCGCAGATCCGTGCCGGCACCGACGGCTTCGTGGCTTCGTTCGCCGCGCGGGACGGAGATCGCGTCAGGACCGGCGACCTGCTGATGGTGCTGCAGGACGAGATGCTCGAGGCCGAGCGCGCCGGGCATGTCAGCGAGGCGGCCGAGCTGGAGGTGCAGCTCTACGACTCGATGAGCGCCGATCCGCAGCGCACGCCCGTCCTGCAGCAGAAGCTCGACTTCGCGCGGGCGGAGATCGCGCGCATCGAGCAGAAGCAGGCGCAGCTCGAGGTCCGCGCGCAGGCCGACGGTGTCGTGGTCATGCCGCACCAGGCCGAGCTGCTCGGCAGCTTCCACAAGAAGGGCGATCCGCTCGGCCACCTGCTGACCGACGATCCGCTCACCGTGCGCGTGGCACTGCCGCAGCAGGATGCGACGCTCGTGCGCACGCAGGTCGGGGCGGTGAGCGTGCGCCTGGCGGAAGACGGCCACGCCGACCGCGGCGCGCGCATCCGCCAGGACATGGCGGGCGCCGTCGAGCGGCTGCCGAGCGCCGCCCTGGGCGACCGCAGCGGCGGCCGCATCGCGACGAACGGCGACGACAAGGACGGCCTCACGCCGCGCTCGCCGGTGGTGCTGATGGACCTGGCCGTCGCGGGCGCGGCCGATGCGAACGCAGGCGGCGGAGAGCGCATCGGCGGACGTGCGCTGGTGCGCTTCGACCACGGCTGGCTGCCGCTCGGTGCGCAAGCACTGCGCAAGCTCCAGCAGCAGGTGCTGGCGCACTTCAACCCGGGTACATGACGGCGCGCCGTGAGCCGGCGCGCGTCAGCACACCCCGCCGGCGGGGACGAGGCCTATAAATCGGCAAATACGATAGTCTCGCCGGCCCGCGAATCTTGAATTCGCGCTTCTTCTGCCGATAGCGCGCCTTGCAGCCTCGAAAGCCGGAAAGAACGGCACAAGCCCGTCTTATGGTCGCTTCACTTCTCGAACAGGCCCGTAATCTTCACCGTATCTATCATTTTCCTGATCACGCCCCGGGTCTCCCGGCCTCCGCATGAACCGCTCGATCCACGCAGCCAGCCGCCCGTTCCCGGGCATCCAGTGGGGTGACTATCCCGAACTGGCGGAGACCGAGGGGGCCCGCGCGCGGCATCACGCCGGTGCCGCGGCGCTGCCCACGCTGGGCGAGGGTTTCGAGGCGCGCGTGGCCGCGGTCCGGCGTCAACTCGACGCCTGGAAGCGCCTGCCGCTCGACGGACTGCTCGCGCAGCAGGCGGCGGTCCAGCATCACCTCGCGAAGGACGGCCTGACCACCCACGCGGCGATCCGCGCCTGCGCCTTCGTGGCCCACGCGGCGCGCCATACGCTGGGCCTGGCCGCCTTCGACGGCCAGCTGCTGGCCACGCTGGCGATGCTCGACAACCGGCTGGTCGAGATGGCCACCGGCGAAGGCAAGTCGCTCGCCGCCGCGCTGGCCGCCGCCGTGGGTGCGCTGGCCGGCATCCCGGTGCACGTGCTGACCTCCAACGACTACCTCGTGACGCGCGATGCGGCGCGCTTCGCCCCCCTCTTCCGCTCGCTGCGCCTGAGCGTGGCCAGCGTGGTCGAAGGCCAGGAACCCGAGGCGCGGCGCGCCGCCTACGACAAGGCGATCGTCTACGTCACCGCCAAGGAACTGGCGTTCGACTACCTGCGCGACCGGCTGCTCGTCGGCGCCGGCGCCTCGACCCTGCGGCGGCGCGCAGATGCGCTGGCCGATCCCGCGCAGCCGCGCCCGCTGCTGCGCGGCCTGTGCATGGCCATCGTCGACGAGGCCGACAGCATCCTGATCGACGAAGCGCAGATGCCGCTCGTGCTGTCGCGCCAGGACGACGGCGTGGCCCAGCGCGCCTACCTGTGGCAGGCCCATGCGCTGGCGGGCCGGCTCGGCGAAGGCCAGGACTTCGTGCACCTGCGGGCGGAACGTCGCGTGGTGCTCACGCCCGCCGGCCAGTCGCGCATCCGGCAGCTCGCCACGCGGCTGCAACCGGTCTGGAAGAACCAGCAGCACCGCGAAGAGACCATCGTCACCGCGCTCACCGCCCGCCACGTGTTCCAGCGCGACCACGACTACGTGGTGAGAGACGGCAAGATCGAGATCGTCGATGCCGTCACCGGCCGCACCGCGCCGGGGCGCAAGTGGTCGCGCGGGCTGCACGCGCTCGTCGCGCTCAAGGAAGGCTGCCAGGCCGAACCCGAACTCGAGACGCTGGCGCAGATCACCTTCCAGCGGTTCTTCAGGCGCTACATCCGCTTCGGCGGCATGAGCGGCACGCTGCGCGAGGCCCGCGGCGAACTCGCCGGCATCTACGGCACCCGCATCGTCGAGGTCGCGCTGCAGCGGCCGTCGCAGCGGATGCAGTTCGCCACGCGGTTCTTCGTGAACGACGACGCGCGCTGGCAGGCGGTGGTGGCGCGCACACGCGCGCTATGCGGGCAAGGCAGGCCGGTGCTGATCGGCTGCGACTCGGTGGACGATTCGCAACGCCTCTCGGCGCGGCTCGGCGCCGCCGGCATCGAGCACGCGGTGCTGAACGCCAACTTCGACGCCGCCGAGGCGCAGATCATCGCCAGCGCCGGCCGCGCGGGCCAGGTGACGGTCGCGACCCACATGGCGGGCCGCGGGACCGACATCCACCTCGATGCCCAGGCCCTCACCGCCGGCGGCCTGCACGTGCTTTGCTGCCAGCACAACGCCTCGCGCCGCCACGACCGCCAACTCGCCGGCCGCGCCGGGCGCCAGGGTGATCCGGGCAGCAGCGAAACCTGGATCTCGCTGGAATCACCGCGCTTCGGCGCCGATGCGCTGAGCCGGGCGATCGCCGTCGCGTGCCGGCCCTTCGCCGCAAGCGAGCCCGCGCAGCACGGCGAGGTCCGCCTGCCCGGCTGGCTGCTGAATCTGATGCTGACCGGCGCGCAGCGCCGCGACGAGGCGCGCCAGGCGCGACGCCGCCGCGCGCTGTTTCGCCGGGAGGGAGAGTTCGAACGTGGCATGTCGTTCTGCGGCATGCAGGAGCAGTAGCGATGAAGTACAACGTCCTGTGGTTCGTGATGGCAATCGGCAGCGCGCTGTCGTCGGCCCAAGCGGCGCAGCCCTCGCCGGCCCTGGCCTGCCTGATCCTCCCCGACAAGGTGGCCGACGTCGGCAGTCAGGTGATCGGCGTGATCGAGTGGATCGAGATCGAGCGCGGCGACACGGTCAGGAAGGGCCAGGTCGTCGCCCGCCTGCGCGCCGACGTCGAGCGCGCCAGCAACAGCGTGGCCCACTCGCGCGCCGAGTCCGAAGCCGACCTGCGCGGCGCCATCGCCAGCCGTGACCTGGCACGGATCAAGCTCGATCGCGCCCGCACGCTGGCCGAGCAGAACTTCGTCTCGATGCAGGCGGTCGAGCAGGCCCGGTCGGAGTTCGACGTGGCCAACGAGCGCGTGTCTCTCGCCCGCGAGCAACTCGCCACCTCGTCGCGCGAGGTCTCCGTCTCGCAGGCACAGGTGTCGCAACGCGTGCTGCGCAGCCCGATCGACGGCGTGGTGATCGAGCGCTACCTGAACACCGGCGAGCGCGTCGAGGACAAGCCGGTGCTCCGGGTTGCCGACATCTCGGCGCTGCGCGTCGAAGTGGTCGCGCCGATCGCGCTGTTCGGCAGCCTGCGCCCCGGGCAGGAGCTGAACGTGCAGCCCGACCTGCCCGGCAGCGGCACGCGCACTGCACGCATCACGCAGATCGACAAGGTGCTCGACCCTGCCAGCAACACCTTTCGCGTGCGCCTCAACCTGCCCAACGCCGATGCCGCCCTGCCGGCGGGGCTGCGCTGCCGCATCGACCTCGGCGGAAAGGCCGCCGAGGCCGCGCAGGCGCCATCCGTCGGGCGCGTGGCGCCGGAGCCTGTCGCATCCGCCAAGGGCCGATCGAACCCCGCCCCGCTGATCGCGGACCGGCGCTGAAAGGCGGCGCCCCCATGAAGGCTCCCGCCCGCCACGAGCGCGCGCGGCTCGAAGACCTCGAGCCGCGCATCCTGTTCTCGGCCGACACGCCCGCCGCGCTGGCAGGCGCCGCGCTGCAGGGGGCCGACGCCGCCCACACGCAGCTCGCGCAGCTGCAACCCGTGCTGCCGCAGACGGCGAATGAGCTGGTCTTCATCGATTCGCACGTGCAGGACGCGCGACAGCTCGCCGACGACGTGGCCGCCCAAGCCGCTGCCGGCCGCGCCATCGAGGCGGTGATGCTCGATGCGAACAGCGACGGCATCGACCAGATCAGCGCCGCACTCGCCGGCCGCAGCGGCGTGACCGCCATCCACCTTATCGCGCACGGCGCCGATGCCTCGCTCAGCCTCGGCAACACCGCACTCGACAGCGACGCATTGCTGACCCGCGCCGGCGAGATCGCCGGCTGGGGCAGCCACCTGAGCGCCAGCGCCGACCTGCTGATCTACGGTTGCGACTTCGCGGCCGAGCCCGACGGCCAGGCGCTGGTGCAGAACCTCGCGCAGCTGACCGGCGCCGACGTCGCCGCGTCGAGCGACCTCACCGGCGCGAGTGCGCTCGGCGGCAACTGGAACCTGGAAGTCGCGAGCGGCCAGGTCGAGAGCGCGGTCGCCATCGATTCGATCGGCCAGAGCAACTTCCACCAGGTGCTGGCCACCTACACCGTGACCAACACCGCCAACACCGGCGCCGGGTCGCTGCGCCAGGCCATCACGGATGCGAACGCGAATGCCGGCACCGACAGCATCAGCTTCAACATCGCCGGCACCGGGGTGCACACGATCACGCTGACCACGGCGCTGCCGGCGATCACCGGCACGGTGATCCTCGACGCGACCACCGACGACAGCTTTGTCCCGAATGGCAGCAGGCCGGCCATCATCCTCGATGGCGGCAACGGCAACTTCGAGGGCCTGGAGCTCACCAGCACCGCCGACGGCAGCACGATCCGCGGGCTGGTGATCCGCAACTTCCGAAGCCACGGCATCCAGATCGACTCCGGCTCCGACGGCAACACCATCGCCGGCAACTACGTCGGCAAGATGGACGCGACCGGCACCCAGGCCGGCACCGGCAACGGCGGCGACGGCATCTTCGTGCTGGGCGCCAACAACATCATCGGCGGGACGACCGCGGCCGACCGCAATGTCGTCTCCGGCAACAACTTCGGGATCGAGCTGAACGGTGCGTCGGCCACCGGCAACCAGGTCATCGGCAACTACGTCGGCACCGACGCCACCGGCCTGGTCACGCTCGGCAACACCACGCGCGGTGTGGGTGCTTTCAACGGCGCCACCGGCAACACGATCGGCGGCAGCAGCACGACCCAGCGCAACCTGATCGCGGGCAACACCAGCGACGCGATCAACATCGACGGCGAGACGAGCGACGGCAACCTCGTGCGCGGCAACTGGATCGGCATCGGCGCCGACGGCAGCACCCTGCTACACAACGGCGGCGATGGCGTCTACATCTCGAACGGTGCGGACAACACCCAGGTCGGCGGCTCGGGCGCCAACGATGGCAACTGGATCGCCGGCGTCGCCTACGTCGGTGTCGAACTCGACGGCGCCAGCACCGGCACGCTGGTTCAGGGCAACCGCATCGGCACCGACCTGGCCGGCACCGCCAACTGGGGCTCGGGCCAGAACGGGATCCTGATGGAGACCACCTATGGCGGCGCCGGCCCGAGCAGCAGCAGCATCACCGGCAACACGATCGCCTTCAGCGGCCAGAGCAACACCGCCGGCTACAACTCGGGCGTGCGCATCAGCGACACCGCTGGAACTGCCAACACGCTGTCGGCCAACCTGATCTATTCGAGCGTCGGAATCGGCATCGACCTGCGCGGCGACGGCGTCACCGCCAACGACACCGGCGACGGCGACCCCGGCGTCGCCGGCGTCGGCGCCAACAACCTGCAGAACTTCCCGGTGCTGACGCTGGCCAAGACCGACGCCAGCACCCAGGTGACGGTCAGCGGCTCGCTCAACAGCACCGCCAACAGCTACTACCGCATCGAGTTCTTCGCGTCGCCGAGCGCCGACTCCACGGGCTACGGCGAAGGGCAGACTTACCTCGGCTTTGCCAACGTTGCCACCAATGGATTGGGCAACGCGACGATCTCGGCCACGCTGAGCGGCGTCAACGTGCCGGTGGGGTACGTGATCTCGGCCACCGCGACCGCCGCGAACTCGAGCTACACCACGTTCACCGACACCTCGGAGTTCGCGAAGAACGTGGCGACGGTCTCGTCCACGCAGGCCACGATCACCGTCGACACCGCCAGCGACACCAGCGACGGCGACACCACCAGCCTGTCGACGCTGATCGCCAGCAAGGGCGCGGACGGCTTCATCTCGCTGCGCGAGGCGATCACCGCCGCGAACAACACCGCCAACGGCACGCTCGGCGCCGACCGCATCGTGTTCCAGATCGCCGGTACGGGCGTGCACACGATCAACCCGGCCACCAGCCTGCCGTCGATCACCGACGCGGTGATCCTCGACGCCACGACCGACGACAGCTTCGCTGCCAACGGCAGCAAGCCGGCGATCGTGCTCGACGGCAACAACCTCGCCGCCAACGGCCTGACGCTGACCAGCACCGCCGACGGCAGCACGATCCGCGGGTTCGTGATCCGCGATTTCGGCTCCGACGGCATCCACATCGATGCCGGCTCCGACGGCAACACCCTCGCCGGCAACTACATCGGCCGCCTGAACACCTCGGGCACCGACGCCGGCGCCGGCGAGGAGAACGGCGGCAACGGCATCTACATCGGCGGCGCCAACAACCTGATCGGCGGCAGCACCGCGGCCGACCGCAACGTGATCTCCGGCAACAGCGGCGAGGGCGTGCGCGCGACCGGCGCGGCGGCCACCGGCAACCAGATCGCCGGCAACTACATCGGCCTGACCGCCGCCGGCACGGCCGTGCTCGGCAACGGCGACGACGGCATCCAGCTGATCGGCGGCGCCTCGGGCAACACCGTGGGCGGCGCGAGCAGCGCCTACCGCAACGTGATCTCGGGCAACACCGACGGCATCCAGGTCGGCCACACGACCGGCGGCAGCAACAGCAACCTGATCCAGAACAACTACCTCGGCACCGACGTGACCGGCATGGTCGACCTGGGCAACACGAGCGACGGCGTCGACCTGTGGTACTCGTCGTCGAACAACCAGATCCTGGACAACCTGGTGTCGGGCAACAACGGCAACGGCCTGTACATCGGCAACACGGTGGGCACCAACACCGGCACCATCATCCGCGGCAACCTGATCGGCCTGGGCGCCGACGGCAGCACCGCGCTGGGCAACACCGGCGACGGGATCAACCTCGGCGACGGCGCCGGGGCCGACAACACGGTGGTGGGCGGCACCGCGGCGGGCCAAGGCAACACCGTGGCCTACAACGCGCGCGGCATCTGGGTGGTGTCGAGCACCGGCATCTCCATCCTGGGCAACGTGGTGTATTCCAACACCGGGCTGGGGATCGACCTGGGCACCAGCGGCGCCACGGCCAACGACGCTGCACCCGACAGCGACAGCGGCGCCAACAACCTGCAGAACTTCCCGGTGCTCACGCTGGCACGCACCAATGCGAGCAACCAGCTGGTGCTGAACGGCACGCTCACCAGCGCCGCCAACAGCTACTACCGCATCGAGTTCTACGCCAACACCAGCCAGGACTCGACCGGCTACGGCGAAGGCCGCACCTGGCTCGGCTTTGCCAACGTGGCCACCGACGGCTTCGGCGTGGCCACGATCAGCACCACGCTCACGGCCAACGTGGCAGCGGGCACCTACATCAGCGCCACCGCGACCAAGAGCGACGCCAGCTACAGCACCTACTCCGACACCTCGGAGTTCGGCCGCAACGTGATGGCGATCACCACCGGCCAGTTCACCGGCGTGGTGGACACCGCCGCCGACACCAGCGACGGCGACAGCACGAGCTGGAGCACCCTGCTGGCCAACAAGGGTGCCGATGGCTTCATCTCGCTGCGCGAAGCGATCGCCGCGGCGAACAACACGGCCAACGGCAGCGGCGGCGCCGACCGCATCCAGTTCCAGATCGCCGGAACCGGCGTGCACACGATCACGCTGTCCAGCGTGCTTCCGTCGATCACGGAGGCGGCGATCATCGACGCCAGCACCGACGACAGCTTTGCGGCCAACGGCAGCAGGCCGGCCGTCGTGATCAACGCCAACAACCTGAGCAACAGCGACGGCCTGCGCCTGACCAGCAGCGCCGACGGTTCGACGATCCGCGGCTTCGTGATCCAGAACTTCCAGAGCACCGCGATCCGCATCGATGCCGGCAGCGACGGCAACACCGTCGCCGGCAACTACCTCGGCGCGATCGACAGCAGCGGCAACCAGGTCGCGGTGTCCAGCGGGGCGTATGTCGTCTTCGTGGGCGGCGCGAACAACGTGATCGGCGGCAGCAGCACGGCCGACCGCAACGTGATCGGCAACTCGGGCGCCGGCAGCTACAACGTGCTCGCCTCCGGTGCCACGGCGACGGGCAACCAGATCATCGGCAACTGGATCGGCCTGAACGCCGCCGGCACCACCTCGTTTACCGGCTTCCAGCAGGGCGTGTCGCTGCAGACGAGCGCAGCGAGCAACACGATCCAGGACAACGTGATCAGCGGCGCCGCGGAGGTCGGGCTGTACCTGTTCGGCGCCGGCACGGGCAACGTGCTGCGCGGCAACAGCATCGGCCTGACGCCGGCCGGGACGGCCACGCTGGGCACGCCGGTCACCGGCATCCGCATCGACAGCGGCAACACGACGACGGTCGTCGGCAACAGGATCGCGGGAACCAGCCAGGACGGCATCCTGCTGGCCAGCGGCGTCGACGGTACGGTGATCCAGGGCAACACCATCGGCACCGATGCCGCGGGCACCGCCACCTGGGGCACGGGGCGCAGCGGCATCCAGCTCAGCGGCGCGACGAACACGCGCATCGGCGGCACCGGCGCCGGCGAAGGCAACGTGATTGCCTACGCCAACACGTCGGCGGGCGGCTACGACGGCATCGGCATTGCCAGCGGCACCGGCAACAGCATCCTCGGCAACTCGATCTACGGCCTCACCGGCAGCGGCGCGCTGGCCATCGACCTGGGCGCGAGCGGGGCCACTGCCAACGACGCCGGCGACGCCGACAGCGGCGCGAACAACCTGCAGAACTTTCCGGTGCTGACGCTCGCCAAGACCAACGGCAGCGGCCAGCTGAGCGTCTCGGGCACGCTGAACAGCGTCGCCAGCAGCCACTTCCGCATCGAGCTGTTCGCCTCGCCCAGCGCCAACAGCAGCGGCTACGGCGACGGCAAGACCTTCATCGGCTACGTCAACGTCGCGACCGATGGCTCGGGCAGTGCGAGCTTCTCGACCACGCTCTCGGTTGCCGTGCCGGTCGGCTACGTGGTGACCGCGACGGCGACGAAGGCGGACGCGACCTACAGCAGCTTCACCGACACCTCGGAATTCTCGGCCGCGCTCGACGCGGGCACGACGCCGGTCAACACCGTGCCGGGTGCGCGAACGCTGACCGAGGACGTGTCCGGAGCGATCGCCGGGCTGTCGGTCGTCGATGGCGGCGTCCTTGCGATGACCACCAGCCTGAGCGTACTGGGCGGCAGCCTGACGGTGAGCCTGGCCGGCGGCGCGACGATCAGCAGCGGCACCAACGGCAGCGCGGCGCTCACGCTGAGCGGGACCACCGCCCAGGTGAACGCGGCGCTGGCGACACTCAGCTACCTGGGCAACGCCAACGTCAACGGCAGCGACACCTTGACGGTGCTGTCGACCGACGCGTCGACACTGAGCGACACCGACACCGTGGCGATCACCGTCACGGCCATGAACGATGCGCCGGTGCTCGGCGCCATCACGCCGGCGCTCGGCACGATCACCGAGGACCAGACCACGAACGCCGGGCAGACCGTTGCGTCGTTCATCGGTACGTCGATCAGCGACGTGGACAGCGGCGCGGTACAGGGCATTGCGATCACCGGCCTGGCTTCGGGCACGGGGACGTGGCAATACTCGACGAACGGTGGTTCGAGCTGGTCGGCCGTCGGCGCGGTCAGCGGCTCCTCGGCGCTGTTGCTGCGTTCGACCGACTCCGTTCGCTTCGTGCCCAACGGCCAGAACGCCACGACTGGCTCCGTCACCTACCGTGCGTGGGACCAGACCACAGGCAGCGCAGGCACCAAGGTTGACGCCAGCACGACCGGCGGGACGACGGCGTTCAGTACGGCGAGCGACACCGCGTCGATCACGGTCACTGCGGTCAACGACGCACCGGTGCTCGGCGCCAGCGCGCCGATGCTGACCTCCATCACCGAGGATCAGACGGCCAACGGTGGGCAGACAGTGGCGTCATTCGTCGGTGCATCAATCAGCGACGTGGATGCGGGCGCCGTGCAGGGCATCGCGATCACCGGGCTGAGCTCCGGCAGCGGGACGTGGCAATACTCGACCGATG
>JBGAMJ010000160.1:0-12485 GCA_044223035.1 Piscinibacter sp.
TTTCGCCGGCGGGCGCGCGTTCGTTTCGGCATCCGTGCACCGCTTCGGTGACACGGTGGCGCCTGATCCGGCGCCCGGCGCCCAGCGCCGACCCGCGAAGCCAATCACAACAATTGGAGCAAGTCATGAACCCGAAGGTGGCCTACGTGACAGGCGGCATGGGTGGTATTGGAACCACCATGTGCCAGCGGTTGCAGAAGGATGGATTCACCGTGGTGGCCGGTTGCGGGCCGACCCGGGATTACCGCAAGTGGCTGGACGAGCAGGCAGCGCTCGGCTTCGACTTCATCGCATCGGTGGGCAACGTGGGCGACTGGGATTCGACCGTCGCCGCCTTCCAGAAGGTGCGCGCCGAGGTCGGCCATGTCGACGTGCTGGTCAACAACGCCGGCATCACCCGCGACGGCCTGTTCCGCAAGATGAACCGGGCCGACTGGGATGCCGTCATCGAGACCAACCTGACCAGCCTGTTCAACGTCACCAAGCAGGTGATCGAGGACATGCTCGACAAGGGCTGGGGCCGGATCATCAACATCAGCTCGGTCAACGGCGAGAAGGGCCAGTTCGGCCAGACCAACTACTCGGCCGCCAAGGCCGGCATGCACGGCTTCACGATGGCGCTGGCGCAGGAAGTGGCCGGCAAGGGCGTCACCGTGAACACCGTGTCGCCGGGCTACATCGCGACCGACATGGTGCGCGCGATCCGCCAGGAAGTGCTCGACAAGATCGTCGCCGGCATCCCGGTCAAGCGCCTGGGCACGCCGGAGGACATCGCGTCGATCGTGTCCTGGGTTGCCTCCGAGGAATCCGGCTTCGCCACCGGGGCGGATTTCTCGATCAACGGCGGCTTGCACATGGGATAGCGGGGCGGAGCGACGGGCGAGGGGCCCCGGTACGGGAACAGCCCCGCGCAGCCGCGCCGCGCAGACGCCGGGCTCGATGCCCGGTGTCTGCGCTTCGACCGGCCGTTTTACGGCGTGATCGCGTCCAGAATCTCGCTCTCGATCTCGAGCTGCAGCCGGTTCTGCTGCAGCGCGGAGCCGTCGATCAGGAAAGTGTCCTCGACGCGCTCGCCCAGCGTCGTGATCTTCGCGAGCTGCAGGTTGATGTGGTGGTGCGCCAGCACGCGGGCGATCGCGTAGAGCAGCCCGGAGCGGTCGCTGGTGGAGATGCCGAGCAGCCAGCGCTGCGCCCGCTCGTCGGGCCGCAGCGTGACGCGCGGCGTGATCGGGAACGAACGCACCCGGCGCGACAGCCGGCCGCGCCCCGGTTCGGGCAGCGGCCCGCTGCCGTTGAGCGCCAGCGCGAGCTGCGTCTCGACCAGCGAGATGATGTCGCGGTACTGGCTGTCGAGCTGCGGGCTGATCACCTGGAAGGTGTCCAGCGCGTAGCCGGCGCGCGAGGTGTGCACCTTGGCGTCGAGGATGTTGAAGCCCGCGCCGTCGAAGTAGCCGCAGATGCGCGCGAACAGGTCGGGCCGGTCGGGGGCGTAGACCAGCACCTGCAGCCCCTCGCCCAGCGGCGACAGGCGTGCCCGCACCACCGGATCGGGCGACTCGACGTGGCGGTACAGCGAGCGCGCGTGCCAGGCGATCTCGCTCGCGTCGTGGCGTGCGAAGTAGCTGATCTCCAGCTTCTTCCACAGCGGCTCCTCGATGCCGCGCGGCAGCGAGTACAGGTTCAGCGTGTGCCGCGCCTCCTGCTTGCGTGCCTCGATCTCGGCGTCCATGTTCGGCCGCGCGCCGCCCAGCGCGCGCAGCGTGAAGCGGTACAGGTCTTCCAGCAGCTTGCCCTTCCAGGCGTTCCAGACCTTCGGGCTGGTGCCGCGGATGTCGGCCACGGTCAGCAGGTACAGCGCGGTCAGGCGCCGTTCGCTGCCGACCAGCCGGGCGCAGGACTCGATCACGTCGGGGTCGGACAGGTCTTCCTTCTGCGCCACGCGTGACATCGTCAGGTGGTTCTGCACCAGGAACTCGATCAGGTCTGTGTCGTCCTCGTCGATGCCGTGGTCGCGGCAGAAGCGCCGCGCCTCGATCGCGCCGAGGTCGGAATGGTCTCCGCCGCGGCCCTTGGCGACGTCGTGGAACAGCGCGGCGACGTACAGCACCCAGGGCTTGTCCCACTGCAGCGCGAGCTGCGAGCAGAACGGGTACTCGTGCGCGTGCTCCGGGATGAAGAAGCGCCGCATGTTGCGCAGCACCATCAGGATGTGCTGGTCGACCGTGTAGACGTGGAACAGGTCGTGCTGCATCTGGCCGACGATGCGCCGGAAGACCCACAGGTAGCGCCCCAGCACCGAGGTCTGGTTCATCAGCCGGAACGAGTGCGTCTGCCCCTCGGGCGCGCGCAGGATGTCCATGAAGGTCTCGCGGTTCACCGGATCGTGCCGGAACTCCGAGTCCATCACGTCGCGCGAGTTGTAGAGCGCGCGCAGCGTGCGCGCCGACAGGCCCTTGATGCCCGGCGTCGACTGGTAGGTCAGGAAGGTGTCGAGGATGGCGTGCGGGTCGCGCCGGTACAGGTCGTCGCTGGCCACCTCGAGCATGCCGCCGCGCTCCAGGAAGCGGCGGCTGATCGGCCGCATCGGCGCGTCCTGCGAGCCGTTGACCTGCTCCTCGATGTTCAGCAGCAGGATCTGGTTGAGCTGGGTGACGCCCTTGGCGGCCCAGTAGTAGCGCCGCATCAGCACTTCGGAGACGCGCTGGCCGTGCGTCGCCTTGTAGCCGAAGCTCTCGGCGACGGCCGTCTGCAGGTCGAACACCAGCCGGTCCTCGCGCCGGCCGGCGACGATGTGCAGCCGGGCGCGGATCACCTTCAGCAGGCCTTCGTTGCGCTGGAGCTGCTTGACCTCGAACGGCGTGATCAGCCCGCGCGCCGCCAGCTCGTTCCAGTTCTTGCCGAGCCCGGCGGCGCGCGCGACCCAGATCACCATCTGCAGGTCGCGCAGGCCGCCCGGGCTTTCCTTGCAGTTCGGCTCGAGCGAGTAGGGCGTGTCCTCGAACTTCTGGTGGCGCTGCGCCATCTCCAGCATCTTGGCGCGCAGGAAGGCCTTCTCGTCCATCGCCAGCGTGTTGGCGCGGCGGAACAGGTTGAACACCCGGCGCGAGCCGCACAGGTAGCGCGATTCGAGCAGCGCGGTCTGTACCGTCACGTCGCGGTGGCCTTCCTCGATGCACTCCTCCACGGTGCGCACCGACGAGCCGATCTCCAGCCCGATGTCCCAGCAGGCGGTGATGAAGCCCTCGATCGACGACTTCAGCGCATCGTTCGTCGGCCCCTGGTCGGACGGCAGCAGCACCAGCACGTCGACGTCCGAATGCGGGAACAGCTCGGCGCGCCCGTAGCCGCCGACCGCCAGCAGCGCCGCTCCGGGCGGCATGATCGCGTGCTCCCACAGGTCGAGCAGCGTCTGGTCGACGTGGCGGGTGAGGGCGCGCACCAGCCGCGTGGCGGTGATCGAGGTGGCCCGCGAGTCGCGGAAGTGCTCGATCAGCTTGGCCTTGCCCTGGCGGAAGCGCGCCCGCAGCTCACCGACGCTGCGCGGGCCGCCGGCGCGAAGCGCCGGGCTGCGGCCGTCGGTGTCAGGCCGCGCGGACATCGGCGTGCCGGCCCGTCATGCCGCCGCGAACGCGGGCGGCGGCGGGCTTCCCTCGGACAGCGTGAGCACCTCGTAGCCGGTGTCGGTGACGAGCACGGTGTGCTCCCACTGCGCCGACAGGGAACGGTCCTTGGTGACGATGGTCCAGCCGTCGCCCAGCTCGCGGATCTCGCGCCGGCCGGCGTTGACCATCGGCTCGATCGTGAACACCATGCCCGGCACCAGTTCCTCGAGCGTGCCGGGGCGGCCGTAGTGCAGCACCTGCGGCTCCTCGTGGAACCGGCGCCCGATGCCGTGGCCGCAGAACTCGCGCACGATCGAGAAGCCGTTGGTCTCGGCGAAGGTCTGGATCGAGTGGCCGATGTCGCCCAGCCGCGCGCCCGGCTTCACCTTCACGATGCCGCGCCACATCGCGTCGTAGGTCATCTGGCACAGGCGCTTGGCCGCGATCGAGCCTTCGCCGACGATGAACATGCGGCTGGTGTCGCCGTGCCAGCCGTCCTTGATGACGGTGACGTCGATGTTGACGATGTCGCCGTTCTTCAGCGGCCGGTCGTTCGGGATGCCGTGGCAGACCTGATGGTTGATCGAGGTGCAGATCGACTTCGGGTACGGCGTGTAGCCGGGCGGCGCGTAGTTCAGCGGCGCCGGGATGCCGCCCTGCACCTTGACGATGTGGTCATGCGCGAGCTGGTCGATCTGGTCGGTGGTGATGCCGGGCCGGACATGCGGCGTCAGCATGTCCAGCACCTCCGAGGCGAGCCGGCCGGCGATGCGCATGCCCTCGACGTCGGATGCGGACTTGATGGTGATCGTCATGGTCGGGAATTATCGCATCGGACCCTAGAATCCCGGGTTCGCCGCGGGGCGGTCGCCCGGCCGCCGGCAGTCTGCAATGTGCGCGCAAACATTGCGCCTGCTGTCCGCGATCACCCCCGCGACCCCACCGCGACCCCACCGCGACCCCCCCGCGACCCCACCGCGACCCACCCCCAGCGAGCGCCGAGCGTGACGCCCTCCCACCCCGATCTTCCGCGCCCGCCGCGGCACCTCCACACCTTCGACGGCGGCAACGCATTGCCGGCCTTTCGCGCGCAGGCGCTGCTGGCCCGGCTGCAGGCGCAGAACCCGCGCATCACCGGCGTGCACGCGCGCCACGTGCACTGGGTGTGGAGCGAGACCGCGCTGGATCGCCCGGCGCTCGACAAGCTCGAGGCGCTGTTGCGCTATGGCGACGCGTATGAAGGCCCCGCCGACGCCGGCCGGGATGCCGCGCTGCTCGTCGTCGCGCCGCGCCTGGGCACGGTGTCGCCCTGGGCCTCCAAGGCGACCGACATCGCGCACAACTGCGGCCTGCAGATCCGCCGAGTCGAGCGCGTCACCGAATACCGGCTCGCGCACAAGGCCGGCCTGTTCGGCGCCGGCAAGCCGCTGACGGACGCCGAGCTCGACGCCGCCGCCGCGCTGCTGCACGACCGCATGACCGAGAGCGTGCTGCGCCGCCGCGAAGACGCCGCGCACCTGTTCGACGAGCAGCCGGCCGCGCCGATGGAGCACGTCGACGTGCTCGGCGCCGGCCGCGCGGCGCTGGTCGAGGCCAACGGCCGCTTCGGCCTTGCGCTCAGCGACGACGAGATCGACTACCTGGTCGATGCCTTCCGCGGCCTGGCGCGCAACCCGACCGACGTCGAGCTGATGATGTTCGCGCAGGCCAACAGCGAGCATTGCCGGCACAAGATCTTCAACGCCCGCTTCACGATCGACGGCGAGGCGCAGGAACACTCGATGTTCCAGATGATCCGCCACACCCACGCCACGGCGCCGCAGCACACGGTGGTGGCCTACAGCGACAACGCATCGGTGATGGAAGGCGGCGAGATCGAGCGCTGGCAGCCCGAGGGCTACACCAACGCGCCGCGCTACGCCGCCCGGCGCGACACCGCGCACGTGCTGATGAAGGTCGAGACGCACAACCACCCGACGGCGATCTCGCCGTTCCCGGGGGCGGCCACCGGCGCCGGCGGCGAGATCCGCGACGAGGGCGCCACCGGCCGCGGCTCGAAGCCCAAGGCCGGGCTGACCGGCTTCAGCGTCTCCAACCTGCACCTGCCGGGCACCGACGAGCCCTGGGAGCGCCAGCCGGTCGGCCGCCCGGCGCACATCGCCAGCCCGCTGCAGATCATGATCGACGGCCCGCTCGGCGGCGCCGCCTTCAACAACGAGTTCGGCCGGCCCAACCTGCTGGGCTACTTCCGCGTCTACGAGCAGAGCGTCGACGGCCAGCGGCGCGGCTACCACAAGCCGATCATGATCGCCGGCGGGCTGGGCAGCATCTCGGCCGGGCAGACCACCAAGGTCGCGTTCCCGGCCGGCACCCTGCTGGTGCAGCTCGGCGGGCCGGGCATGCGCATCGGCATGGGCGGCGGTGCGGCGAGCTCGATGGCGGCCGGCGCGAATGCCGCGTCGCTCGATTTCGACTCCGTCCAGCGCGGCAACCCCGAGATCCAGCGCCGCGCGCAGGAGGTCATCAACCACTGCGCGTCGCTCGGCGAGGCCAACCCGATCCTCGCGATCCACGACGTCGGCGCCGGCGGCATCTCGAACGCCTTCCCCGAGCTGGTCGACGGCGCCGGGCGCGGCGCACTGTTCGATCTGCGGCGCGTGCCGCTGGAGGAGAGCGGCCTGGCGCCGAAGGAAATCTGGTGCAACGAGAGCCAGGAGCGCTACGTGATGGCGGTGCGCGCCGAGGCGCTGCCGCTGTTCCAGGCGATGTGCGAGCGCGAGCGCTGCCCGTTCGCGGTGGTCGGCACCGCCACCGACGAGCCGCGGCTGGTGCTCGACGACCCGGCCCACGCGGCCGACCCGGCGCAGGCGCGCCCGATCGACATGCCGATGGAGGTGCTGCTCGGCAAGCCGCCGCGCATGCACCGTGACGTGCGTCGCGTGCCGCGCAGCGCCCCCGCGCTGGACCTGACCGACGTGCCGCTGGAGCGCGTCGCCTTCGACGTGCTGCGCCACCCGACCGTGGCCAGCAAGCGCTTCCTGGTCACGATCGGCGACCGCACGGTCGGCGGCTTGAACCACCGCGATCCGATGGTCGGCCCCTGGCAGGTGCCGGTGGCCGACTGCGCCGTCACGCTGGCCGACCACGCCGGGCTGCGCGGCGAGGCGATGAGCCTGGGCGAGCGCACGCCGCTGGCGGTGCTGGACGCGCCGGCGTCGGGCCGGATGGCAGTGGGCGAGGCGATCACCAACCTGCTCGCCGCGCCGATCGAGCTGCCGCGCGTGAAGCTGAGCTGCAACTGGATGGCCGCCTGCGGCGAGCCGGGCGAGGACGCCGCGCTGTACGACACCGTGCGCGCCGTCGGCCTCGAACTGTGCCCGGCGCTCGGCATCAGCGTGCCGGTCGGCAAGGACAGCCTGTCGATGCGCACCCGCTGGGCCGGCGACGACGGCGCGCCGCGCCAGGTCACCGCGCCGGTGTCGCTGATCGTCACCGCGTTCGCGACGCTCGCCGACGTGCGCGGCACGCTGACGCCGCAGCTCCAGCCCGGCGACACCACGCTGGTGCTGATCGACCTCGGCAACGGTCGCAAGCGCCTCGCCGGCTCGATGCTCGCGCAGGTGCTCGACGCCCACGGCAGCGCCGAGCGCGACGGCGTGCCCGACCTCGACGATCCGGCGCAGCTCGTGGCACTCGTCGGCGCGATCAACCGGTTGCGCGGCCAGGGCCGGCTGCTCGCCTACCACGACCGCAGCGACGGCGGCCTGTGGGCGGCCGTCTGCGAAATGGCCTTCGCCGGCCACCTGGGCGTCAGCCTGAACGTCGACCTGCTCGTCACCGAGGGCGACGGAATCAGCGACAGCCGCGCCGAGTATGGCGACTCGAAGAACTGGGCCGGCCAGGTCAGCGCCCGCCGCGCGGAGCTGACGCTGCGCGCGCTGTTCAACGAGGAGCTCGGCGCCGTGATCCAGGTGCCCACCGCGGTGCGCAACGAGGTGATGCAGACGCTGCGCGAGTTCGGCCTGAGCAAGCACAGCCACTTCATCGGCAAGCCGAACGAGCGCGGCGTGGTCGAGGTGTGGCGCGACACCAAGGCCGTGTTCAGCGCGCCGCTGCGCGACCTGCACCAGGCCTGGGACGAGGTGAGCTGGCGCATCGCCCGCCTGCGCGACCACCCGGGCTGCGCCGACGCCGAGCACGAAGCCGCCGGCCGCGCCGACGACCCCGGCCTGCACGTGTCGCTCAGCTTCGACCCGGCCGCCGGCGCCGCGCCGGCGGTGACCGGCGCACGGCCGAAGGTCGCGATCCTGCGCGAGCAGGGCGTCAACAGCCATGTCGAGATGAGCTACGCGATGGCGCAGGCCGGCTTCGACACCTTCGACGTGCACATGAGCGACCTGCAGGCCGGCCGCGCCCGGCTCGACCAGTTCCAGCTCGCCGTCGCCTGCGGCGGCTTCAGCTACGGCGACACGCTGGGCGCCGGCGAAGGCTGGGCGCGCTCCATCCTGTTCAACCCGGCGCTGGCGGAGCAGTTCGCCGCCTTCTTCAACCGCGCCGACACGCTCGCGCTGGGCGTCTGCAACGGCTGCCAGATGATGGCCGCGCTGTCGCCCATCATCCCGGGCGCGCAGGCCTGGCCGAAGTTCACGCGCAACCGCAGCGAGCAGTTCGAGGCGCGGCTGTCGCTGGTCGAGGTGCTCGACAGCCCGTCGGCCTTCTTCGCCGGCATGGCCGGCAGCCGCCTGCCGATCGCGGTGGCGCACGGCGAGGGCTATGCCGACTTCTCGCAGCGCGGCGACCCCGCCGCGGTGCAGCGGGCGATGCGCTTCGTCGACCACGCCGGCCAGGCGACCGAGGCCTATCCGTTCAACCCGAACGGCAGCCCGGACGGCCTGACCTCGGTGACGACGCCGGACGGCCGCTTCACGGTGCTGATGCCGCACCCGGAGCGCGTCTACCGCAACGTGCTGATGAGCTGGACCGACGGCGACATCGGCGCCCCCAGCCCGTGGATGCGGATGTTCCGCAACGCGCGGGCGTGGTTCGGCTGATGGGTGGGTTCGCGAGTCGGGTGCGTCGGATCGGGCCCCATTGACGACCGGGCCGTCGTGCCGGCTGTTGCACCGAGGGCACGAGGCGGATTTCGATTGCCAAGCCGGCTTGGCGTCGATAGTATTACCGAGTAATACTTGGAGGCGTCATGGAAGTCACGTCGGTCACCAGCAAGGGGCAGGTCACCATCCCGAAGGCGCTTCGGCAACAGCTCGGCATCCGGCAGGGCAGCCGTATCGAGTTCTCGCTGGTCGGTGATCACGTCGAGATGCGGGTCCGGAGTTCGCCGGCGGGCGACGCTCGCAGCGGGTTCGGCTTGCTCAAGAGCCGGCGTGCTCCCGTCCCCACGGACTTCGATCCTGCGGTGGTGGTCAAAACCGTGCTCTAGCGATGATCGGCCTGGACACCAACGTTCTCGCCCGGTACTACATCGACGACGAGGCAGACACCGAGGCGCAGCGCCAACGGCTGGCGGCCCGTCGCCTCATCGAATCGGGTCAGCCGCTGATGGTGAGCAAGTCGGTGGTCCTGGAGCTCGAGTGGGTGATGCGTGGCTACTACGGATTCGCCCAAGCCGAAGTGGCATCCGTCCTGCGGCATCTGCTGGCGCAGGAACACATTACCGTCGAAGACCGTGATGCCGTTGGGCAAGCGCTCTCCAACGGCGACGCCGGCATCGATTTCGCTGACGCGCTGCACCACGCGAGCTACAGGTGTTGCGACAGCGTCGCAACATTCGATGACCGCAAGTTCGCCCGGCGCGCCAGCAAGCTCGGGTTGGCACCGGTCGTGACGGTCCTGTCGTAGCAGCCTGCCCTGGTTTCACGAAGGTGCTGACCCCTCGCGGTGAGCGGATGCCCCGAATGATCGGCACGCGACGATGTTCGATCGAACGCCGACAGCGCCTCCAGCTTGCGAGGCACGTGTGCGCCCGGCGGCGCCGGCCGCCGCCTCAGCGCTTGTCGACCGGGCAGCGGTTGATGCCGAGCACCGAGTACAGCGGGCACACGCCGACCAGGCCGATCAGCACCGGCGCGATGCCGATGTAGCCCCAGGCGCCGATCGTGTGGCTGGCGGCGAGGCCGATCAGCAGCAGGCCGGCGCCGATGCGCAGCCCGCGATCCAGCGTGTTTTCGTTCTTGACCATGACGGTCTCCTTGTCGGAAGTGGGAAACGGTGGCGATCGGTGCCGGGCCGCTTGCGCGATGGCTCGGCACGGCTCCCGTGCAGGCCAGTGTGGCAGCCGGAGCTGACGCCGCGGCGGATCCGGAGATCTCGCCATCGACTGGCATCATTCCGCTCGCCGGCCCTCCGAGCCTTGACTTCGATCACACCCGTCGATGCCTGTCACCACGCCGCCCGACCTGACGGAAGCCGCATCGTCCGCCGCCGCCGCGACGCGCCCGGTGTGCCTGGTGCTGATGCCGATGTACGCCGGCTTCGAGGACATCCGCGCCGCGGTCGCCCGGGCGATCGGCCGTGCCGGCATGGAGATGCGCCGGCTCGAGGTCGAAATCGTCGATTCGGCCTGGCATCTGTGGCTGCTCGACTCGATCGACGCCGCCGACCTGGTGCTCGTCGACCTGACCGGGCACAACCCGTTCGTGATGTATGAGCTGGGGTATGTGCACCGCCGGCAACTGCCGACGGCATTCATCGTGAACGTGCGTGACGGCCGCGTGCCGGCCACCGTCCGCGGTGCCGTCTGCCTGCCGTACGGCGAGCGCGACGACGGCTTCGAGGCGGATCTCGCCGACCACCTGCTCGCGCTGCGGGCGTCGCGCCCGGCGGCGCCGGCGCGCGGCGCGGCATCGCCGCCGCACGATGCAGGCGGGCTCTTCCGCGAGGCCTGCCTCGTGGCGGATCGGCTCGACGCGCGGACGGACACCGCCTGCACGCGTGTCGAGCGAGCCGAGTTCGAAGCCCGGCTCGAAGTCGCCTGCCGCCGCGGCCCGCCGATGCCGTCCGCGCTGCCGCGCCGGGCGCGTGCGCGATGCCTGCTGAGCCTGCTGATCGAGGACTCCGATCGCGTCGAGGTGATGCGCCGCATCGGCGAATTCGAGCGGGCTGACGATCCGGCGCATTCCGGATAGGCCGTCGGCGTCCACCGCGACACGCAGCCGATGGCGAGCACGAACAGGACATTCGACGTGGCGGTCTGGTGCGCGCCCGACGAGCGCGCGCTCGCGGTCGACTGCGTCAGGCGGCTGCGCGAAAGCCAGCTGCGTGTCGTGCTGCGCACGGTCGACGGGCCCCGGGCAGGCTTCGGCTCCGGGGATGCGCTGCCTTCGGCGGCGGCGCGGGTCGACCTGCAGATCGCCGGCCGTGGGAGCGCGCCCGATGCGCAAGACGAATCCGAGGGACCTGCCGGTCGTTCGCAGGATCCCGGCACCGTGACCTTGCTGGCCCCCGGCGTCGCCGACGCCGCGGCGGCGCGCTGGAAGCACCGGGTTCCCGGCCGCGTGTGGGATGTGCGCGACGACTGGCAATCGCCGGCCCGATGGCACGCCCTGCGCCAACTGCTGACCACCCGCGGTTTCGCTGCAGAAACCGACATCGACGCCCGCTTCGCGCTCGCGCCCGACAATCTGGTGCGCGCCACGATCGCGTCCTACGACCGGATCGCCGAGCAATTCACCGAACAGTGGTTCGATCATCCACCCGAACGCGAACTCGACGGGTTTCTCCGTCGCCTGCGTCCCGGGTCGACGATTCTCGATGCGGGATGCGGCCCGGGGCACCATGCGCAGAGGCTGTCGAGCGCCGGCCACCGGGTGCTGGGAATCGATCTGTCGGACGGCATGCTGCGGCACGCCCGGAAACTCGTCCAATCGATCGCACTCCAGAAGATGAGCCTCGAACGGCTGGATTTCAGCGCGGGCTCGTTCGATGCGCTGTGGTGCGCCGCGGCCATCCTGCACGTGCCGCGGGAGCGCCTCGCGCGGGTGCTGGCGGGTTTCCGGCGGGTGCTGAAGCCCGGCGGTCTGCTCGGCCTGAATTTTCAGGTCGGCCGAGCCAGCGAATTGGTTCAGCGCGGCCCCGACAACCGCTTCTTCGAATACTATCCCGATGCGCGCGAGATCGAAGCCAGGCTCGCGGCGGCCGGGTTCACCGTGGAAACCTCGCTGCACGGGGAAACCCGGCGCAACACCCACGCGCTGGACATGACGCTGAAATGGAGCACCCTCTACGCGAGGGCGCTGCCGGTGTCAGACTTTCCGAAGATCGGCGCGGTGATCCAGGATGGACTGGCAGAGTTTTAGTTCGGCGTCGCTCCAGGCGAGGAAGTAGATTTCCTCGATGCGCGAATCCGGATAATCCGCCAGAAAGCTGGCGGCTGCGGTGAACAGCGATTCGACCGTCTCGCGCTCCGATTTGAGTCGCGTGCTGATGCCCAGCAACGGAAACAGGATGCTGCGCACGCTGCCTTCCGGGCTGTTTGCCGAACCCGCGAGTTTCAGCGCATTCGTCACGCACTGATCCACCGCGTCGATCGCCTGATAGCCCTGGTTGATGCTGCCGTGGACGGCGGCGACGTGGAAGATGCGTTTCACCCCGTTCTTCGCTGTCAGTTCCCCGGCGGTCGTCGCGATCACCTGGCCGGGCGGCACGCTGTGCTGGCCGTCCATCAACTGCTGCAACGCATCGTGGATGGTGTCTTCCTTCACGTGGCCGGTGACTGATTTCTTCGCGCCCTCGTAGCGGATCACGCTGGAGATCACCGGCTCGTAGAAGCGCGCCATCTGCATGTTGGTATTTTCCGAATTCACCCAGATGTCGATGCCATGGATGTTCCGGATGTCGCCGGTGATGATGCAGATCTGCTTTGCC
>JBGAMJ010000161.1:0-12409 GCA_044223035.1 Piscinibacter sp.
CCCGCTGGCCGACAAGCTCGGCGCCGCGCTCGGCGCGAGCCGTGCCGCGGTCGACGCCGGCTACGCCCCGAACGATTGGCAGGTCGGCCAGACCGGCAAGATCGTCGCGCCGCAGCTCTACATCGCCTGCGGCATCAGCGGCGCGATCCAGCACCTGGCGGGCATGAAGGACAGCAAGGTGATCGTGGCGATCAACAAGGACCCCGAGGCGCCGATCTTCGGCGTGGCGGACTACGGGCTGGAGGCGGACCTGTTCGTCGCGGTGCCGGAGCTGGTGAAGGCGCTGTAAGACGCCGCGATGGTCTGAACGACAGGCGCCCGAGTTGGCGCCTCGTCATTGGTGGATGGAGACACGATGAGCTACCGAGCACCTGTGAAGGACATGCTGTTCTGCATGACCGAGCTGGCGGGACTGGAACGGATCGCCGGCTGGCCCGGCTTCGAGGATGCGGGGCCGGACACTGCGCAGGCGGTGCTCGAGGAATGCGCCCGCTTCAACGAAGGCGTCGTGGCGCCACTGAACCGCGACGGGGACGTGCATCCGTCCGCGTGGGCAGACGGCAAGGTCCGCACGACGCCAGGCTTCAAAGAGGCGTTCCGGCAATTCGTCGAAGGCGGCTGGCAGGGCCTGCAGCACCCGGCTGACTACGGTGGGCAGAGCCTGCCGAAAACCATTGCCGCGGCTTGCATCGAGATGATCAACAGTGCGAACCTGAGCTTCGCGCTGTGCCCGCTGCTGACCGACGGCGCAATCGAGGCGCTGCTGACCGCCGGCACGCCCGCGCAGCAGGCGCTCTACCTGCCGCCGATGATCGACGGCCGCTGGACCGGCACGATGAACCTGACCGAGCCGCAGGCCGGTTCCGACCTGGCGGCGGTGCGCACCCGCGCCGAACCCATGGCCGACGGCCGCTACAAGCTGTTCGGCACCAAGATCTTCATCACCTACGGCGAGCACGACATGGCGGACAACATCGTCCACCTCGTGCTGGCCCGCGTGACCGGCGCGCCCGAGGGCGTCAAGGGCATCAGCCTGTTCCTGGTGCCGAAGTTCCTGGTCGGCGCCGACGGCGCGCTGGGCGAGCGCAACGACGTGCAGTGCGTGAGCATCGAGCACAAGCTGGGCATCAAGGCCAGCCCGACGGCGGTGCTGCAATACGGCGACGGCAGTGCGTCCGCCGATGTCGCCGGCACCGGACCCGGCGCGATCGGCGAGCTGATCGGCGAGCAGAACCGCGGCCTCGAGTACATGTTCATCATGATGAACGCGGCGCGCTACGCCGTCGGCGTGCAGGGCATCGCGGTGGCCGAGCGCGCGTACCAGCAGGCGGTGGGCTACGCGCGCGACCGTGTTCAGTCGCGTCCGGTGGACGGCTCGGCGCCCGCGGCGGCGCCGATCATCCACCACCCGGACGTCAAGCGCATGCTGCTGACGATGCGCGCCTGCGTGGAGGGTTGCCGCGCGATGGCGATCACCGCCGCCGCGGCCTACGACGCGGCGCATGCCGACCCCGACACCGAGGCGCGGCGCCAGAACCAGGCGTTCTACGAGTTCCTGGTGCCGCTGATCAAGGGCTACAGCACCGAGATGAGCATCGAGGTGGCCAGCCTGGCGGTGCAGGTCCACGGCGGCATGGGCTACATCGAGGAAACCGGCATCGCCCAGCTGTACCGCGACGCGAAGATCCTGACGATCTACGAAGGCACGACGGCGATCCAGGCCAACGACCTGGTCGGCCGCAAGACCGCGCGCGACGGCGGCCGCCCCGCGCGCGCGATCGCCGCCCAGATCGAGCAGACCGAGGCCCGGCTCGCCGAGCGCAACAGTGCCGATGCCCAGGCGGTGCGGCGGCAGCTGACGGCCGCGCGCCAGGCGTTCGTCGACGTGGTCGACTATGTGGCCGAGCACGCCAAGGCCTACCCGGCGGCCGTCTACGCAGGCTCGGTGCCCTACCTGATGCTCGCCGGCAACCTGATGGCCGGCTGGCAGCTCGCGCGTGCTTTGCTGGTGGCCGAGGATCGGCTGAATGACGGCATCGACACCGGATTCATGCGCGCCAAGATCGCAACGGCGCGCTTCTACGCCGATCACCTGCTGTCCAAGGCGCCGGGGCTGCGCCACGGCATCGTCGAGGGCAGCGCCGGCGTGGCGGCGATGGCGGTCGATGCATTCTGAAGCGGGTTGCCGCGTTCAGGGCGGCGGCGCGGGTGGTTGCACCTCGAGGTCGCTGTCGCAGCCGGTGCCGGCGGCGATCCAGCGCGCGGCCAGCCGGCGCAGCCACCACGGCGTCGACGCATCCGCGAGCAGCCCGCAGCGGTAGCGTTGCTGCGCCTCATCCCAGCGCAGCCGGACGCAGGCGCCGCGCCGGCGCCGCGACAGCAGCATGCCGACCGGGCAGGGCTCGGCGGCGCAGCACACGCCGCAACCGTTGCAGGCGGCCCCGGTCGCCGGCTTGGGCGGCGCGAGCGGGTGCAAATGGATGATCCGGTGTTGCACGGAAGACAGGGTATCCGACGGCCTCGAAACGACATCGAGCATGTGGGGACTGCGTAAGCTTGCGTCAGGGGAGCGGTGCTACAGTGCCGCCTCGATTCAAGCTCCTTCCCGTCCCCTTTGCTGCCTTGCAGCTCAGGCGGGTCGCAATCCGCCAACCGGTGAAGCCGGGCCGCGGAAGGTTGATCAACCCACTAACGCTCCGCATACCGGGGCATGAGGTGAGCGAAATGATGCAGGAATACAGGTCGAATTCGTACCTGTTCGGTGGCAATGCGCCGTACGTCGAAGAGATGTACGAGGCTTACCTCGACAACCCGGGCGCCGTGCCCGACAACTGGCGCGCCTACTTCGACGCCCTGCAGCACGTTCCCGCCGTCGACGGCTCGAACGACCGGGACGTCGCCCACGCGCCGATCGTCGAATCCTTCGCGCTGCGCGCCAAGGCCAATGCCTTCGGCGCCAAGGCCAGCAGCACCGACCTGGCGGTCGCCCGCAAGCAGGTCCACGTCCAGTCGCTGATCGCCGCCTACCGCTTCCTCGGTTCGCGCTGGGCCAACCTCGACCCGCTGCAGCGCCAGGAGCGCCCGAAGATCCCCGAACTCGAGCCGGCGTTCTACGACCTGAGCGAGTCCGACATGGACATCTCGTTCAGTGCGACGAACACCTACTTCTCGACTGCCGAGAACATGACGCTGCGGCAGATCGTGCAGGCGCTGCGCGAGACCTACTGCGGCTCGATCGGCGTCGAGTACATGCACGTGACCGAGCCGACCGAGAAGCGCTGGTGGCAGCAGCGGCTCGAATCGGTCCGCTCGAAGCCGAACTTCTCCGCCAACGAGAAGCGGCACATCCTGAACCGGCTGACCGCCGCCGAAGGCCTGGAGCGCTACCTGCACACCAAGTACGTCGGCCAGAAGCGCTTCTCGCTCGAAGGCGGCGAGAGCTTCATCGCCTCGATGGACGAGGTCGTGCAGCGCGCCGGCCAGAAGGGCGTGCAGGAGATCGTGATCGGCATGGCCCACCGCGGCCGGCTGAACGTGCTGGTGAACACGCTCGGCAAGATGCCGCGCGACCTGTTCGCCGAGTTCGACCACACCGCGCCCGAGGTGCTCGCCTCCGGCGACGTGAAGTACCACCAGGGCTTCTCCAGCGACGTGACGACGCCCGGCGGGCCGGTGCACCTGTCGCTGTCGTTCAACCCGTCGCATCTGGAGATCGTCAATCCGGTGGTCGAAGGCTCGGTCAAGGCCCGCCTCGACCGCCGCGGCGACAAGGAAGGCGACTCCGTGCTGCCGGTGCTGGTGCACGGCGACGCCGCCTTCGCCGGCCAGGGCGTGGTGATGGAGACGCTGGCGCTGGCGCAGACGCGCGGCTACTACACCGGCGGCACGGTGCACATCGTCATCAACAACCAGATCGGCTTCACCACCAGCGACCCGCGCGACACCCGCTCGACGCTGTACTGCACCGACGTGGTCAAGATGATCGAGGCGCCGGTGCTGCACGTGAACGGCGATGACCCCGAGGCGGTGGTGCTGTGCACGCAGATGGCGCTCGACTACCGCCAGGAGTTCAACAAGGACGTGGTGGTCGACATCGTCTGCTTCCGCAAGCTCGGCCACAACGAGCAGGACACGCCGGCGCTGACGCAGCCGCTGATGTACAAGAAGATCGCGCAGCATCCGGGCACGCGCAAGCTGTACGGCGACAAGCTGATCACGCAGGGCATCCTGCCGGCGGACGGCCCCGACGGCATGGTCAAGGCCTTCCGCGCCGCGATGGACGCCGGCAAGCACACGATCGACCCGGTGCTGACCAACTTCAAGAGCAAGTACGCGGTCGACTGGACGCCGTTCCTGAACCGCAAGTGGACCGATTCGGCCGACACGCAGCTCCCGCTGGCCGAGATCAAGCGCCTGGCCGACCGCATCACCACGATCCCGAAGGACTTCAAGCTGCACCCGCTGGTCGAGAAGGTCATCGCCGACCGCGCCGCGATGGGCCGCGGCGAGATCAACGTCGACTGGGGCATGGGCGAGCACCTGGCGTTCGCCTCGCTGGTGGCGAGCGGCTACGCGGTGCGCCTGTCCGGCGAAGACAGCGGGCGCGGCACCTTCACCCACCGCCACGCCGTGCTGCACGACCAGAACCGCGAGAAGTGGGACATCGGCACCTACACGCCGCTGGAGCACGTCGCCGAAGGCCAGGCGCCGTTCGTCGTGATCGATTCGCTGCTGTCGGAAGAGGCGGTGCTCGGCTTCGAGTACGGCTATGCCGGCTCCGACCCGAACACGCTGGTGATCTGGGAAGCCCAGTTCGGCGACTTCGTCAACGGCGCGCAGGTCGTGATCGACCAGTTCATCGCGTCCGGCGAAGTCAAGTGGGGCCGCGCCAACGGCATCACGCTGATGCTGCCGCACGGCTACGAGGGGCAGGGGCCGGAGCACTCGTCGGCGCGCCTCGAGCGCTTCATGCAGCTCGCCGCCGACAACAACATGCAGGTGGTGCAGCCCACCTCGGCGAGCCAGATCTTCCACGTGCTGCGGCGGCAGATGGTGCGCCAGTTCCGCAAGCCGCTGATCATCATGACGCCGAAGT
Source organism: Piscinibacter sp. (assembly GCA_044223035.1). Classification (GTDB taxonomy): domain Bacteria; phylum Pseudomonadota; class Gammaproteobacteria; order Burkholderiales; family Burkholderiaceae_C; genus JBGAMJ01. The sequence goes on from JBGAMJ010000161.1 coordinate 5,096, forward strand.
CGCTGCTGCGGAACAAGGACGCGGCGTCGCCGCTGACCGAGTTCACCAAGGGCGAATTCCGCACCGTGATCGGCACCAGCCATCCGGACATCGACCCGGCGAAGGTCAAGCGCCTGATCGCCTGCTCCGGCAAGGTCGCCTACGACCTGCTGCGCCGCCGCGACGAAAAGAAGGCGATGGACGTGGTGATCCTGCGCGTCGAGCAGCTCTACCCGTTCCCGCACAAGGCGTTCGCCGCCGAACTGAAGAAGTACCCGAACGCCACCGACATCGTCTGGTGCCAGGACGAACCGCAGAACCAGGGTGCGTGGTTCTTCGTCCAGCACTACATCCACGAGAACATGACCGACGGCCAGCGCCTCGGCTACGCGGGCCGGCCGGCATCGGCTTCTCCCGCGGTCGGCTACGCGCACCTGCACCAGGAGCAGCAGAAGGCGCTGCTCGACCAGGCCTTCGGCAAGCTCAAGGGCTTCGTGCTGACCAAGTGAGGCCGCCACCGGCGCGATACGTCGCGTCTTCCTGATGCCGACCGCCCGACCGGCCCCGAGGCCGGCGGGACGGCGGTCGGGTGCGCCCTGCGCGCCCGGACTTACCCCCAAGAAAGCAAGTCATGGCTATCGTTGAAGTGAAGGTGCCGCAACTGTCCGAATCCGTGGCCGAGGCCACGCTTGTGCAGTGGAAGAAGAAGCCCGGCGAGGCGGTCGAGATGGACGAGATCCTGATCGAGATCGAGACCGACAAGGTGGTGCTGGAAGTGCCCGCGCCGGCCTCCGGCGTGATCGCGCAACTGGTCAAGAACGACGGCGAGAGCTGCGTCAGCGACGAGGTGATCGCGAAGATCGACACCGAGGCCGCCACGCAGGTCAGCCCGCTGGAAGTCAAGGCGGCGGCGCCGGCCGAGCCCACGCCGGCCGCACCGGCCGCCGCTCCCGCGGGCGGCAGCAAGTCGGACGTGGCGATGCCCGCCGCGGCCAAGCTGATGGCCGACAACCAGCTCGCCGCCGGCTCCGTGCCCGGCACCGGCAAGGATGGCCGCGTGACCAAGGGCGACGTGCTGGGCGCGATCGCCGGCGGCGCGAAGCCCGCCACCGTGCCCGCGCCGGTTTCGGTGCCGGTGGCGCCGGCTGTCGCGCGCTCGCTGCCGGCCGTGTCGGTGCCCAGCCTGCCGAGCCTGAGCGACCGCCCGGAGCAGCGCGTGCCGATGTCGCGCCTGCGCGCCCGCGTGGCCGAGCGGCTGCTGCAGTCGCAGGCCACCAACGCCATCCTGACCACCTTCAACGAGGTCAACATGGCCCCGGTGATGGAGATGCGCAAGCGCTTCCAGGAGAAGTTCGAGAAGGAGCACGGCGTCAAGATCGGCTTCATGAGCTTCTTCGTGAAGGCCGCGGTGGCGGCGCTGAAGAAGTACCCGGTGCTCAACGCCTCGGTCGACGGCAACGACATCGTCTACCACGGCTACTTCGACGTCGGCATCGCCGTCGGCTCGCCGCGCGGCCTGGTGGTGCCGATCCTGCGCAATGCCGACCAGATGAGCTTCGCCGACATCGAGAAGAAGATCGCCGAATACGGCGTCAAGGCGCGCGACGGCAAGCTCTCGCTCGACGAGCTGACCGGCGGCACCTTCTCGATCTCCAACGGCGGCGTGTTCGGCTCGATGCTGTCGACGCCGATCATCAACCCGCCGCAGTCGGCGATCCTCGGCGTGCACGCCACGAAGGACCGCGCGGTGGTCGAGAACGGGCAGGTCGTGATCCGCCCGATCAACTACCTGGCGATGTCGTATGACCACCGGATCATCGACGGCCGCGAGGCCGTGCTCGGCCTGGTCGCGATGAAGGACGCGCTGGAAGACCCGGCGCGCCTGCTGTTCGACATCTGAGCCGACCGCCATCCGCGCCTGCCGGGCCTGCCGGCCGCGTCGGCGGCGGCATGGCCCGGCACCTTGAACCGCATCGATCGGGGCCGGCCGGCCCGAGGAGCCCCTCCATGAGCAAATCCTTCGACGTCATCGTGATCGGCGGCGGGCCGGGCGGCTACATCGCCGCCATCCGCGCCGCCCAACTGGGCTTCAACACCGCCTGCATCGACGAGTGGAAGAACGACAAGGGCGGGCCCGCACCGGGCGGCACCTGCACCAATGTCGGCTGCATCCCGTCGAAGGCGCTGCTGCAGTCGAGCGAGCACTTCGACCACGCCGGCCACCACTTCGCCGACCACGGCATCGGTGTCTCGGGGCTGAGCCTGGACGTGGCGAAGATGCTCGGCCGCAAGGACGGCGTCGTGAAGCAGAACAACGACGGCATCCTGTACCTGTTCAAGAAGAACAAGGTCAGCTTCTTCCACGGGCGCGGCTCGTTCGTCAAGGCCGTCGACGGCGGCTACGAGATCCAGGTCGCCGGTGCCGCCGCCGAGACGATCGTCGGCAAGCATGTGATCGTCGCCACCGGCTCCAACGCCCGCGCACTGCCGGGGGCGCCGTTCGACGAGAAGCGCGTGCTCAGCAACGACGGTGCGCTGCGCATCCCGGCGGTGCCGGCGCGGCTGGGCGTGATCGGCTCCGGCGTGATCGGCCTGGAGATGGGCTCGGTGTGGCGCCGCCTCGGCGCCGACGTGACGGTGCTCGAAGCGCTGCCGGCCTTCCTCGGCGCGGTCGACGAGCAGATCGCCAAGGAGGCGCACAAGGCCTTCACCAAGCAGGGCCTGAAGATCGAGCTGGGCGTCAAGATCTCCGACGTGGCCAGCAGCGACACCGGCGTGTCGATCGCCTACACCAGCGCCAAGGGCGAGGCGAAGACGCTCGCCGTCGACACGCTGATCGTGTCGATCGGCCGCGTGCCCAACACCATCGGCCTGAACGCCGAGGCCGTCGGGCTGAAGCTCGACGAGCGCGGCGCGATCGTCGTCGACGACGAATGCCGCACCAGCCTGCCGAACGTGTGGGCGGTGGGCGACGTGGTGCGCGGCCCGATGCTCGCGCACAAGGCCGAGGAGGAGGGCGTCGCGGTGGCCGAGCGCATCGCCGGCCAGCATGGGCACGTCAACTTCAACACCATCCCGTGGGTGATCTACACCTCGCCGGAGATCGCCTGGGTCGGCCAGACCGAGCAGCAGCTCAAGGCGGCCGGCCGCGCCTACAAGGCCGGCACCTTCCCGTTCCTCGCCAACGGGCGCGCGCGGGCGCTGGGCGACACCACCGGCATGGTCAAGTTCCTGGCCGACGCGACGACCGACGAGATCCTCGGCGTGCACATCGTCGGGCCGATGGCGTCGGAGCTGATCGCCGAGGCGGTGGTGGCGATGGAGTTCCGCGCGTCGTCGGAAGACATCGCGCGCATCTGCCACGCCCACCCGAGCCTGTCGGAAGCGACCAAGGAAGCGGCGCTGGCGGTCGACAAGCGCACGCTCAACTTCTGACCGGGCCGGCGTACGGGGCACCATGGAAAGCGCATCGGGGGTCCGCGCGCTGTACCTGAGCACGCTCGCCGAACGTGGCTACGAGGCCGACCCGGCCCAGTTGCGCGCGATCGATGCACTCGAGCGCTGCGAGCGCGAATGGGCCGACTACAAGGCGCGGCGCAGCAACGCGCTCACCAAGTGGCTGCGGCACCCGGCGATCCCGCGCGGCGTCTACATGCACGGCGGCGTCGGCCGCGGCAAGAGCTTCCTGATGGACTGCTTCTTCCAGGCCGTGCCGCTGACGCGCAAGACGCGCCTGCACTTCCACGAGTTCATGCGCGAGGTGCACCGCGAGCTGGCGGACATGCAGGGCATCGTCAACCCGCTGCACGAGCTGGGGCAGCGCATCTCGCGGCGCTTCAGGCTGATCTGCTTCGACGAGTTCCACGTCGCCGACGTGACCGACGCGATGATCCTGCACCGGCTGCTCGACTCGATGTTCGAGCACCGCGTCAGCATCGTCACGACCTCGAACTTCCACCCCGACGACCTGTACCCGAACGGCCTGCACCGCGACCGCATCCTGCCGGCCATCGAGCTGCTCAAGCGCCGGCTGGAGGTGATCAGCGTCGACAACGGCACCGACTACCGGCGCCGCACGCTGGAGCAGGTGAAGCTGTATCACACCCCGCTCGGCCCGGAGGCGGAGGCGGCGATGAACGAGGCCTTCGAGCGGCTCGCCGAGATGCGCGACGAGGACCCGGTGCTGCACATCGAGCACCGCGAACTGCAGTCGAAGCGGCGCGCCGGCGGCGTGGTGTGGTTCGACTTCAAGACGCTGTGCGGCGGCCCGCGCTCGCAGAACGACTACCTGGAGCTGGCGTCGCAGTTCCACACGGTGCTGCTGTCGGGCGTGCCGCAGATGCCGCCGCGGCTGGCGTCGGAGGCGCGGCGCTTCACCTGGCTGGTCGACGTGATGTACGACCGCCGCGTCAAGCTGATCATGTCGGCCGCGGTGCCGCCCGAGGAGCTGTACACCGACGGCCCGCTGGCGCACGAGTTCCCGCGCACGGTGTCGCGGCTGAACGAGATGCAGTCGGCGGAGTTCCTGGCGTTGGCGCGCCGGGATGTCGACACGGGATTGACGTGAAAGCAGACCGATGAGGATCGCCGCCCCGATCGTGGCCCTGATCGCATCGCTGTGGCTGGCCGCGCTGCCGGCGCGGGCAGCCGACCCGCTGCTCGACGCGCAGCGGGCCGATCGCGAGCGCATCGACACCGAACGCCGCGCCGCCGAGGCGCGGTTCGCCGAACGCGAGCAGGAATGCCAGAAGCGCTTCGTCGTCACTCCCTGCGTGGACGCCGCGCGGCGCGAGCGACGAGACGTGGTCGCGCGGCTTCAACGCGAATTGAGCGTGCTCGACGAGGTCGTGCGTCGCGAGCGGGCGGCGCAGCGCCTGGCGGAGATCCGCAGCCGCCAGGAGGAGGCGGAGCGCCAGCGCGCATCGGCGCCGGCAGGCCGTGGCCCGGCTACCAGGCGGGCGGCCCCGGCGTCCGCAACGGCGCCGGCAGCTGCTTCGGCAGCCGCGTCAGCGCCCGCAGCCGCGGCCGCGTCGGCGCCGGACGCGCCCGGCCCCGGGGGGGCGGCGGGGCCGGCGCCGAAGGCGGCCGCTGCCCGGACGCCGAAGCCGGTTCATCCACCGAAAGCCCCGCGCAGCGACCCCGCCGGCGAGGCGCGCAACCGTGCCGACTACGCCGAACGCCAGGAAGACGCGCGCCGCCGCCGCGAGGCGCACGATCGGCGCGAAGCCGAGCGCAGTGCGGAGCGCGCCGCACGCGGCAAGCCCGCCGCGACGCCGCTGCCCGTGCCCGCGAATCCCTGAGGCTCAGACCAGCGGCTCGACCCGCACCAGCGCCAGCGACAGGTTGTCGCCGCCGCCGCGCGCGCGCTGGCGCGCCTTGCCGACCAGCATCTCGCTGGCCTCTCGCGGGGGCAGGGCGTGCACGATCGCGCCGAGTTCGCGCGGCGTGAAGTAGTGCCACAGGCCATCGCTGCAGGCGAGCAGGCTGTCGCCGATCTCGAGCCGCGGAATGCGCCCGGTGGTCAGCGGAGGGTCCTGCATCGTGCCCAGGCAGCCGGTCAACAGGTTCGACTGCGGATGCGTGTTGGCCTCTTCCTCGGTGAGCTGGCCTTCTTCGACCAGCCTCTGAACGAAGGAGTGGTCCACCGTGCGGCTCACCATGTCGGGCCCGCGGAAGTGGTAGATGCGCGAATCGCCGGCGTGGATCACATCGCATTCCCGGCCCGGGCCGATGATGAACGCGGCCACGGTGCTGTGCGGCTCCTCCTCGGCGGTGATCGCGGTCAGCTTGATCATCAGGTGCGATTCGAGCACCAGCTGGCGCAGCGTCTCGCTGGCGTCCTCGCGGCTCGGCACGAAGCGTTCGAACAGCTGTGCGGCGGTCAGCAGCACCTGGTCGGCGGCCTTGCGGCCACCGCTCTTGCCGCCCATGCCGTCGGCCAGCACCCCCATCGCACAGCCGGGCACGCGGCCGTGCACCAGGAACTGCACCTGATCCTGCTGGTAGGCGCGGTCGCCGCGGTGCAATCCGGTGGCGGCCGACAGCCGGTACGCTTGGGTCGAGGGAGTCATGCCGAAAACTATAATCGCAGGGCTTCATTTCTCGGCGCCTCCTCTCGCGAACTGATGGACGACAACCTGCATTCGCTGGCACGCCGATTGATCGAGATGCGCATCGAGCATGCCGATCTCGACAGCCTGATCGACCGCAGCGCGGCCGAACCGCTGGCCGACGAACTCGCGATGCGCCGCATGAAGAAGCGGCGCCTGCTGCTGCGCGACCAGATCGCGCGCCTCGAGGCCGAGCTCGACCCGCCGGAACCCGCATGACGCCGGCGAACGGCCGCCCGCGATGACCGCGCTGCGCGATGCCGTCGGTGAAGCCTTCGCGCCCGGCGGCCCGCTGGCCCGCGCTGATGCCCACTACCGCCCGCGCGAAGTGCAGCAGCGCATGGCGCTCGCGGTGGCCGACGCGATCGACGGGCGGCGCGCGCTGGTCGCCGAGGCCGGCACCGGCGTCGGCAAGACCTTTGCCTACCTGGTTCCCACGCTGCTGTCCGGCGCGCGGGCGCTGGTCAGCACCGCGACCAAGAGCCTGCAGGACCAGCTCTTCCTGCGCGACCTGCCGCGCCTGCGCGACGCGCTGCAGATCCCGGTGACGCTGGCGCTGCTGAAGGGCCGCGCGAGCTACCTGTGCCTGCATCGGCTGGCGCAGGCCCGCCAGTCGGCCGAGCTGCCCGACCGCTGGGCCGTGCGCACGCTGGCGCGCATCGAGCGCTGGTCGCACACGACCGTCAGCGGCGATCTGGCCGAGATCGAAGGCCTGGACGAGCGCAGCCCGACGATTCCGCTCGTCACCTCGTCGCGCGAGAACTGCCTGGGCGCCGACTGCCCCGAGTTCCGCCGCTGCCACGTGATGAAGGCCCGGCGCGAGGCGATGGCCGCCGATGTCGTGGTCGTCAACCACCACCTGTTCTTTGCCGACATGAGCCTGCGCGACAGCGGTGTCGCCGAACTGCTGCCGAGCGTCGAGGTGGCGGTGTTCGACGAGGCGCACCAGCTCGCCGAAGCCGGCGTGCAGTTCCTCGGCACGGCGATCGGCAGCGCACAGGTGATCGACTTCTCGCGCGACCTGCTGGGCCTGGGCCTGCAGCAGGCGCGCGGGCTGGCGCCCTGGGCCGAGCTGGCCGGCGCCTGCGAACGCAGCGCGCGCGACCTGCGGCTGGCTGCGGCCGGGCCATCGCGCGAGGTCGCCGGGATGCTCAAGCTGCGCTGGGAGGAGTGCCAGCGCCGCGACGGATTCAGCGCCGCGCTGGAACCGGTCGACGCCGCCTGC
>JBGAMJ010000162.1:0-12353 GCA_044223035.1 Piscinibacter sp.
GAGCGCAGATCTGGGGTCGGCGCGCGCAGCGCGCTTCGTTGTCTGACTCGGCGCAGCTGTTTGAGCGGAGTGAGCGCAGCGAACGCAGCGAGTTCTGCGACGCGACCCCGGATTGAGCACCACAGTGCAGTCGGAGCGAAGCGGAGACCGCCCCAGCATGAGCCCCCGGCGGATGCCGCCTGCCGCGCCGCGCAGACGCTTCGGGGTGGGGGACCTGCGCAACCGACCGCAACGGGCCGTCAGCAGTCATGTGCTGGCACGGAACGTGGGCAGATTCAGGGCGCTTCATCCGAATACCGCCCGGCCGTCCGAAGGTGCTGACACGCCCCCGCGGGGGCAGCGAACGCAGTGAGCGTGGGAGCTGATTCATCGCCGGGACTGTGGCGAATGCGGACAGCCGCTGCCTTGATCCGCGTCAAGTTGCATTCAGCCGCGTTGGCGAGAATCCGATCATGAGCACCATCAGCACATTGAGCGCGCACGCGATACGGCCGGCGGAGCCGGCGTCCCCGCCCTGCAACGGCACCCTGAAGGTCGCCTGTTCGAGCTGCAACCTGCGCGAACTGTGCCTGCCGGTCGGCCTGAACGAGCCCGACATGCGCCGGCTCGACACGCTGGTCGATGCCCGCCGTTCGGTGGCGCGCGGCGAGACGCTTTTCCGCAGCGGCGATCCGTTCCGCTCGCTCTACGCGGTGCGCACCGGCTTCTTCAAGACCTGCATCTCGTCCGAGGATGGGCGCGACCAGGTCACCGGCTTCCAGATGGCCGGCGAGCTGCTCGGGCTCGACGGCATCAGCAACGACCGCCATTCCTGCGACGCGGTGGCGCTGGAGGATTCGCAGGTCTGCGTGATCCCGTTCGAGCAGCTCGAGGAGCTGTCGCGCGAGTTCAACGACCTGCAGCGCCAGTTCCACAAGATCATGAGCCGCGAGATCGTGCGCGACCACGGCGTGATGCTGCTGCTCGGCAGCATGCGTGCCGAGGAGCGCCTGGCGGCGTTCCTCGTCAACCTGACGCAGCGCCTGAAGGCGCGCGGGTTCTCGCCGTCGGCGCTGGTGCTGCGCATGACGCGCGAGGAGATCGGCAGCTACCTCGGGCTCAAGCTCGAGACCGTCAGCCGCACGTTCTCGAAGTTCGCGGAAGAAGGCCTGCTCGAGGTGCGCCAGCGGCAGATCCGCATCCTCGACCAGGCCGGGCTCGAACGCCTGGTGAACTGAGCGCCGCGCCCGGATCTCGCGTTTCCGCCCCGCGCCATCCCGGGCCGCACCGCCGGGCGGGGCAATGCGGCGCCCGCCCGGCCGTTGCCCGGCGCTGGGCTACCATTCGCGCCCTCTCGCTGATTCCGGCCCGCCACAGGGTCCGATGTCATGGCTGACGTGCTCTACGACTACGACCGCCAGGATGCGACGGGTGCGAGCTGCACCGCGCAGGCCTGGGCCAAGGTACCCGCACCGCTGTCCCCCGACCAGCGGCGCTCGCTGAAGGCGCGCGCCGCCGAGTTGCTGAAGCAGCACGACGCGGTGCTCGTCGCCCATTACTACGTCGACGGCGACCTGCAGGACCTGGCGCTCGAGACCGGCGGCATCGTCGCCGATTCGCTCGAGATGGCGCGCTTCGGGCGCGACCATGCCAGCCGCACGCTGGTGGTGGCCGGCGTGCGCTTCATGGGCGAGTCGGCCAAGATCCTGAGCCCGGACAAGCGGGTGCTGATGCCTGACCTCGACGCCACCTGCTCGCTCGACCTCGGCTGCCCGCCCGACCAGTTCGCCGCCTTCTGCGACGCCCACCCTGACCGCACCGTCGTCGTCTACGCCAACACCAGCGCCGCGGTGAAGGCGCGCGCCGACTGGATGGTGACGAGCTCCTGCGCGCTGGCGATCGTGCGCCACCTGAAGGCGCGCGGCGAGAAGGTGCTGTGGGCACCCGACCGCCACCTCGGCCGCTACATCCAGGAAGAGACCGGTGCGGACATGCTGATGTGGAACGGCGCCTGCATCGTTCACGACGAATTCAAGGGCCTCGAACTCGACCTGCTGCGGCGCGACCACCCGCACGCTCAGATCCTGGTGCACCCCGAATCGCCGCGCAGCGTGGTGGCGCAGGCCGACGTCGTCGGCTCCACCTCGCAGTTGCTGAAGGCCGTCGTCGACGGCACCGCCACCGAGTACATCGTCGCCACCGACAACGGCATCCTGCACCGCATGCGCCAGCTTGCGCCGGGCAAGACGCTGATCGAGGCGCCCACCGCCGGCAGCAGCGCCACCTGCAAGAGCTGCGCGCATTGCCCATGGATGGCGATGAACGCGCTGCAGGGCGTGATCGATTGCCTCGAGCGCGGCAGCGGCGAAGTGCTGGTCGACGAACCCGTGCGCCGCGAGGCGCTGGGCTGCATCGAACGCATGCTGGATTTCGTCGCGACCCATCCGGTGCCCGCCCGCGGCCCGGCACCGGGCATCGTGCCGAACCTCGGCGCGGCGTGACCGCGCCGCTGCCACGGACGCCGACGATGCCCGACCACGACCGAAGCCTCGACGAAACCCTCGACCAGGCGCGCGCCCGCAACGTGCGCGACGCTCTGGCCGAAGACATCGGCGGCGGCGACTGGACCGCACAGCTCGTGCCGGCCGGCCGCCGAGTCCGAGCGCGGGTCCGCGTACGGGAGGCCGCCGTGCTGTGCGGCCGCGACTGGTTCGACGCCTGCGTTCTGGCGCTCGACGGCGCAGCCCGAATCGACTGGCGCTACGAGGAAGGCGCCGAGATGACGCCCGACAGCACCGTCTGCGAGATCGACGGTGATGCGCGCGCGCTGCTCTCCGCCGAACGCCCGGCGCTGAACTTCCTGCAACTGCTCAGCGGCGTCGCCACCGCCACGCGCGCCCATGTGCGCGCCGTCGAGGGCGTGTCGCCGAACCCGCGCGGCTGCGCGATCCTCGACACGCGCAAAACGCTGCCGGGCCTGCGCCAGGCGCAGAAGTACGCGGTGCGCGTGGGCGGCGGACGCAACCAGCGGCTCGCGCTGTGGCACGGCATCCTGATCAAGGAGAACCACATCGCCGCGGCCGGCGGCGTCGGCGCGGCGCTGCGCCAGGCGCAGGCGCTGCAATCGGGCGTGGACATCCAGATCGAGGTCGAGACGCTGGCCCAGCTCGACGAGGCGCTGGCCGCCGGCGCTACCAGCGTGCTGCTCGACAACTTCACGCTCGAATCGATGCGCGACGCGGTCACCCGCACCGCCGGGCGCGCGCTGCTGGAAGTGTCGGGCGGCGTGGAGCTGTCGCAGCTCGCCGCGATCGCCGCCACCGGCGTCGACCGCATCTCGATCGGCCGGCTGACGAAGGACGTGCGCGCGGTCGACTACTCGATGCGCGTGCTGGAACAGCTGGGCTGACGGCTGCCCGGGCTCGCGGCCCGGGCCACCTGTGCGGGTCGCTCCGTGCGCGTTGCTGGTTTGCGTTGCTGGTTTGCGTTGTTGGTGCGCGTTGCTGGTACGGGCTCTCGGTGGCGAACGCGACCCGTCGGCCCGGTCGCGCCCGGTCCATCCGTCAGACGAACCCGAGCCGGCGCGCCGTGCCGAAGTTGCGCAGGTTCGGCAGGATCGTGTCGAGCTGGCCGTCGGTGGCGCCGAACCACGCCAGCAGCGTCGCCGCGTACTGGTCGACCGAGGTCGTCGGGATCCAGCGCCCTTGCTGCTCCCAGGCCGCGACGCCGACGTCGTCCGCGCCGCCGGGAACCAGTTCCGGGTACGTGCCGTAGGTCAGGCCGCCCTTGACCGCGCCGCCCAGCACCAGGTGGTGGTTGCCCCAGGCGTGGTCGGTGCCGTAGCTGTTGTTCGGCCGGAAGGTGCGGCCGAAATCGCTCTGCGTGAACAGCGTGACGGCGTTGCCCAGCCCGAGGCCGGTCATCGCGTTGTCGAACGCCGCCAGCGCGTCGCCCACCTGCTTGAGCAGCGCCGCGTGGCTTCCCTGCGTCGGGTTGGTCGCCACCTGGTCGCCGTGGGTGTCGAAGCCGCCCTGCTGGGCAAAGAAGATCTGCCGGTCGCCCTGCACGACCGCGCGTCCGGCCACCAGCTTGGCGATCTGGTAGAGCTGCCGGCCGATGCCGGTCGTGACCTTGCCGCCGGAGATCAGCGGCGCGAAGGCGGCGTTGATCGCGGCGTCAGCCCCGCTGTCGCCCGGCTGCTGCTTGATGATGCCCGCCAGGCGCGTCGACACGTCGATCGCGTCGCGCTGCATGCGGTTGTAGGCTTCGCCCAGGTCGGTCGGCATCGCCTGGCGGTACAGCGTGCGCAGCGCGGCGGCGCGGGCGATGGTCGGCGCGTACTGCAGGCGCCAGGTCTCGTCGTTGAGTTCCCACACGCCGAATCGCTCTCCCGGCGCGGGCAGCACCAGCGGCACGGCGGCGCTGGACAGGCCGAAGCGGCCGTTGCCGCCGACCGAGATCACCGGGTTGGTGGTCGCCAGCGCCTCGGCGGCGCGGCCGCCCCAGCCGGTGCGGGTGACGCTGCTGCTGGTACCAGACTCCCACAGCACCTGCTGGTCCGAATGCGAGAACAGGCTGTCCGGGATCAGCGTCGAATTGGCCGGTGCGGCAAGGAACGCCGCCTTGGTCAGCGGCGCGTTCAGCGGGCCGACGTTGAACACCGGCGCGAGGCGTCGGGACGTCCACGCCGGCTGCAGCGCCGAAAGTGCCGGATGCAGGCCGTAGTTCGAGCCGGCCAGCGGCAGCAGGCCGGCCTGCGGGATCGCGACGTTCTTGCGCACCGCGAGGTATTGCGCATGGCGCGCCGCGTCCGTCGGCACCACGGTGTTCATGCCGTCGTTGCCGCCGTAGAGGAAGACGCAGACCAGCGCCTTGTAGTCGGCCGCGTGCGCACGGCGCCCCGGCAGCAGCAGGTTGCCGAGCGCGCCGGTGGCGAGTGCGCTGCCGGCCGCCAGGCCGGAACGGAGCAGCCATTCGCGGCGCGAGAGATCGAGTGTCTTGGCTTTCATGGCGGGGCTCAGCGCTGGATGTGGAAGTACGGCGATCCGAAGATCAGGTAGGCCGCCTGCTTGACGCGCTCGGCCTGCCAGCTGGAGCTGTTGGCGCTGGTGAAGCTGGCGACCGCCGAGACGACGGTCGTGCGCGCCTCGGCCGGCAGCGGCTCGCCGATGGCGAGCAGCGACAACCGGTCGACCAGCTTGGCGGGGTCGCCCGCGTCGGCGAGGAAGGCGGACACGTCGATGCCGGTGCCGATCGCTGCCGGCACGCCGGCGGCCGCTGGCGTGCCGCCCCAGTACAGCAGGTAGGTGATGTAGTTCAGCCGCTCCATCGCGGTGTTCGCGTTGTGGATGCCGAACGCGGGCCCGACCAGCGTGGTGCCCGCCACCGGGTAGTCGGGCGGATAGAAGTTGAACACCGACGGCGGCGCGAACAGGTGCTGGCGCAGCAGCTCGCTCCACCACCAGATCAGCGCGTCGCCGTCGGTGTGGCCGTTCAGCGCGCGCAGCACGCCGGTGAACACCAGCGTCGGCTCGCGCAGCTTGCCGGCGCTGCGCGCCGGCGTCGCGCTGCGCGCCTCGGCATCGAGCAGGACCGCCGCGACGGTGGCCGCCAGGTCGCCGCGCTGGCCGGCGCCGAAGATCATCCCGTCGGCGCTGAAGCGCCCGGCGTTGAACGCCGCCGCCACCCGCTGCACGTAGCCGGCGCTGGGGTTGCTGCTGACCAGGTGCTGGATCAGGCGGCGGCCGATGAACGGCGCGGTGTTCGGGTGCGCCATCAGGCTGTCGAGCACGCGCTCCAGCGCCACCGGCGCGGTGCTGCCGGCGGGCACGGTGACGCCCGACAGCAGCGCGCGCTCGGCGGTGTCGCGGTAGGCGGGCAGCGGCACCATGTCGCCGCCGTAGTACTGGCAGTTGGTGCCGCTCGGCCAGCAGCCCCACGGGGTGGCGCCGCCGGCGGGATAGGTCCAGCCGGTCAGCGCATAGGCGTAGTTGCGGACGGTCGTGTTGTCGTAGGTCGGCTGGCAGGCGCCGCCCTTCAGCGATCCGTCGGCGTTCAGCAGGCAGGTGCCCACCGAGAAGAGCTGCAGCAGCTCGCGGCCGAAGTTCTCGTTCGGCGCCGCCTTGTCGTTGTTGACGCCGTTCAGGTAGTCGCCCATCACCGGCGACAGCGCCACCTTCTTCAGCACCTGGCGATAGTTGCCGAACGCGTTGTCGAGCAGCGCGTTGTGGTAGTTGCGCAGGCCGTAGGTGCCGACCACCTCCAGGTCGCTGACGACCAGGATCTGCTGCAGCGCGAACGCGACGCGCTGGCGGAGCTGGTCGGGTTGCTCGACCGCGTTGCGGTAGAAGTCCCATTGCAGCGGCGTGGCGGTGTACCAGTCGCGCCAGCAGTTGGCGCCGGCGTTGGCGGGCTGGGCGCAGAACTCGACACTGCTGGTGTTCTTGTGGATCGCGTCGCCGGCGCCGCGCGTGTAGCGCGAGGACGAGAGCGCCTGCTGCGCGGCGACCCAGCGCGTTGCGCCGAGGTTGCGGATCTCGGTGACCAGCGCCTCGGTGGCGCCGAAGCTCGCCTGGCCGGCCAGGCGCGACGCGTCCAGCGTGCTGGTGCCGGCGCCACCGCCGAGCACGAAGCGCAGCGCGCCGTTCCACGGCATCGTCGGCTGGCCGGGGCGCACGTCCAGGCCGTCGACGGCGGCGGCACCGCTGCCGCGGTCATAGACGACGCCGGCGGCATCGGCGCGAATGGTCGTGCCGCCGGCGGTGATCGATTCGACGTAGAGGTTGCGATCGATGCCGGCCACCGTGGCGTCGTTGGTGTACAGCAGGTCGACGCGGGTGCCGGCGGCCAGGCTGGCCAGCGGGAAGTTGAGGGTCTCGTAGGCCGTGTTGCGCACCTCGCGCCGCTCGACCACGACCCCGTCGACGCGCACTTCCAGCATCGGGCCGATCCCGCCGGCCAGGCTGCCGCGGGCGCGCACGCCCAGCGTGGCCGTGGCCGTGGGCGTGGCCGCGACGGCCGCGGCGCTGGCGCGGGTGCTGCCGAGCAAGGCCGGCGTCGTGCCGGTGTCACCGCCGCCGCAGCCGGCGAGCCAGCCGGCTGCGCCGAGTGCCATCAGCCGGGCAGGCCAGGCCAGGCGGCCGACGCCCGCGTGATACGGCTGCGATCTCCGGGCCGGGGCGCGGTGTTCAGGGTCGTTCGGAAGCCGAGCAATGTGCGGTGGGGCGCTGGGAAAGGTCATGGTCAATTCGGTTCGACGAGGGGCGCCGCGGGCGCCGACTGGGCGGGAAACAGACTCGGGAGCGCCATGCCGGAGCCGCCGTTCACTGCCGTTATCGACCGATGATTCCGGCGCCGCAGCACCGCTTTGCAAGAAGATGCAAGGGAACGCCACTGGGTGTGACTGGAGGAAGCAGACAACACCTCAGGCAACGATTGAGCCAGCCGCGCGCAGGCGGTCACGCCGGGAGTTGGCACCTTGCCGGTGCGCGGCGGCTCGGCATGCGCGGCAGGGGCCACGCGGACAGGCCACGCAGGTCGGGTGCGCCCCGCGCCCCGTGCAGAGCGAGGCGGTCAGGCGCAGTTCGGTGCCGGGCGGCCGCCGAGCGGCGACTGAGCGGCCACCGAGCGGCCACCGAGCGGCAGCGCGTGGGCGCTCAGCCCGACAGGCCGACGGCCCGCAGCTTCTGCTTGCGGCCCGCGCCGCTGCGCGCGGCGCGCACCAGCACGGTGGGGAAGCTGACCGGCAGCGTGTTCGGGAAGTCGCGGCTGTAGTGCAGGCCGCGGCTCTCGTGGCGCATCAGCGCCGAGCGCACGATCAGCTCGGCGCAGTCGACGAGGTTGCGCAGCTCCAGCAGGTCCCGGTTGACGCGAAAGCTGCCGTAGTAGTCGTCGATCTCGCCGCGCAGCAGCTTGATGCGGTGCAGCGCGCGCTCGAGCCGCCGCGTGGTGCGTACGATGCCGACGTAGTTCCACATCAGCAGGCGCAGTTCGTCCCAGTTGTGGGCGATCACGACCTGCTCGTCGGCATCCTCGACCTGGCTCTCGTCCCAGTCGGGCAGCTCGGCCGGGTCGGGCTTGGCGGCGGCAAGCACGTCGAGCGCGCAGGTGCGGCCGAACACGACGCATTCGAGCAGCGAGTTGCTGGCCAGCCGGTTCGCGCCGTGCAGCCCGGTGTAGGTGGTCTCGCCGACGGCGTACAGCCCGGGCAGGTCGGTGCGGCCGTGCAGGTCGGTGACGACGCCGCCGCAGGTGTAGTGCGCCGCCGGCACCACCGGGATCGGCTCGCGCGTGATGTCGATGCCGAGCTTCAGGCAGCGCGCGTGGATGGTCGGAAAGTGCTCCAGGATGAAGGCCGCGCCGAGGTGGGTGGCGTCGAGCAGCACGAAGTCGACGCCGTGCTTCTTCATCTCGAAGTCGATCGCGCGGGCGGTGATGTCGCGCGGCGCCAGCTCCAGCCGAGGGTCGTGCGCGGCCATGAAGCGCAGCCCGCCGGGCACGCCCGGCACGCCGTAGGGCAGCTTCAACTGGCCGCCTTCGCCGCGCAGCGCTTCGGTGATCAGGAAGTTGCGCTCCAGCGGGTGGTACAGGCAGGTCGGGTGGAACTGCACGAACTCCATGTTGGCGACGCGGCAGCCGGCCCGCCAGGCCATCGCGATGCCGTCGCCGGTGGAGGTGTCGGGGTTGGTGGTGTAGCGGTAGACCTTGCCGGCGCCGCCGGTGGCCAGCACCACCGCCGACGCGGCGATGGTCTCGACGCGCTGCGTCTCGATGTCGAGCGCGTAGACGCCGTAGCAGCGCCGCGTCTCCTCGCGCTGCAGGTGGCGCGAGGTGATCACGTCGATCGCCATCGAATGCTCGCGCAACTCGATGCGCGGATGGCGCTTCACCTCGGCCAGCAGCGCGTCGTGGATCGCCTTGCCGGTGGCGTCGGCGGCGTGCGCGATGCGGCGCACGGTGTGGCCGCCTTCGCGCGTCAGGTGCAGGCCGAGCGGGCCGTCGGGGTCGGGCGAGAAGGCCACGCCGCGCTCGACCAGCCACGAGATCGCCTGCTCGCTGTGCTCGGCGATGAAGCGCGCGGTGTGCTCGTCGACCAGGCCGGCACCGGCATCCTGCGTGTCGCGCACGTGCGATTCGATGCTGTCGTCGCTGCCGAGCACGCCGACGATGCCGCCCTGCGCCCAGGCGGTCGCGCCCTCGTCGAGCTGGCGCTTGGCCAGCACGACGACCGGCACCTGGTCGGCCAGGTGCAACGCCACCGTCAGCCCCGCCAGTCCGGCGCCGACGATCACGACGGGGGCGCGGGCGGAGGCGGTGGCGTGCGGCATGGTCGGGCCCCGGGGAGAAGGGCCGGGACGGCAGGGAAGGGGAGCCGGATTCTATCGACGCCCCTTGGGCGCCCGACCCGGGTCAGACCCGCGCGGCCGGCGGGTCGGCGGCCGCGGCCTGCGCCGCGACGCGACCGCTCAGGTAGGTCCAGACCACGTGCGCCGCGGCCTGGCTGGTCAGCTCCGCATGGTCGTAGGGCGGCGCAACCTCCACGCAGTCCATGCCCACCCACGGCAGGTCGGCCAGTTCCTCCAGCAGCGTGAACACCTGATTGGTGCTCATGCCACCGGGCTCGGGTGTGCCGGTGCCGGGCGCGAACGACGGGTCGAGGCAGTCGATGTCGAAGCTCAGGTACACCGGTGGGTGGCCGTGCGCGGCCAGGCGCTCGCGGATCGAATCGGTCACTGGCCGGAGCTGCGCCGGCGATTCGAGCCCGCGCAGCGCGCGTGCCGTGTGGATGCGGCCGCCGCGGCGCTCGACGTACTCGCGCGCCTCGCGCACCGCCGCCGAGCGGATGCCGATCTGCGTGAAGCAGGCGTCGAGCACCAGCCCCTCCTGCATCGCGTCGTGGACCCAGGTGCCGTGGCCGCTCGGCTCGCCGAAATGGTCGGTCCAGGTGTCGCAATGCGCGTCGAAGTGGATCACCGCGAGTGGCCGGCCGAGCCACTCGCGGTAGGCGCGCAGCAGCGGCAGCGTGATCGAGTGGTCACCGCCCAGCCAGGCCATGTGGTGACGGCGGATCAGCGCGGCCACCGGTTCGGCCATCGCGCCGCGCATGGCCTCCAGCGCGGTGTTCGGCAGCGGCAGGTCGCCGGCGTCGCCGAGCCGGCCGAGCGGCGAGACGTCGAACAGCGGGTGCGTGGCATCGCACAGCATGTGGCTGGCCTCGCGGATCGCCCGCGGGCCGAAGCGGGCGCCGGGGCGGTTGGTCACCGCGCCGTCCCAGGCGATGCCGGCCACGGCGAAGGGCGTCGACGCATCGGCCACCGGCGCCTTCAGGAAGCTCGTGTAGGACAGGAAGGCGAAGGAACTCATGCGTCGGACGACTCGTGGCGCGTGGCGCGTGGCGGGTGGGAGGGGAGCGCGGGCCGGTTCGGGGTGGGCGCGGTGAATGCGCGGGGTGAAGTACGGCAGGGTGCGGCGGCCCGGGGAGCCGGGCATGCCGATGATACGAGTGGCTACCATCGCGCCGGATGAAGCCCATCCTCATCCTGCAGCACCTGAGCCTGGACGGCCCCTCCTACCTGCGCACCTGGCTGGACGCGCGCGGCCGCCCGCACCGCGTGCTGAACACCGAAGCCGGCGACGCCTACCCCGACTCGGTGCGCGGCCACGCCGCACTGGCGGTGCTCGGCGGCGAGATGAGCGCGAACGATCCGCTGCCCTCGCTGCGGCGCGCCGAGGCGCTGATCCGCGACGCGATAGACGCCGGCATCCCGGTGCTCGGCCATTGCCTGGGTGGGCAGTTGATGGCGCGTGCGCTCGGCGCGCGCGTCGGCGACGCGCCCGCGCCCGAGGTCGGCTGGCACCCGCTGGCGATCGACGCCGGGCCCGAGTCGGCGGCCTGGTTCGGCGGGCGGCGCGAGGCGATGGTGTTCCAGTGGCACTACGAGGCCTTCGAACTGCCCGCCGGCGCCACGCTGCTCGCCCACAGCGCGCACTGCCCGCATCAGGCATTCGCGCTCGGGCCGCACCTGGCGATGCAGTTCCACGTCGAGCTGGACGCCGCGAAGCTGCAAGCCTGGTCGACCGCCGACGACGCGCGCCATGCCGCCGCCGCGCAGCGCGCCCCCACGGTGCACGACGGCGCGCGCATGCGGGCCGACACCGCGCGTCACCTGGACGCGCAGCAGCGCCTGGCCGACGACCTCTACGCGCACTGGCTGTCCGGCGCCGCCGACTGACGACACGACGCGACACCGCTGCAAGTCGCCACCGCGGCGCGCCTGCGCCTCGCGGCAAGACGGACCGGTCAGGCGGGACGCCTGCACCGGCGTCGCATCGCCCCGACTTTCACGATCCCGTCACATCGTTTCACAATACGGAATGCGTCGATGCTGCAACGCACCACGGCATTCCATTCTCGCGAACGACGTTTCACTTGGTGGGATTCGAGAGTTAAATCGTTGATTTCATTGACGAAGAATTTCAGTCTTATATAAGACATAAGTTACTGCGCCGCCGTATTCTTGAGCCCAGACAGTGCATCGCTTGTCGCCACCTTCAACACCCCAGGAGTCCCACATGACGAACCCGACCCGCGAACAACAGATTGCCGCCCTCGAGAAGGACTGGGCCGAGAACCCGCGCTGGAAGGGCATCACCCGCGGCTACAGCGCAGCCGACGTGGTGCGCCTTCGCGGCTCGATCCCGATCGAGCACACGCTCGCCAAGCGCGGTGCCGAGAAGCTGTGGAACCTCGTCAACACCGAGCCCTTCGTCAACTCGCTCGGCGCGCTGACCGGCAACCAGGCCATGCAGCAGGTCAAGGCCGGCCTGAAGGCGATCTACCTGTCGGGCTGGCAGGTCGCCGGCGACGCCAACCTGGCCGGCGAGATGTACCCCGACCAGTCGCTGTACCCGGCCAACTCGGTGCCGATGGTCGTCAAGCGCATCAACAACACCTTCCAGCGCGCCGACCAGATCCAGTGGAGCGAAGGCAAGAACGACGTCGACTACTTCGCGCCGATCGTGGCCGATGCCGAAGCCGGCTTCGGCGGCGTGCTGAACGCCTTCGAGCTGATGAAGTCGATGATCGACGCGGGCGCCGCCGGCGTGCACTTCGAGGACCAGCTCGCCTCGGTCAAGAAGTGCGGCCACATGGGCGGCAAGGTGCTGGTGCCCACGCGTGAAGCGGTGGCCAAGCTGGTCGCTGCCCGCCTGGCGGCCGACGTGTCGGGCACGCCGACCGTGCTGCTCGCCCGCACCGACGCCGAAGCCGCCGACCTCGTCACCAGCGACGTCGACGAGAACGACAAGCCGTTCACCACCGGCGAGCGCACCGTCGAAGGCTTCTACCGCACGCGCAACGGCCTCGAGCAGTCGAT
>JBGAMJ010000163.1:0-12727 GCA_044223035.1 Piscinibacter sp.
GGTGCCGCTGCGCAGGAACAGGAAGATCACCGCCACCACCAGCACCACCGCCAGCACCAGCTCGACCATCGTGTCGTCGACCGACGCGCGGATCGTCGTCGTGCGGTCGGCGATCACCTGCACGTCCACCGACGCAGGCAGCGCGGCCTGCAGCACCGCGAGCTGGGCCTTCACGCGGTCGACGGTCTCGATCACGTTGGCGCCGGGCTGGCGCTGCACGTTCAGGATCACGCCCGGCGTGCGGTCGGCCCAGGCGGCCAGGCGCAGGTTCTCGGCGTCGTCCACCACCCGCGCCACGTCGGCCAGGCGCAGCGGGTTGCCGTTCTTCCACGCGATCACGAGCTGCCGGTATTCGTCGGCCGAGCGGAGCTGGTCGTTGGCGTCGATCGTCGACGCGCGCTGCGCGCCGTCGAAGCTGCCCTTGGCCTGCTTGACGTTGGCCGCGGCGATGGCGCTGCGGATGTCGTCCAGCGACAGCCCAAGCGCCGCGAGCGCCGACGGATCGGCCTGGATGCGCACCGCCGAGCGGCGCCCGCCGGCCAGGCTGACGAGGCCGACGCCGTCGACCTGCGACAGCTTGGGCGCCAGCCGGTTCTCGACCAGGTCGTTGACCTTGATCAGCGGCAGCGACGGCGAGGTGACGGCGATCGTCAGCACCGGCGCGTCGGCCGGGTTCACCTTGCTGTAGACCGGCGGCATCGGCAGGTCGCCCGGCAGCAGGTTGGCGCCGGCGTTGATCGCCGCCTGCACCTCCTGCTCGGCCACGTCCAGCGACAGGCCGAGCGAGAAGCGCAGCGTGATCACCGACGCGCCGCCGGAGCTGGTCGAGGTCATCTGCGACAGCCCGGGCATCTGGCCGAACTGGCGCTCCAGCGGCGCGGTGACGGTGGAGCCGATCACGTCCGGGCTGGCGCCGGGGTAGAGCGTCGTCACCTCGATCGTCGGGTAGTCGACCTCGGGCAGCGCCGACAGCGGCAGCAGCCGGTAGGCCAGCAGTCCCGACAGCAGGATGGCGAGCATCAGCAGCGAGGTGGCCACCGGGCGCTCGATGAACGGGCGGGACAGGTTCATGCGGCGCTCGGTGAGGTGGGCGGGTGGAAGGCCGTGAGGGGCGACCGGGTGCGGAGACGCTGCAGGCGATCGATGGCCGGAGCGGGGCGCGCGGGGCGGCGGCGGGTCGACGGCATCACCGGTCAGCGGCCCGGCCCGCTGGCGCCGCCGGCCGCGTCGGAACGCATCGGCCGGGAGGCGGCCCCGGACGCGGCCCGGGCCGCCCACGACGCGCCCGACGCCCCCGACGCCGCGCCGGCACCCCGCATGCGCCGCCCGCCGCCGGCCGGCGCACTGGCGCCCGCGCGTTGCGCCGGATCGGCGGCGATCACCTCGACGGCCGCGCCGTCGCGCAGGCGGTCGACGCCGTCGATCACGACCCGCTCGCCGGGCCGCAAGGCGCCGTCGACCTGTGTCGAGTCGCCGTCGACCACGCCCGGCTTCACCACGCGGGTCTGCACGGTGCTGTCCGGGCCGACCACGTAGACGTAGAAGCCCTGTGCGCCGCGCAGCACCGCCGCCGACGGCACCGCGACCACGCCGTTCAGCGTGGCGAGTTGCAGCCGCACGCCGACGGACTGGTTCGGGAAGAGCGCATCGTCGTCGTTCGGGAACAGCGCCTTCAGGCGGATCGTGTCGGTCGCGGCGTCGATCGCGTTGTCGTAGGTGGCGACGCGGCCGGCCGCGAGGCGCGTCGTGCCGGCGCGGTCCCAGGCTTCGACGACGAGCGGCTCGCTGCCGCGCAGCCGGGCGGCGATCTGCGGGAGCTGCGCCGCCGGCACCGCGAAGGTCAGCGCGATCGGCCGCGTCTGCGCGATGGTGACGATGCCGTTGGTGTCGCCGGTCTGCACCATGTTGCCCACGTCGACCTGCTTCAGCCCGACGCGGCCGGCGATCGGCGCCGTCACGCGGGTGTACGACAACTGCAGCCGCGCGCTGTCGACGTTCGCCTGGTCGGTCTTGACCGTGCCTTCGAGCTGTCGCACCAGCGCCGCCTGCGTGTCCAGCGTCTGCCGCGCGACTGCGTCCTTCGCGAGCAGGTCGCGGTAGCGCGCGAGGTCGATGCGGGCGTTGTCGAGCTGCGCCTTGTCGCGCGCCAGCGTGCCCTCGGCCTGGCCGAGCGCGGCCTGCAGCGCGCGCGGATCGATCTGCGCCAGCGCCTGGCCGGCCTTGACCACCTGGCCCTCCTGGAACAGCAGCGACTGCAGCACGCCGCCGACCTGCGCCCGGACCACCGCGGTGTTGGCCGCCGCCAGCGTGCCGATCGCTGGCACCACCACCTGCAGGTCGCGCCGCCGCACCGGCGCCACCGACACCGGCTGCACGCGCCCGGCGGCGAAGCGCCGGCCGGCGCCGCCCGCTCCGGGTGCTGCCCCCGAGGCCGCGGATGCGGCGGAGGCCGCACCCGCGGCGCCCGCCGGGCCGCCGGCGCCACGGTGCATCCACCACCAGCCGCCGGCCACTATCGCGAGCACGCCGGCCAGCACCAGGACGACGGTTCCTGCACGGCCTCGGGCGTGTCGGGGGCGGGGGCGCGGTGGGCCGGTTCGCGGCGGCGGTGCGGGGTCGTCAGTCGTCACGGGTGGATATCCGTTGTTGGTGCGTGGGCATGGGCGTCGGCGCGGGCAGTTTCGTCGGCGCAACCGGGCACGTCGCCGGGTGCGCCATTGAACCCGATCGCCGGAGCGCCGTCGCCGGCGGTCGATCGGGTTGATTGGCGCGCGGCTCGGCGCAAACAGCTTGGAGCGTCTGCAAAGCTGTGCAAAGTGCGCGCATCCCGGATCGGGTCGGCGGACCCGCCGGCGGTCACCACGATCAGGCCGCCACCCCGGCGGATCAAACGTTCGTCATGCGAACCAACCGTGACCGCGCCGGCGCTGCGGAGAACACCTCGGGAAACCCCGGTTGTTCCGTCAGCACTCTCAAGGGTCGAGTGCTAATATGACGGAACCAACGGGGATCCCGCCTCTCTACATCCTCCATGAACATGACCTCCACCGCCGCTCTCACCGTCCGCGACCCGTGGGCGATGGTGCCGTCGCTCGGCAACCTCGACGCCTACATCTCGGCGACCAACCGCATCCCGCTGCTGACGCACGAGGAAGAGGTGTCGCTCGCCCGCCGCCTGCGCGCCGACGGCGACCTGCAGGCCGCCGGGCAGCTCGTGCTGTCGCACCTGCGCCTCGTGGTGTCGATCTCGCGCCAGTACCTCGGCTACGGCCTGCCGCACGGCGACCTGATCCAGGAGGGCAACGTCGGCCTGATGAAGGCCGTCAAGCGCTTCGACCCCGACCAGGGCGTTCGCCTCGTCAGCTACGCGATGCACTGGATCAAGGCCGAGATGCACGAGTACATCCTGCGCAACTGGCGCATGGTGAAGGTGGCGACGACGAAGGCGCAGCGCAAGCTGTTCTTCAACCTGCGCTCGATGAAGCAGGCGCTGAAGGACGACGCGGTCGACGCCGAAACGCACCGCAGCACGCTGACGCAGACCGAGGTCGACACCATGGCCCGCGAGCTGAACGTCAAGCGCGAGGACGTGCTGGAGATGGAAACCCGGCTGTCAGGCGGCGACGTGGCGCTCGAGCCGCAGACCGACGACGGCGAGGAGTCGTACGCGCCGATCGCCTACCTGGCCGACGAATCGAGCGAGCCGACCCGCGTGCTGGAAGCCCAGCGGCGCGACTGGCTGTCCGGCGACGGCATCCAGCAGGCGCTCGACGTGCTCGACCCGCGCAGCCGCCGGATCGTCGAGGAGCGCTGGCTCAAGGTCAACGACGACAGCTCGGGCGGCATGACGCTGCACGAACTGGCGGCCGAATACGGCGTCAGCGCCGAACGCATCCGCCAGATCGAGGTGGCGGCGATGAAGAAGATGCGCAAGGCGCTGGCCGAACCGGCTTGAGCCGATCGGCGCTTCGGCGCCGGTTTCGCGAATTGAAAACGGCCCCGCGGGGCCGTTTTTCATGTCCGCGCCACGGCGCGGGCATCGGGTCTCACCCGGCGATCAGCGCCTTGAGGTCGGCCGCCAACGCATCGGCACCGGCGCCGTAGCGGGCGAACAGCCGCACCTTGCCGTCGGTGTCGAACACGTACGATCCGGCGGTGTGGTCCATCGTGTAGCTGCCCTCGGCCTTGCCGGGCACCTTGGCGTAGAACACCTTGAACTCGCGCGCCGCAGCGGCCGTCTGCTCGGCCGAGCCGCGCAGCGCGACGAAGCTCGGGTCGAAACTCGCCATGTACGAGCGCAGCAGTTCCGGCGTGTCGCGTTCGGGGTCGATCGTCACGAACACGCCCTGCACGCGCTCGCCGTCCTTGCCGAGCGACTTCTTGATCTGCGCCAGTTCGGCCATCGTGGTCGGGCAGACGTCCGGGCACTGGGTGTAGCCGAAGAACACCACCGTCACCTTGCCCTTGAAGTCGCCGAGCGTTCGCGGCTGGCCGTTCTGGTCGGTCAGCGAGAGCGTGCGTGCGTATTCGGCGCCGGTGATGTCGACCGCGTGGAAGCTCGGCTTCGCGGCGGTGGACACGCCGAGCTTGTCGCAGCCGGCGAGTGCCGTGAGCAGGGTCAGCGCCGTCGCGGCGAGGGCCGCGACAAGTGCACGGCCGGGTGATCGTCGATTCATCGCCAGGGGTTCAGGTAGTGGTCGACCAGCAGCGCCGCGAACAGCAGCGACAGGTGGAGGATCGAGAAACGGAAGGTCTTGCGCGCGAGCGCGTCGGAATAGTGGCGCCACAGCCGCCAGGCGTAGCCGGTGAAGGCGACCCCCAGCACCAGCGCCGCCGCGAGGTAGATCGGGCCGCTCATGCCGGCGACGAAGGGCAGCAGCGTGCCGGCGAACAGCACCAGGGTGTACAGCAGCACGTGCAGCCGGGTGAACTCGGAGCCGTGCGTCACCGGCAGCATCGGCAGCCCGGACTTGCGGTAGTCCTCGGCGCGGTAGAGCGCCAGCGCCCAGAAGTGCGGCGGCGTCCACAGGAAGATGATCAGGCACAGGATCATCGCCTCGGCGCCGACCTCGCCGCGCATCGCCGCCCAGCCGAGCACCGGCGGCATGGCACCGGAGGCGCCGCCGATCACGATGTTCTGCGGCGTCAGCGGCTTGAGCACCAGCGTGTAGATCACCGCATAGCCGACGAAGGTGGCGAGCGTCAGCCACATCGTCAGCGGGTTGACCCACAGGTACAGCACCGCGCTGCCGGCCAATCCGAGCACGGTCGAGAACGCCAGCGCCTGGCCGCTGCCGAGCTGCCCGCGCGCGGTCGGCCGCCAGGCGGTGCGCTGCATGCGTGAATCGATCCGCTGCTCGACCAGGCAGTTGAACGCCGCTGCGGCGGCGGCGACCAGCCAGATGCCGGCCGTGGCCGCCAGCACCAGCGGCAGGTCGGGCAGCCCGGGCACCGCGAGCAGCATGCCGATGACCGCGCAGAAGACGATCAACTGGACGACGCGCGGCTTGGTCAGCACGTAGTACTGCCGAAGCCGCGAGGGGCGCTGGGCGGGGGTGTGCGTCGCCGCGGCGGCGGTGTTCAAGGTGTCGGCCATGGAAACGGAGTCGCGGATTCTACGGAGCGATTCGCGCCGGTGACCGTCGGGCGGCCGATCGCGGCGACGCATCGGGCGCGGGGCCGGGCGAAGGGATGGGTGCGTGCACGGTCGCGGGCCCGGTCGCGGAGGCAGGCTCTGCGCCCGCGCGTGGCGCGACGGCGCGGCACAGCAGCGTCGTCATCAACACCACCAGCGCGGCGGCGCCCGCGGTGTGCGCCACCGCCGCTGCCAGCGGCCAGCCGAGCACGACGTTCGAGACGCCGCTCGCGAGCTGCCAGGCGAGCACCGCCAGCAGCCGAAGCGACCAGCGCCGGCCGGCCGGATCACCACCCGCCCGAAGGCGCGACGCCAGGGCGATCACGGCCACCGCGAGCACCAGCGCGCCGATCCGGTGCACGACGTGGATCGCCGTCAGCGCGGCGAACGGCAGCGCCTCGCCGCCGGCGCCGGTGCCGAGCGCGCGTCGCACGGTGAAACCATGCGCGAAGTCCATCGGCGGCCACCACGCCCCCTGGCAGGTCGGAAAGTCACCGCAGGCGAGCACCGCATAGTTGGTGCTGACCCAGCCGCCCAGCGCGATCTGCAGCACGAGCAGCAGCGTCACTGCGCCGGCCAGTGGCACGACGCCTGCCGGCGGCGCCCACGCCACGGGCGCCTGCGCGGCGCGCTGGGCCGCCAGCAGCGCCAGCAGCGCCATCGCGCCGAGCAGGTGGCCGGTGACGATGGCCGGGTAGAGCTTCATCGTGACGGTGAGCGCGCCGAACGCGCCCTGGGCGCAGACGGCGAGGAAGGTGGCGGCGGCCCACCACGGGGACACGGAGGCCGTCAGCGGTGACGCAGCGGCGGCCGATTCGCGCAGCGGACCGGCGGTGCGCACATCGCCGCGCGCCGGCCGTTCTCGCCGCCGCTGCCGCTCCCTCCACGCATCCCGCCACGCCAGCCCCATCAGCAGCGTGATCAGTGCGCCGACCGCCATCGCGAGGTAGCGGTGCGTCATCTCGATCCACGCCTTGCCGTGCGTCACCGGCCCGCTGGGCAGCGACACCTGCGCCGCTCGGATTTCGTCGTGCGCGCCGAGCGGGCTGGCGCTGCCGTAGCAGCCCGGCCAGTCCGGGCAGCCGAGGCCGGAATCGGTCAACCGCGTGAAGGCGCCGAACAGCACGAGGTCGAAGGTCAGCACCAGCGTGAGCACCGTGAGTGCGTGGCGGCCCGATGTGACGGCCCGCGCACCAGCCTGCGCATCCGCACGCCGGCGCCACGCCAGCGCCGCCAGCGGAAGCGCCGCGAGCAGCGCGCCCAGCAGCAGCAGCCGCAGCGCCGGCGACAGGTCGTACAGCGGGGCCGGGTTCATCTCAGTTTTTCCGCCGCGCCAGGCGCCACCGGCGACGGTTGAAGCGCTCGCAGGGTTCGATCGTCCGCTGGCGGCCCGTGGCGGTCGGTCTGCGAAGGTCGTCCTCCCCGTGGCCAGCGCGGCGGCGACGGCATCCGCTGGGGGCTCACGCAGGGCGGTCTCCAGCTTCATCAACTGCACTGGTGCTCGACCTGGGGTCGCGTCGCAGAACTCGCTGCGTTCGCTGCGCCCTCCGCTCAAACAGCTGCGCCGAGTCGAACAAGCGCGCTGCGCGTACCGACCCCAGATCTCAAAACTCCTCGTCACCTTTTAAAAATCGCCCCCGGCTGTGGATGCCGCCTGCCGCGCTGTGGAGGTGCGAACTTCTTTCGATCGTCGATCGCGGCGTGCCGTCTCCGCAAGGCGCGTGGGGACGAGACCGTGGCGCGCCTGGTGAGCGCCGAGAAGCGCAGGGCTCGTGGCCGCGCGCGCAGCGCGCTTCGTGGTCTGACTCGTCGCAACTGTCCGAACGCAGCGAACGAAGTGAGCGTAGTGAGTTCTGCGACGGGCCACGAGACCGAGCATCGCAGGGCAGTCGGAGCGCAGCGGAGACCGCCTCAGTGAAGCGCCACGGCCTGTCCCCACGCGCCTTTGCCGCCCAGACCTCCGCCCGGAAAGGTAAACGTCGCCCGACCGCAACGGGCCACCAGCCGTCATGGGCTGCCAGCGCACGTCGGGGGAATCGGGGCGTGTCATCTCAGCGGCCAGGCGTATCCCAGCCGGCAGACGCGCGCAGCAGGCGCTCGATGTCGCGCTTGAGCTTGGCCGGGTCGGCATCCGTCGGGGCGCGCATCATCCACTGGCCCATCGGGTCGACGATGTAGTAGCCGTGGTCCAGCGACTGGCCGGGCGCCGGCTCGAGCCAGGCGCCGAGCGCGCGGGGCGGCACGCGCAGCACCGTGGCCGGCGTGCCCTGCGAGATCGCCGCCAGCACCTCGGGGCGTGGCATGGCCTCGTCGGTGACGAACCAGACCTTGTCGAGCCGGTCCTTGTCGCGCCCGAGCGCCTCGCGCAACTGGCGTTGCAGCAGCAGGTGCTGCTCGCAGGCCGCGTCGCAGGCGGCGTCGCCGACCACCACCAGCAGCCACTGGCCGCGCAGGCTGGCCGCCGACACCGGCGCGCCGGCCAGCGTGCGCAGCGGCAACTCGTCGGGCAGCGGCCGCGTCGGCTGGATCAGCTCGGCGTAGTTCGACCGGCCTTCGGGGCGGATCACGAAGTAGGTCAGGTACGAGGCGATCACCGGCGCGGCGCAGACCGCGAGCACCGCGAACATCTTCAGCCGGCCGCGCGCGGTGCGCCGTGCCGCGTCGTCGAGGACGGGCGAGGGCATCGAGTGCACGGTGAAGCTCAGCGGCTCAGGGACGGCGCCGGAGCCGCGGACGGACGAGTTGGAACCAGACATACAGACCTGCCATCAGCGCACCGAGGGCAAACCACTGGACGGCATAGCCGAGGTGCTTGGAAACATCGATCGCGGGCGGCGGCCAGTGCCGCCAGAGCCCGTCCGCTGCCGGGTTCGCGCCGCCGGCACCCGGCGTGCCGGGCGGATCGTCCTCGACGATCGACACCGGCCGCAGGGACAGGCCGGTTTCGTGCGCATACGCGTCGAGGTCGAGATTCTGCCGGATCGGCCCGGAGGCCGCGGCGCTGAACTCGTACAGCCGCGACGGAGGGGGGGCGATGCGGCCATACACCGCCACGTCGCCGGCCGGGGTCGAGACGGGAGCCAGGCGAGTGCGCTCGTTCGCGTCGCGCGGGATCCAGCCGCGCTGCACCAGCACCGCCGGCCCACCGCCCTCGGGCTGCAAAGGCGTGATCACGAAGAAGCCCGGGCGGCCGTTCATCTGCCGGTTGTCGAGGTAGACGGTCGCACGCTCGATCCAGCGGCCGGTGATGCGCAGGTGGCGGTAGAGCAGGTCCTCACTCGATGCGCCCGGCGCGTCCAGTGCCTCGAGCGCCTGAGGCCCGAGCGGCGGCAGCGCGGCGCGGCCGTCCAGCCGCTGCTGCAGCGCGGTCTTCTGCGCGGCGCGGTCGAGCTGCCACAGGCCGAGCCGGGTCGTCAGCGCGACGCCGAACAGCGTGGCGGCGATCAGGACCCAGGCGCGGCGACGGCTGCCGGTGGGCCGGCGGCCAGCGTCGTCGGCAGGCCGCTCAGGCGCCATACGGGGCTGCGCGGTGCGGCGGATAATCCTGCGCGATGAAACTCTTCATCCCCGCCGTGCTGGTGGCGATCGTCGCCGCGCTGGTGTTTGCAGGCGTCGCGATGGTGCGCGACGGCCGCGACGGGAAACCCAAGACGCACACGATGATGCGTGCGCTCGCACTGCGCGTCGGGCTGTCGGTGTTCCTGTTCGTCTGCATCCTGGTCAGCTACAAGCTCGGCTGGATCCAGCCCACCGGGTTGCCGCGCGGCTGACATCGGCGGCCCGCTCCCGCGCGGCCGGAAAGACGAACGCCGCGCTATGCGCGCGGCGTTCGCCGTCGGACGGCCGCGGGCTCCAGCCACGCGGCACGTTCGGAATCGCCGAGCCGGGGATCGGCCGCGTCAGAGCCAGTACACGACGATGTACAGGCCGAGCCAGACGACGTCGACGAAGTGCCAGTACCAGGCCGCGCCCTCGAAGCCGAAGTGGCGCTGCGGCGTGAAGTGGCCCTTCATCAACCGGATCGTGATGAAGGTGAGCATCAGCATGCCGACAAACACGTGGAAGCCGTGGAAGCCGGTCAGCATGAAGAAGGTCGAGCCGTAGATGCCGGAGCTGAGCTTGAGGTTCAGCTCGGTGTAGGCGTGCATGTACTCGTAGACCTGCAGCGACAGGAACAGGATGCCGAGCAGCACCGTGACCCACATGAAGGCGATGGTCTTGGCGCGCTGGCTCGCCAGCAGCGCGTGGTGGGCGATCGTCAGCGTGACACCCGAAGTCAGCAACAGGGCCGTGTTGATGGTCGGGATCGGCCACGGGCCCATCGTCGTGAACGGGTCGACCGTGCCGGCGGGCGAGCCGGTGGCGCCGGCCTGCAGGCTGGGCCAGACCGCCTTGAAGTCGGGCCACAGCAGGGCATTGTCGAGGCTGCCGAGGTTGGGCAGCGCGTGCAGCCGCGCCCAGTAGAGCGCACCGAAGAACGCGCCGAAGAACATCACCTCGGAGAAGATGAACCAGCTCATGCTCCAGCGGAACGACACGTCGATGCGATCGCTGTACAGGCCGCCTTCGCTTTCGGAGATCGCCTGGCGGAACCAGCCCTGCATCACGTAGGCCCACAGCAGCAGGCCGAACAGCAGCGACCACGAACCCCAGTCATGGCCGTTGACCCACTGGCCGGCGCCGAGGATGACGAAGAACAGGCCCGTCGCCGTCATCACCGGGAAATGCGAGGGCGCGGGGACGAAGTAATGGGGCGTCTGCCCGTGGGTGGTCGCTGCCGACATGGTTTCTCCTCAATCCTCTGTCTGTGTCTCGATTCGTGTCTCGATTCGACCCGATGCGGACGTGTTCACGTGGCGACTCCGCTGGCGAGCACCCAGTTCACCAGCGCGATCAGCAGCGCGATGAACAGCAGGGCGCCGATCACGCCAGCAATCACGACGTGCACCGGGTTCAACTGGTGGACGTCGCGTTCCAGATCGGCCGACTTGCGCACGCCGAAGAACGACCAGAACACCGCGCGCATCGTCTGCAGGAACGACCCCTTGCGCCGGACCGCCTGCTTCAAGCCCTCGCCGTGACTCATGGAAGCACCCTCGCGCTGCGCACGATCCCGCCGGGCGGGACGCGGCGCTCGCTTCGGAGGCTCAGGTTCGGCGCCGGAGCGATCACGACCGCTCTCCGACCGCCGCCAGCGGCCTCGCCGCCGCCTGCGGTGCCGCCGGCACCTTGCCGCCGACCTCGAAGAAGGTGTACGACAGCGTGATCGTGGTGACGTCCTTCGGCAGCTTGGGGTCGATCACGAACACCACCGGCCAGCGTTTGCTCTCGCCCGGCGCCAGCGTGTATTCGTTGAAGCAGAAGCACTGCAGCTTGTTGAAGTAAGGCTGTGCCTGCTTGGGTGCGTAGCTCGGGATCGCCTGCGCCGCCATCGTGCGGTTCTGGACGTTGCGGAACTCGTACATCACGGTCGTCAGCTCGCCCGGGTGCACCTCGAGGCTGCGGACCTCGGGCTTGAAGTCCCAGGGGCCGCGCGCGTTCGCGTCGAACTCGACGCTGATCGTGCGGCTGCGATCGACCTGCGTGTTGCCGGTGGCCGTGCCGGCCCGCGCCCCGGGCAGGGCCTGCTCGGACAGCGACAGCACGTTGATGCCGAGCGCCGTGCAGACCGCCCGGTACACCGGCACCAGCGCGTAGCCGAAGCCGAACATCAGCGCGACGACGACGCCCAGCTTGCCGACCATGCGCAGGTTGTCGGCGCGCAGGAAGGCGTCGATACCGGTCGTCGGGCGCGGTTCGGACATCGGGTCGGTGCGGGCGGTTGCCGGGTGCGGAATGGATGCGGGCGGGGCGGTTCGGATCCGGCGCCGTCAGATGCCGAACACCGCCGACTTCGCGATGAAGCCGACGAACAGCACCACCGCCACCGATGCGAGGATCAGCGCCAGCCGCAGGTTCTGCCGCTTCTGTTCGGGCGTCATGGGCTGCCTTGCGTCGTTCGGCGTCGTGGCGAGCGCCCGCTCAGCCGATGACCTTGGTGGCCGCCGCGTTCAGCTTGGGCGGGTTCTCGAAGGTGTGGAACGGTGCCGGCGACGGCACTTCCCATTCCAGGCCCTCGGCGCCTTCCCACGGACGCTGCGGCGCCGGCTCGCCCTGGCCGCGCATCATCGGCACGACGACGAACAGGAAGAAGTACACCTGCATCAGCCCGAACCAGAACGCGCCGATCGACGCGATCATGTTGAAGTCGGCGAACTGCATCGGGTAGTCGGCATAGCGGCGCGGCATGCCGGCCAGCCCGAGGAAGTGCATCGGGAAGAACGTGACGTTGAAGGCGATCAGCGAGCCCCAGAAGTGGATCTTGCCGCGCGTCTCGTTGTACATCACGCCCGTCCACTTCGGACCCCAGTAGTAAACGCCGGCGAACAGCGCGTACAGCGAGCCGGCGACGAGCACGTAGTGGAAGTGGGCGACGACGTAGTAGGTGTCCTGCAGCTGGATGTCGATCGGCGCCATCGCGAGGATGAGCCCGGTGAAGCCGCCCATCGTGAACACGAAGATGAAGCCCACCGCGAACAGCATCGGCGTCTCGAAGGTCATCGAGCCGCGCCACATCGTCGCGATCCAGTTGAAGATCTTCACGCCGGTCGGCACGGCGATCAGCATCGTCGCGTACATGAAGAAGAGCTGGCCCGTCACCGGCATGCCGGTGGTGAACATGTGGTGCGCCCACACGATGAACGACAGGATCGCGATCGACGCGGTCGCGTAGACCATCGAGGTGTAGCCGAACAGGCGCTTGCGGGCGAAGGCCGGGATGATCGCGCTGACGATCCCGAACGCCGGCAGGATCATGATGTAGACCTCGGGGTGGCCGAAGAACCAGAAGATGTGCTGGTACATCACCGGGTCGCCGCCGCCGGCGGGGTTGAAGAAGCTGGTGCCGAAGTGGCGGTCGGTCAGCGTCATCG
Source organism: Piscinibacter sp. (assembly GCA_044223035.1). GTDB lineage: Bacteria > Pseudomonadota > Gammaproteobacteria > Burkholderiales > Burkholderiaceae_C > JBGAMJ01. Next base: position 12,607 of record JBGAMJ010000163.1, read on the forward strand.
TGATCGCGCCGGCCAGCACCGGCATCACCGCGATCAGCAGGTAGGCGGTGATCAGCCAGGTCCAGCAGAACAGCGGCATCTTCATCAGCGTCATGCCGGGCGCGCGCATGTTCAGGATCGT
>JBGAMJ010000164.1:0-5030 GCA_044223035.1 Piscinibacter sp.
GGGATCACGAGCTGCACGTCGGGCACCGCGCGCGCCAGCGCCTCGGCGCGCGCCGCCTGTGCCGCATCGGCGACGCAACCCTGCAGGTAGACGAAGCGGCGCGCGGCGTTCAGCCAGATCGCGCTGTCGGCCAGCGCCGGGTCGACGCGCAGCGCGGCGGCGGCCGCCTCGGCGATCGACGCGTCGTATGCGTAGGCGTTGGCGCGGCTGCAGCGGCCCTCGAGGAAGCAGCTGTTGCCGCGCTCGACCCGGCCGTGCGCCTCGGCGCGGCGCTGCGTCTCGGTGTAGGCCGGGCCGCGCGGCGGCGGGCAGTCTCGCCCGGCGGTGACCGCGACGAACGGGTCGCCGAAGGGGTTCAGCAGCAGCGGTTCGTCTTGGGCCGACACCCGAGCCGATGCGAGCGCCATTGCCACGCTGGCGAATCCCACGGCCGCGACGCGCGCCAGCCGCGGCAGGGCCGGGCACCGCAGCGCGAGCCACGGCACGCCGGGCCGCCACGTGCCCTGCCGCCGCTTCGACGACCCACGCATCGCCGGCCTACAGCGGCAGCTCGGTGAAGTAGCGCCCGCCGTGGAAGATCAGCGGCGTGGCGCCCTCGCGGCGGTCGCAGTGCTCGACCTCGCCGACGAAGATCACGTGGTCACCTTCCTCGTAGCGACTGCGGTTGAAGCATTCGAACACTGCCGCCGCACCTTCGAGGATCGGCGCCCCCTGGCGCCCGACGCGGAACGCGACGCCGGCAAACCGGTCGTGCGCCTTGCTGGCGAAACGCGCGGCGATCTCGTGCTGCTCGGCGGCGAGGATGTTGATCGCGTAGTGCGAGCCCTGCTCGAACGCGCTCATCGTGCTGGCGTGGCGCGACAGGCTCCACAGCACCAGCGGCGGCGACAGCGACACCGAGTTGAAGGAGTTGGCGGTCAGCCCGACGCGCGAGCCGTCGCTGGCGAGCGCGGTGACGATCGTCACGCCGGTGGCGAACATGCCCAGCGCTTCGCGGAACTCGCGGTTGCTGAAGCTCGGCGCCTGCGCGCGCGGGGCGGGGATCGATGCGCTCATGCGGGCATTGTCCCGGATCGGCGCGCGGCCCGCCCGGCGCCTACACTGCCGCGCCGGAGGAGCCCCGCGATGCCGACTCTCGCCCACCACCTGCTCGCGCAGGCCCGCAACAACCGTTGGGCCAACCACCGCCTGCTCGCCGCCTGCGGCAAGTTGTCGGCGGCGGATTTCGCCGCGCCGCGCGTCGGCTTCTTCCCGTCGATCCGCGCCACGCTGAACCACAACCTGACGGTCGACTGGTACTACGTCGACGCGATCGAGCGCAGCCTGGCCGGCGCCGCGCCGAACCCGCGCGCCCGTGCCGTCTTCGACCTGCCCGAACCCTGCGCCGACTGCGCCACGCTGGCCGCCGAGCAGGTGGCCGTCGACCAGCGGCTGATCGCGGTCTGCACCGGGCTGGACGCGGCGCAGCTCGCCGCCACGATCGAGGTGCAACGCGCGCAGCGCATCGACCATGAGCCGCTGCACCGCCTGCTCGCGCACCTGTTCCAGCACCAGGTGCACCACCGCGGCCAGGCCCACGCGATGCTCTCCGGCACGCCGGTGGCGCCGCCGCAGCTCGACGAGTTCTTCTGTGCCGACGACGCCGACCGGCGCATCGACGACTTCGCCGCGCTCGGCTGGACCGAGGCAGCGCTGTGGCCGGCCGGCGAGGCGTGAGCAGCGGCGATCGGCCACCACGGAATTCGCCGGGCCGCCCGCGCGTAGACGCCCGGTGAACGCCCCGGACATCTTCCGCCAGCAGCTCGTCGCCGCGATTCCCCGGCTGCGGCGCTACGCGCGCACGCTGCGCTTCGACGCCAGCGCGGCCGACGACCTGGTGCAGACGACGCTGGAGCGCGCCCTGGCGCACTGGCACCAGTTCGACCAGCGGCGCGACATCGTCGTCTGGGTGATGAGCATCGCGCACAACGCGCACGTCGACGAGCGGCGGCGCCATGCGCACGTGGCGACCGTCGAGCCGCAGGAACTGCAGGACGGCGCGCAGGCGCAGCACGCCACCGGCTCCGACCCCGGCCTGCGGCTGGACCTGATCGCGGCGCTGGCGCGGCTCACGCCCGAACACCGCGAACCGCTGCTGCTGGTGACGCTCGAACAGATGACCTACGCCGAATGCGCCGAGGTGCTGCGCATCCCGGTCGGCACGGTGATGTCGCGGATCTCGCGCGCCCGCGTGGCCTTGCGCGCGCTGCTGGACGGCCAGTTGCCGTCGAACACCGGCCCGGCGACGCCAGCGGCGCCCGGGTTGCGCAGAGTGGTATGAAACCGTCCGTCTCCCCCCCGTCGATCGACGAGCGCCTGTCGGCGTGGCTCGACGGCGAACTCGACCCGGCCGCCGAGGCCGAACTCCAGGCCTGGCTGCGCGACCACCCCGACGACGCCGCACGCGCCCGCCTGTGGGCAGCCGACCGCGACGCGCTGCGCGCGCGATTTGACCCGGTGCTCGACGAGCCCGTGCCCGATCGGCTCGAGCAGGCCGCGTGGCGGCCGGTGGACGCGCGACCCGCGCCCGGCGGGCCGGCGCGCTGGAGCGGTCCGGGCGCGGCCTGGCGGCTGGCCGCGGTGGTGGCCGGTGCCTTCGTGCTCGGCGGCCTGGCCGGCGCGCTGATCGCCGGCCGGCTGGGCGGCAACCGGGTGGACCTGGCGGGCGGGGCAGGCAGCGGCGCGGTGGTCGGCGGCGCACCGCTGGCGGGGGCGCCGGCCGGCTGGGTGCAGCGCGCGGCCGTCGCCCACAGCGTGTACGTGCCGGAGGTGCGCCACCCGGTCGAGGTGGCGATTGCCGGCCGCAGCGGCGACGACGCGAAGGCGCAGGAGGAACACCTCGCCCGCTGGCTGACGAAGCGGCTGGACCGGCCGGTGAAGCTGTTCGACCTGCGCGCGCAAGGTTACGAGCTGGTCGGCGGCCGGCTGCTGCCGGACGCCGCCGGGCCGAGCGCACAGTTGATGTACCAGCGCATCGGCGGGCCGGCCGACAGCCGCGTCACCGTGTACCTGCGCAAGCCGGACGCGGCGACGCCGGCGGCCTTCCGCTACGAGCAACAGGGCCCGCTCGGGATGTTCTACTGGGTGGACGGCGGGGGCAGCGCGGCCTCGGGCCCCCTGGAACCAGGCGCCGGCGCCACCGGCTATGCGCTCGTCGGCGCCCTGCCACGCGAGAAATTGCTGGCGCTGGCCGAGGCGATCTACCGGCAGGAGCCGGCGGCGGCGGGGCGCTGAGCGAGGCGTCGCCGCGGGCTCGGCCGCGTCACCGTTTCGGCGGCGCGCGATGGCGCGGCAGCGCAAGACCGCGCGCCGTGCCGGTCGCGAATCGCGCTCAGGCGCGCGCGACCGCTGCCTCGATCTGCTCCTGCACGCGGCGGGCGCCGCGCAGCACCAGCACCTCCTCGAGCTGCGCCTGCGGCGCCACCGCGGCGGCCACTTCCTCCAGCCGCGTCGGGTCGGTCATCAGCACGTGCGCCAGTGCGGACAGCGCGCAGATCGCGCGCCGCGGCACCTGCATCGGCAATTGCAGCGTCGCGTTGACGATCACGTGGAAGCGCACGCTGTGCACGGCCGCGGGCGCGAGGCCCCAGCTCTCGCACAGCGCGGCACCCAGCGCGTCGTGGCTGACGCCGAACTCCTGGTGCTCCAGGTAGATCAGCTCTTCCTCGTTCTCGGCCGCCTTCATCAGCGGGCGGTAGCGGTCGGGTGCGTGGCGGAACAGCACCGCCTTGCCGCATTCCTCGAACAGGCCGGCGGAATGGGCGGCCCACGGGTCCACGCCTATTGCCGCGCCGACGCGGCCCATCAGCACGCCGCGCACCGCGGCGCGCTCCCACAGCGGATCCAGTTCCGGCGCATGCGGGAACAGCGCGCGCAGGCTCATCTCGAAGGTGACCGCCGCGACCTCGCGCGTGCCGAGGTAGTTGATCGCCTGGTGCACCGTCTGCACCCGGCCGGACAGGCCGTACAGCGACGAGTTCACCGCCTTCAGCACGGCCGACGCCAGCGCCATGTCGGACTCGATCAGCCCGCTGACCGCCTGCAGGTTGACGTCTTCGTCGGCGAGCAGCAGCGACAGCTTGACCAGCGCCTCGGGCTGCGCGGGAACGTCGATGGAAAGGGAACGGAGTTGGGCGTCGACAGGCATCGGGGGCTTTCCTGCGGCGCTCGGTGCGCCGTTTCGACCCGATATCGGCAGATCGCCGGCCCAAATGAACGCCCGCGGCGCCTAAGCTTGCCCCGCCGATGTAACCGGTTGTGGCGGCCCGGAATGGAAAAAGGGCGCTGGTACGCCAGCGCCCTTTCATGTTGTGGCAACCGGACACCCGGTCTGCCTGCTGAGTGCAACGTGTGGCACGGGGCCTCGTTCGCGCGACTCTGTCTCCTCGGACCCCCGCTTGAGCCGGCACCACCTGGGTGCCCGCTGCGAGTGGCGCGAATGTAACGGCACCCCCTTTTGTCGGAATCGGGGGTTTCCCTGCGCAAACAACACCTGCATATCCGAGTGAGTTTGTGCTCACATTGACGCCATCGGTAGCGAAATCGTCACGCTCGTGCCGTGCCCCGGTTCACTTGCAACCCGCACCTCGCCGCCGTGCAGTTCGGCGATCCGCTTGACGATCGCGAGACCCAGGCCCTTGCCGCCTTCGCCGGTGGCGGGCGCGACGCTGTGGCGGCTCTGGTAGAAGCGGTCGAACAGGTGCGGCAGGTCGGCCGTGGCGATGCCGGGCCCGGTGTCGGCAACGCTGACCTCGACACGCGCGCCCACCACCCGCGCCGCCAGCGTGATCCGGTCGCCCGGGCGGCAGAACTTCAGCGCGTTGTCGACCAGGTTCGCGACCGCGCGCTCGAACAGCTCGATGTCGAGCGCGGCGAAGGGCATCGGCGTGTCGCTGTCGGCCGGTGCGGCCCGATCGGCGGGCGTGTCGCCCGACGAGCCATCCGACCCGCCGCCCGACGCGCCGCCCGATGTGTATGCGGCGGGGGGGCCC
>JBGAMJ010000164.1:5035-12292 GCA_044223035.1 Piscinibacter sp.
GTATATGCGGCGGACGCGCCATTCGGAGCGTCCGCCGGTGCCTCGGCCTGCAGGCTCACGCCGGCGTCGAGCGCGCGCTGCGCGAAGCGCCGGGCGATGTCGTCGACCAGCTCGCCGACGTCCAGCACCTCGGTGGCGAGGCGGAACGCCGGCTCGTCGAGCTGGGCCAGGTCACCGAGCGATTGGACCAGCCGGGCCGCATTGCGGGTGTTGCGCAGCGCCACCTCGACCAGCGCACGGTCGTCGGCGCGGCCGGCGTCGCCGCTCCAGCGCCGCTCGAGCGTCTCCAGGCAAGTGGTCGTCGCGGTCAGCGGCGAGCGCAGGTCGTGCGACAGGTTGCTGACGCCCTCGCGGCGGAAGTGGTCGAGCCGGCGCAGCGCCTCCCACTGCGCGCGCAGCACCGCGAGCATCGCGCGGAAGCCCCCGGCGAGCTGGGCGAACTCGTCGGCGCCGCGGCCGCCGGCCGGCAGCGGCATGTCGCCGGGGTCTGGCGCCGCGTCACCCAGGCCCTCCCGCGACACCTTCGCGACCGCCTGCGTCAGCTCGCGCAGCGGCCGCGTCACGCTGCCGATGATCCACGCCGCCAGCAGCGTGCTGATCGCGCAGATGCTGAGCGCCAGCACCAGCGCCGGCCGCGTGAAGGTGCTGCGCACCACTTCCAGCCGGTCTTCCGGCAGCAACTGGCGGTGCGCGACCAGGTACAGGTAGCCGGCCACCGGCTCGTCGGGGCGGATCACCGGGCGGCGCAGCGAGACGGCGGCGATGACCGCGTCGGCCTGCATGTGCTCGGGGTCGTCGCCCATCACGTAGGGCATCGCGTGCGGGCCGGCGGCCTCGCGCACCGGCTCCAGCGCCACCTTGAAGCCGGACGGCAGCGCGGTGCGGCCGGTCGACGCCAGCACCGTGCCCCGTGCGTCGAGCAGGTAGAGCTGGGTGTCGTTCTCGAACAGCACCAGGCTGCGCAGCAGGCCGGTGAACTCGTCCGGATGCCGCTCGTGCATCACCAGCATGTCGTCGTAGCTGGCGACGACGCGCGCGAGGAAGTCGCTGGCGCGGCGGTAGGTGGTCTCGTGCTCGAAGCGCTGGAACGCGTAGACCAGCGTCGCGATCACGCCGAACGCTGTCAGCAGACCGGTGACAAACACCGTCAACGCGATCTTGGCGCGCACGGTCATCGGCGGACCCCGTCGCGGCACGTCGTCATCGTCGCCGCCTCGGCCAGCCGACGGTTCGGCCGGGCGCCGCGCGGCACAAACGTCGGAGCACCCGTGCCAGCGCTCACGGCGGCGCTTCGCGCATCTTGTAGCCGGCGCCGCGCACGGTGAGGATCAGCGCCGGGCGCATCGGGTCGGTCTCCAGCTTGGCGCGCAGCCGGTTGATGTGCGTGGTCACGGTGTGCTCGTAGCCGTCGTGGGTGTAGCCCCAGACCGAATCGAGCAGCTGCGCGCGCGAGAACACATGCCCCGGGTGGCGGGCGAAGTGCAGCAGCAGGTCGAACTCGAGCGCGGTGAAGTCGATCGGCACGCCCTGCCGCCGCACCTGGCGCTTGGCCGGCAGGATCTCCAGCTCGCCGTTGCGCAGCGTGGCGCCGGGCGCGGCGGCCTGGTCGCGCGCGGCGGCCAGCAGGTCGGCGCGGCGCAGCAGCGCCTTCACGCGGGCCAGCAGCTAGGCCAGCGAGAACGGCTTGGTCAGGTAGTCGTCGGCACCGAGTTCGAGGCCCAGCACGCGGTCGAGCTCGGTCGACTTGGCGGTGAGCATCAGGATCGGCGTCGCGTCACCGCGGGCGCGCAGCGTCTTGCAGACCTCCAGCCCGGGCAGCCCCGGCATCATGAGATCGAGGATCAGCAGGTCGTGCGGCGACTCGGCCTGCGTGCGCACCGCCGCCAGACCGTCGGCCACCGCGCTGACCTCGTACGCGGCCGCACGCAGGTTCATCGCGATCAGGTCGCGGATGTCGGTCTGGTCTTCGGCGATCAGGATGCGCGCGGACATGGCCCATTGTCGGCCCGGCGCCGCCGCACCTTACGCAGCGGGCCGCCCGCGGCATTGATCGCGATGTGATCTTCCCGTGAGGTTCGGCGAGGGCGGCGTGAGATGCGCCAACGACAGTGGATGCATCGCCCACGCCCCTTCCGGAGCCCGTCATGACACCCGCCTCGCACGCCTTCGCCGCCCTGCAGCCGATGCCCGCCGCCGCCCGCGCCGCCGCCCTTGCGGCCGACGCGCCGGAGCCGGTCGGCTGGGCCGAACTGGTTAGCCACCGCGGCGCGCTGGTGCGCTACGCGCAGCGCCGCCTGCACGACCCGATGCTGGCCGAGGACGTGGTGCACGACGTGTTCGAGGCGGTGCTCTCGGGCCGCGCCAGCTTCGGCGGCCGCTCGGCGCTGCGCTCCTGGCTCACGGCGATCCTGAAGCACAAGATCGTCGACCTCGTGCGCCAGCGCGCCGGCTACGACAGCCTGGACGACGGCGATGCCGACGACGAGGCCAGCGGCGGCCGCTCGATCGCCTGCCCGCACGCGCGGCCGGACGAGGTCGCCGAGCAGCGCGAATTCCTCGCCCGCACGCTGGCGCGCATCGACGCGCTGCCGCCCGGCCTGCGCGACGTGATGCACCTGCGCGTGCTGCAGGACCAGCCGACCGAGCAGGTCTGCGCCGCGCTGTCGATCAGCGAGGACAACCTGTTCGTGCGCCTGCACCGGGCGCGCCGGCAGTTGCTGTCGTGAGCCACGGCCCGGCCGCGCCGCTTTCAGACTTCAGGACGGCCCGGGCCCGCCGCAGGTTGTCTCGATTCGCGCGGCGCGGGCTCAGAGCGTGGCGATCGACACCTCGGTCGACTTGACCAGCGCGATCACCTCCTTGCCGACCACCAGCCCCAGCTCCTTCACGGAGCGGGTGGTGATCACCGAGGTGACGAGCAGCCCGCTCGGCGTCTCGACGTCGATCTCGGACACCACCGGGCCCTCGATGATCTCCTTGATGCGGCCGCGGAACTGGTTGCGCACGTTGATGGCGGTGATGGACATGGTTCGGCCTGCCGGAGCGGCGTGGTGGTTGGACCGCGCAGCTTACGCAGCACCGTCCTGACACCGAACGAATGAATCGTGCCGAGCACATGCGCCCAGGAAATAAGGGCGCCGACCGGGGCGGTCCGGCGCGACCGCCGGGCGGCGGTCGCACGTCGCCATCACCCGGTCACAACGACTTCAGGATCTCCGCGCGCTTCTGCTGGTATTCCTCTTCGGTGATCAGCCCCTTGTCGCGCAGGCGCTTCACGGTGATCAAGCGCTGCTCGATCTCCTCGCTGAAGCCCGGGTCGCGCGGGCGCAGCGCCGGGGCGGCCGGCGCGGCTGCTGCGGCCGGCGCGACCGCACCGGGGGCGGCCATCGGCGCCGGCGCCACCGCGGCAGCCGCCAGTGGGATGGCCACCCAGTCGGCGCGCACCACGGTGGCCGCGTCGTCGCGCAGCACGGCCTTGCCGGTACGGGCCCGCGAACCGAAGCTGAACTCCGGCTTCTGGTTCGTGCCGCGGTAGTTCTCGTAGAACTCGAAGCGAGCGTCGTTGACGATGAACTGCAGCGCGCCGTTCTGGACGAACACGCGCGCGGTGACGGCCACCGGGCGGAACATCACCGCGTCGGGGCGGCGGGCGCTGCTTACCAGCGTCACGTCGTCGCCGGCGCTGGCGACGCCGAGCGCCTCGGCGAGCGGCTCGGCCAGTTCGCCGCATTCGTCGGGCGAGAACAGCGGCCGCGAACCGGTGCCATCGGCAAAGCGGAGCTGGCCGAGCTGCTGGCGCAACTGCTCCGCGTTCAGGGTGGCCGGGTGCTGGTTCGGCTGCGAACCGGCCTCGCGCGGCACGATGCGGATCTCGCTGAACTCGCGCACGACCCACAAGCGCTGGGTCGGCGAAGCCTTCGGGCTCTCGGACTTGGCCGAGCCGATGCCCAACAGGTTGTCGAACCAGCCGGCATGGGCCGGCAAGGTGGCGCCGGCCAGGGCCATGGCGGCCGCGGACAGGCTTGCGACGCGCGTGGCGTGCCTCATCGGAGAACCTTTCAGGTGATGTGATCCGGGTCGCGCCGAAGTGGTGACGGTATCGGCGCCGTCCATGCGACGTCAGGTCGCCGACAGACTGTATCCGAAGCGAATCCGGCGCCCTCCGCCGTGCGATCCGCGGTACTCGCGGTGCAACGCACGCGCAAGCTGTTGCATTCGTGCAAATGGCCGTAGAAACCCGCGTATGCCGCGTTCAGACCCGACCACTAGACTCAAATTCGGTTACCGAAAGTGCGCGATTGTGTTGTCAATGGCCGCCAAAAGTGCGCCAGTTGAAACACCGAAGCGATGCTCGACAACGATCGGGCTGCACGACTTCCAGATCGCCGGCCCAGGGAACTGCGTGCCAGTTCTGCTGTGTTTCCGGTCCCGCCTTCAGCGTATCCGCGCTACCCCGCGGCCACTGCTTGTATGCAGGCCGCCCGTTCTATCACCAGATCCCAAGAGGAGCCAACCATGAAATTGAAGTCCGCTTTGCTGACCGCCGGCGTCATCAGCCTGCTCAGCACCACCGCCAGCGCGGTGGACTGGGGTGGTTACGTCCGTGTCGGCCCTGGCCAGAAGGAAAACGCCGGCAAGGATGCTCGCTGCTTCAACGGCGGCGGCGCCGCCGGCGCAGGCTCCGCCGCGCCGGGTCACGGTGGCATCGGTCGCCTCGGCAACGAGTGTGCGACCTATGGCGAATTCGCACTCAGCCAATCCATGCAGGCCGGCGGCGTCAACTACAAGGCGCTGCTGATGACCAACTTCTCGTCGAACGGCGGCTCCGAAGCCTCCGGCCTGGCGACCTCGGTCAACCAGATCTATGTCGAAGGCAAGGGCTACGACATCGCGCCGGACCAGACCTTCTGGATCGGCCGTCGCTTCTACCATCGTGCCGACGTTCACTTCGACGACAGCTTCTACGTCGACATGAGCGGCACCGGTGCCGGCGTCGACGGCATCAACCTGGGCGGCGCTTCGCTGAGCGCGGCCTTCTTCCGCACGTCCGACTCGGGCGCCGCGACCGATCCGAATCCCGGTTCGCGCGTCAACCTGGACCTGGAAGGCCTGGCCATCAACCCGGGCGGCAAGCTGCGCCTGACCCTGACCGCGACCGACTTCTCGGGAACCGGCGGCAAGAACGGCTTCGGCCTGAGCCTGCAGCACATCCAGTCCGGCATCTTCGGTGCCGACAACACGCTGTGGCTGCAATACGCCAAGGGCTCGGCCGGTCTCGCCGGCGGCTTCGGCGGCGCGACGAGCGATTCGGGCTACAAGCAGTGGCGCATCGCCGACAGCCTGGCCTGGCTGAAGGGCCCGCTGACCGCCCAGACGCTGATCCACTACGGGCAGGTCGACGACCACGGCGCCAAGACCAAGACCTGGTCGCTGGCCGGCCGCGCGGCCTACGCCGTGTCGAAGAACTTCAAGCTGCAGGCTGAACTCGGCTACGCCGACACCAAGCCGCAAGGCGGCAAGTCGCAGAACGTCACCAAGTTCACGATCGCTCCGACGCTGACCGTGGGCCCCGACTACTACGACCGTCCCGAACTGCGCTTCTACGTGTCGACGTTCAGCATGAACGACGCGTACGCCGCGGCCAACGGCCTGACCAAGAAGACGAAGACGGCCGCCGGCTTCCAGGCTGAAATCTGGTTCTGAGCGGTTGACCTTCCAAGCGGCCGGCCCCCACGGGCGGGCCGCCCGAGGTCTCGAACGCCCGCATCGGGTTCACCGATGCGGGCGTTTTTCATTCGGCCGCGCCGATGGGCTCCGGTGCGTCAAAGTGCGGGCAGCTGCTCGCGCACGCGCTGCGGCAACCCGTCGGCACGGCCGTCGGTGGTGCGCGGCAATGCACCGTCGAGGGCGCTCTGGACCAGGCGTGCGAGCGTCTGCCCGTGCGGCGTCACCGGGCCGTAGAACAGCACCTCGTCGCCGCGTGCGATCAGAAGTGTCGGGAAGTCGACCACGTCGATCGTGCCGAGCACCTCGTCGTCGTCCTCGATGTCGAGCCAGCGGAACGAGGCCGCGGCGGCGAATGCGCGCGACTGCTGCAGGAACAGCGGCCGGTAGTCGCGGCAGGTGCCGCACCAGGCGGCGCACAGGCAGGTGACGAGCAGCGGGGTCGGGGCGGGGTCGGCGGCAGGCATGCGCACAGTGTGCCAAGGCGGATCGATCCTCGCGCTTGACCGGACACAATCGCCGGGCACCTTCCTTCGATCCTCCGGAGCCCCCATGCAACTGATCGGCATGCTCGATTCGCCGTATGTCCGCCGCGTCGCGATCTCGATGCACCTGCTCGGCGTGCCGTTCGAGCACCGGCCGGTGTCGGTCTTTCGCCATTTCGACGAATTCCAGCGCATCAACCGGGTGGTCAAGGCGCCGACGCTGGTGTTCGACGACGGCCAGGTGCTGATGGATTCGGCGCTGATCCTCGACTACGTGCAGGCGCTGGCCGGCCCGGCGCGCCTGCTGCGGCCGGCCGGCCTGGCCGAGCGGCGCGAGGTGCTGCGCATCGAGGGCCTGGCGCTGGTGGCCTGCGAGAAGACGGTGCAGCTGGTCTATGAGGACACGCTTCGCCCGGCCGAGAAACGCCATGAGCCCTGGGTCGCCCGGGTGCGCGGCCAGCTGCTGGACGCGTACGCCCTGCTGCAGGAGGAACTGGCGCGACAACCGCTGCCGCTGGCCGAGGCGACGATTACGCAGGCCGGCATCAGCACCGCGGTGGCGTGGCGCTTCACGCAGCTCTACTTTGCCGACTGGGTCACGGCGGCACGCTTCCCGGCGCTGCAGGCCTGCTCGGACGCAGCGGAGCAGCTTCCGGCGTTCGTCGCCGCGCCGCCGGTCTGAGCGAGCGCGCGGCGCCGCGCCTCGGTGCCACGCGCGGCCCGGCCCGCGCGTGTGAGTCAGCGCGCGGTCTCGGCGCGGATCCAGCCGGCCGCGCGCTCCGCGATCATCAGCGTCGGCGCGTTGGTGTTGCCGCTGGTGATCCGCGGCATCACGCTCGCGTCGGCGATGCGCAGGCCGGCCACGCCGCGCACCTTCAGCCGGCTGTCGACCACCGCCAGCGGGTCGTCCGGGCGGCCCATGCGGCAGGTCGACACCGGGTGGAAGATCGTGGTGCCGATGTCGCCGGCCAGCCGGGCCAGGTCGTCGTCGCTCTGGAACTGCACGCCCGGCTTGACCTCGCGCGGCGAGTACCGCGCCAGCGCGGGC
>JBGAMJ010000165.1:0-12815 GCA_044223035.1 Piscinibacter sp.
ATCCTCGGCCGCGCGATCACCGGCATCGCGGCGTTCTCGTGAGCGCGGCGGCGCCGGCGGGGCGGGCCGCGCCCCTCGCGGGGATTCGCGTCCTCGACCTCTCGCGCGTGCTGGCGGGGCCCTGGGCCGGGCAACTGCTGGCCGACCTCGGCGCGGACGTGGTCAAGGTCGAGCGGCCCGGCGCCGGCGACGACACGCGCGCGTGGGGGCCGCCCTGGCTCAAGGACCGCGACGGCCGCGACACCGGCGAGTCCGCCTACTACCTGTGCACGAACCGGAACAAGCGCTCGGTCACCGTCGACCTCGCGAACCCGGAGGGGCGGGAGATCGTGCGCGGCCTCGCGCGGCGCGCCGACGTGCTGCTCGAGAACTTCAAGCTCGGCGGCCTCGCGCAATACCGGCTCGACTACGCGAGCCTCGCCGCGGACAACCCGCGGCTCGTCTATTGCTCGATCACCGGCTTCGGGCAGGACGGCCCCTACGCGCCGCGCGCGGGCTACGACTTCCTGATCCAGGGCATGGGCGGGCTCATGAGCGTGACCGGGCGCGCGGACGGCGAAGAGGGCGCCGGTCCGCAGAAGGTCGGCGTCGCGCTGACCGACATCATGACCGGGCTCTACGCGACGATCGCGGTGCAGGCGGCGCTCGCCGAGCGCGAGCGCTCGGGACGCGGGCAGCACGTCGACCTCGCGCTCCTGGACGTGCAGATCGCCTGCCTCGCGAACCAGGCGTCGAACTACCTCGCCGGCGGCGTCGTCCCGAGGCGCATGGGCAACGCGCACCCGAACATCGTTCCCTACCAGGACTTCCCGACCGCCGACGGCGACATGATCCTCGCGATCGGCAACGACGCGCAGTTCGCGCGCTTCTGCCAGGTCGCCGGCCATCCGGAGTGGCAGGCCGACGAGCGTTTCGCGACCAACGCGCAGCGCGTGGCCCACCGCGCGACGCTGGTCCCGCTGCTGCGCCAGGCCACGGTGATGCGCAGCACGCACGACTGGATCGGCGCGCTGGAGGCCGTCGGCGTGCCCTGCGGCCCGATCCACCGCATCGACGAGGTCTTCGCCGACCCGCAGGTGCAGGCTCGCGGCCTGCGCATCGAGCTGCCGCACCCGAGCGCCGGCAGGGCGCCGGGGGTGGCCAACCCGATCCGGCTGTCGGCCTCGCCGGTGCGCTACGAGCGCGCGCCGCCGCTGCTCGGGCAGCACACGGAGGAGGTGCTGCGGGACTGGCTGGGGGATTGACCGGCGGGCGGCTGCCCTGCGCCCGCGTACGCGCGTGCGAGCGGCGGGCGCACGGCCGAAGCTGTCACGGGCCTGTCATGCGGCGGCGCGATCGTCCGGGGTTTGTTCCCACCGGACCCGAGCCGCGCCATGCCCAAAGACTTCTCCTCGATGGAAGACTCCAACCGGAGCACGAATCCCAGCATCCACGACGTGTCCGACCCGGCGCGCCGCGTCCTGCTGCGCGGCGGGCTCGGCGCCGCCGCGGCCGGGCTGTTCGGGCCGCTGGCGCTCGGCGGCTGCGCCACCGGTGCGCCGGGTGCCTCCGGCGCGGCCGGCGTGGCGGCTGCCGGCCGGGCGATCGGCTTCAAGAGCGTCGCGATGGCGGCAATCGACGACGTGGTCGTGCCCGAGGGCTACCGCGCGCAGGTGCTGTACCGCTGGGGCGACCCGACCGGCATCGCCGGCGCGATGCCCGCGTTCCGCCCCGACGCGTCGAACAGCGCGGCTGACCAGGCGCTGCAGGCCGGCATGCACCACGACGGCATGGCCTACTTTCCGCTCGACGGTTCGAAGCGCGGCCTCCTGGCGATGAACCACGAATACGTCGACGACGGCCTGCTGCACGCCGACGGCACCAAGACCTGGAGCGCCGAGAAGGTGCGCAAGTCGATGGCGGCGCACGGCGTGTCGGTGATCGAGATCGAACGCGGCGCCGGCGGCTGGCGGCAGGTGCTGCCGTCGCGCTACGCGCGCCGCATCACCGCCAGCACGCCGATCGACATCTCCGGGCCGGCGGCCGGCCATCCGATGCTGCAGACCGCGGCCGACCCCGCCGGCCGGCGCGTGCTGGGCACGTTCAACAACTGCGCCAACGGCCAGACGCCCTGGGGCACCTACCTGACCTGCGAGGAGAACTTCGCGAACTACTTCGAGGGCCCGGCCACGCCGACGCCGCACCAGAAGCGCTGGGGCATCCGCAAGGGCGGCGCCGAGGCCTACCGCTGGCACGAGCACGAGGAGCGCTTCGATGCGAACCGGCACCCGAACGAATCGAACCGTTTCGGCTGGGTGGTGGAGATCGACCCGGCCGATCCGGCGTCGACGCCCGTCAAGCGCACCGCGCTCGGCCGTGCCGCGCACGAGGGCGCGGCGACCGCGCTGACCGCCGACGGCCGCGCGGTGGTCTACATGGGCGAGGACTCGCGCTTCGAATACATCTACAAGTTCGTCAGCCGCGACAAGATGCGCCCCGGCGGCGCCGCCGCCAACCGCGAGCTGCTCGACCACGGCACGCTGTACGTGGCGCGCTTCGACGTCGACGGCAGCGGCGAGTGGCTGCCGCTGGTGCATGGCCAGGGCCCGCTGACGGCCGACAAGGGCTTCGCGGACGCGGGCGAGGTGCTGATCAAGGCCCGCCAGGCGAGCGACCTGCTCGGCGCCACCAGGATGGACCGGCCGGAGTGGACCACGGTCGACCCGATCACCAAGCAGGTCTACTGCACGCTGACCAACAACAGCAGCCGCGGCCAGCCCGGCCAGCCGTACATGGACGCGGCCAACCCGCGCGCCAACAACACGATGGGCCAGATCATCCGCTGGAAGGAAGGCGGCGATCTCGACGCGGTGAAGTTCGCCTGGGACCACCTGGTGCTCGCCGGCGACTCGCGCCAATCGCGCTACGAGGCGCGCGGCAACGTGCGCGGCGACGCCTTCGGCAGCCCCGACGGCCTGTGGGTCGACCCGCGCGGCGTGCTCTGGATCGAGACCGACGTGTCCACCTCCACGCTCGGCCGGGGCGAATACGCCAACCTGCCGAACAACCAGATGCTGGCCTGCGACCCGACCGCGCCTGGCGGCCCGGAGATCCGCCGCTTCCTGGTCGGCCCGGCCGGCTGCGAGATCACCGGCCTGACCGCGTCGCCGGACCTGACGACGCTGTTCATCAACATCCAGCACCCGGGCGAGCCGGCGAACGAGAAGAGCGACCCGGACCAGCCGCTGAAGGTGTCGACCTGGCCCGACCGCGCCGGCCGCCCGCGCTCGGCCACCGTGGTGATCACGAAGCTCGACGGCGGGATCGTGGGCACCTGAGAGCCTGAGAACGAATCCCTCCCGCCCGCTCGTCACGCCATGGCGCCCGCCCTCATCGTTGCGAATGCTCGCCATAGCCCGAGCTATGGCTGCGCTTCGCGCCTCGATGGCGGACGCCCTGGCGCGCCGCTCGGACGCGATCGATTCGCTCTCAGGCTCTGAGCCGGGCGGCCGCGAACCCGGCGTGCGGGGCCCGCGCTGCAGCCCGGCCGCGGCCTACTTCCCCCAGGTTTCCTTCAGCCCGGTAATCTTGTTGAACACCGGCGCGTCGGCGCGGTGGTCGTGCCGGTCGGTCACGAAGTAGCCGTGGCGCTCGAACTGCACCCGCGTTTCGGGCGGCAGCGCGGCCAGCGAAGGCTCGACGACGCCGCGCGCGATGCGCCGGCTGGCCGGGTTCAGCGCCTGCAGGAAGTCGCGCCCGCCGGCATCGGGGTGGGCCTCGGTGAACAGCCGGTCGTACAGCCGCAGCTCGACCGGCACGCCGTCGTGCACGCCGACCCAGGTGATCACGCCCTTGACCTTGACGCGGTCGGCGCCCGGCGTGCCGCTGCGCGTGTCGGGCACCACCTCGGCATGTACCGCGGTGATGGTGCCGTCGGCATCCTTCTCGCAGCCGGTGCACTTCACGACCACGCCGTACTTCAGCCGCGTCAGGTTGCCCGGGTACAGGCGGTGGTAGCCCTTGACCGGCACTTCCATGAAGTCGTCGCGCTCGATCCACAGCTCGCGGCCCAGGCCGAAGGCGCGCTGGCCGAGTTCCGGCCGCGACGGATGCGCCGGCGCGTGGCAGGGCTCGACGCGCTCGTCGCTGCCGAACTCCTGCGCCCAGTTGTCCAGCACCAGCCGCACCGGGTCGAGCACCGCCATCGCGCGCGGCGCACGGCCCTCGAGATCCTCGCGCAGCGCGATGTCCAGGCTGCCGTAGTCGATCCAGCCGCCGGCCTTGCTGACGCCGGTGCGCTCGCAGAACAGCCGCAGCGCCTGCGGCGTGTAGCCGCGGCGGCGCAGCCCGACGATGGTCGGCATGCGCGGGTCGTCCCAGCCGTCGACGATGCGCTCGTCGACGAGCTGCTTCAGCCGCCGCTTGCTGGTGATCACGTAGCTGACGTTCAGCCGCGCGAATTCGTACTGGTGCGGCAGCGGCTTGGCCAGCAGCCCGGCCTCGGCCAGGCGTTCGAGCAGCCAGTCGTAGAACGGCCGCTGGTCCTCGAACTCGAGGGTGCAGATGCTGTGGGTGATGCCCTCCAGCGCGTCCTCGATCGGGTGCGCGAAGGTGTACATCGGGTAGATGCACCAGCGGTTGCCGGTGTTGTGGTGCTCGGCGTGCTTGATGCGGTAGAGCGCCGGGTCGCGCAGGTTGATGTTCGGGCTCGCCATGTCGATCTTCGCCCGCAGCACCATCGCGCCGTCGGCGTGGCGGCCGTCGCGCATCTCGCGAAAGCGCGCCAGGTTCTCGTCCACGGTGCGGCCGCGGAACGGGCTGTCGATGCCCGGCGTGTTGAAGTCGCCGCGGTGCTGGCGCATCTCGTCGGGCGTCTGCTCGTCCACATACGCATGGCCGCGCTCGATCAGCGTCTCGGCGGCGCGGTACATGAAGTCGAAGTAGTTGCTCGCGTAGAACAGGTGCGAGACGCCGTTCGCCTCCCAGCCGTAGCCGAGCCAGCGCACCGCATCGACGATGGAATCGACGTACTCCTGCTCTTCCTTCTCCGGGTTGGTGTCGTCGAAGCGCAGGTGGCACACGCCGCCGTACTCGGCCGCCAGGCTGAAGTTCAACCAGATGCTCTTGGCGTGGCCGATGTGCAGGTAGCCGTTCGGCTCGGGCGGGAAGCGGGTGCGCAGGCGCGCCGGGTCGGCCGGGCCGGCGGCGTGGTGCGCGGCGTCGCCCGGGCTGCCGGCGAAGCGGCGCCCGGCGTAGGCGCCGTCGGCCAGGTCGCGCTCGACGATCTGGCGCAGGAAGTGCGTCGGCCGGGCGTCCGGCGTCGTCTGGGTGTCCTGCGGCGCGGGGCGGTCTGCGGTCATGGGGGCTGGGCGGCGGGGGCCGGCTCGTCGGAGGGCTGGGATTCTATCGACCGGGGTGGGCGCGCGTCCGGCGGCCAGGGCGGGCGTTGAACCGCCGCCGGGGCCGGCCGCTGCGGTGCGGTCGCGGCCCCAAGCCACATGGATCGTCCGCCGGCGGTCAGAAGCGCCCGGACAAGGCCGGTGCGCCCCGAGAATGTGCACGTGGCGTTACCCGCGCTTACCCGACGGACGCCGCTTGCCGTCAACGGCGACAGGGGCTTGGCACGTTGACGACACAGGTGTCACTATCGTGACCCAGGAGTCACGCCATGAACCTTCTTCAACGCTTCGCCATCGCCCCGCGCGCGGCCCGCCGTGCCGCCGCCGTTCTGGCCGCCGCGGCCTGCACGCTGGCTGCCGGAGCCGCGCACGCCGGCGGTCACGTGAACTGGTCGATCGGCATCAGCCTGCCGCCGATCGGCGCCGTGGTGTCGGACGGCCCGTACTACGCCCCGGCACCGATCTACGCGCCCGCGCCGATCTACGCCCCGCCGCCGGTCGTCGTGCCGTCGCCGCCGGCGTATTACATCCCGTCGCCGCCGGCTTACTACGCGCCGGCACCCGTCTACGTCCGGCCCGGCTGGGACCGGCCGCGGCCGATCGGCTACAGCGGCTGGGTGCCGCCGGGACACCGCTGGCACGGAGATGGCCGCTGGCGCGATGGTCGCTGGGGCGATGGGCGTGACGGCCGTGACGGGCGGGACGGCCGCTGGGGCGGCGGCCACGATGGCCGCGACGGGCGCGGTGGCTGGCAGCCGGTGCCACAGGATCAGCGCCGCCAGCACCACTGATCACCGACCATGGACCACCGACCGGGGCGCTTGCGCCCCGGTTTCGCTTTCCGGCGGCCGGCCCGCCCGAGCGGCGAGCGCCCCTCACATCGCCCGGAACCGGTGCGCGTAGAGCCGGCTGACGCCGAGCCGGTCGGGATGGCCGCGCAGCGTCAGCGTCAGCTTGCCGGCCTCGTCGCGCAGCACGGTGGCGATCGCGTCGCAGCGCACCACGGTGCCGCGGTGGATCTGCCAGAAGCGTGACGCATCGAGCTGCGGCTGGAGCTCGCGCAGCGAGGTGCGCAGCAGGTGCTCGGCGCCGGCCGTCACCACCCGCACGTACTTGTCGGCCGCCTCGAAATACAACACCTCGGCGACCGGCACCAGGTGGATCACGTTGCCGGCGCCGGCCTGGATGACCTGCAAGGGCGCGGCGGCGGGCGCCGGCATCGCTCCGCCCGGCGCGAGCAAGCCGCGCAGCCGTTCCACCGCCATGGCCAGGGCGGCGTCGCCGTCGGCCGGCCGGGCGCGGGCGCGCAGCGCATCCTGCAGGCGGCGGCAGGTCTGTGCCAGGCGCTCCGGCTGCACCGGCTTCAGCACGTAGTCGACCGCCGCGCGGTCAAAGGCCTGCGTCGCGTACTGGTCGTAGGCGGTCACGAACACCAGCAGCGGGAACGGCCGGCCCGCGTCGGCTGCTGGCCAGTCCTCGGCCAGTGCCTGCGCGGCGTCCAGCCCGCTCATGCCGGGCATGCGGATGTCGAGGAACAGCAGGTCCGGCCGCAGCGCCAGCGCGCGCTCGACGGCCGCCGCGCCGTGCGTGACCTGCGCCACCACATCGAGTTCAGGCCACAGCCGGGCCAGTTCGGCACGCAGGTTGGCGGCCAGCAGCGGTTCGTCTTCGGCGATCAGGGCGGTGGCGTGCATGGCGTGCGTCGGGTTCAGCGTGTTGCGTGGGCGATGGGGATGCGCACCGTGGCGACGGTGCCGCCATCGGCATCGTCCGCGGCGGCCAGCGTCAGCGAGCCGCGCTCGCCGTACAGCGTCGCCAGCCGCTCGCGCACCTGCTGCAGGCCGAAGTGCGTGCCGCCGGCGGCCGGAGCGGCGGCCAGGCCGGCGCCGGTGTCGCGCACCGTCAGCACCAGCCGGTCGCCGTCGAGCCGGGCGCGCACGATGAGCCGGCCGCCGTCCACGTGCGGCTCCAGCCCGTGCTGGATCGCGTTCTCGACCAGCGGCTGCAGCAGCAGTGGCGGCACCGGCGTCGACGCGAGTTCGGCCGGCAGCTCGAGCGTGGTGCGCAGCCGCTCGCCCATGCGGATCTGCATCAGCGCGAGGTAGTCGGCCAGCCGGGCGAATTCGGCCGACAGCGGGTGCATGCCGACGCGCGAGGCGCCCAGCGTGGCGCGCAGGAAGCCGATCAACCGGTCCAGCATCTGCTGCGCGCGCGCCGGGTCGATGCCGATCAGCACCCGCAGGTTCGCCAGCGTGTTGAACAGCATGTGCGGTTCGAGCTGCGATTCGAGCAGCCGGAGCTGGTTCTCGGCCGCCTGGCGCTGCGCCTGGCGCGCCAGCGCCTCGGTGGCGGCGATGCGCCCGAGCGAGTAGAAGCGGTAGGTCAGCCCCAGCCCGGGCAGCAGCGACAGCACCAGCAGCGCGAAGCCGCGCCCCGCGTCGCCCTCCAGGAAGCCCGGCAGCCGCGTGCCGTTCAGCGCGTTGCCCAGCGCGTTGCCGAGCGACGAGCCGAGCAGCGTGCCGACGAGCAGCACCGCGAGCATCCAGCCCCAGCCGGGCCAGCGGCTGCGCGCCTGCGGGCTGTCGGCGGCCTGCCCTCGATGCCGCCAGCGCGCCACGGCGACACGGCCGCTGTCGACGAACAGCCAGCACAGGCCGCCGATGCTGAGCGTGTGCACCACGGTGTGCCACAGGCCGTCGCCGGTCAGCAGGCTGATGACCAGCGCCACCACCAGCAGGTAGCCGACGCAGCGCAGCAGGAACAGCGCGATGCGCGCGGCCCGCGGCGGCAGCGGCGGCGCGTCCGGGGCGGGGGTGGGGCTCACCGGAAGATTGTGTCGCAGCGGGTGGGCGGGCATGGGATGCCGGATGGCTTCTCACCCGCTCAGATCCAGCCCAGCGCCTGGTGCCAGACGAGCTGACCGAGGTAGCGGTTCGGCAGCAGCGCGAACAGCCCGGCGCCGACGCAGGCGCCGAGGTAGGTGCTCCACATCGCCTTGCGGTGGCCGCGGACGTTGCGGCGCACGATGTACACGATGCCTCGGCCGATGCCGGCGAAGGTCACGATCACGAGGAGGTGGATCGGCGTGAAGCCGGCCAGGTTCGGCAGCCGGAAGTCGCGGATGAAGATCGCCGACAGCGCGGCGCCGAGCATCAGCATGACCCAGGCATAGCCGCCGGCGCGGTGCAGCCGCGAGCCCTTGCGGGCGGTCAGCGCAAGCGGGCCGACCAGCAGCGCGCCGAGCGCCAGCGCGAGGTGGATCGCGACCGCCGGGGAAAGCTGGGGGAGGGCGTCGGCGGTCGGCATCGGGGCTCCTTCGAGCGGGTGGGTGGGGCGTCGACAGCGCGTCGACGGGTGGTCGGGGCGCATCGTCCGCGGCATGCGCGCCCGGCGCGACTGCCATGCGACGAGGCGGCGCCGGCGGGCGCGAGACGTCGCCGAGCCGGCGCGAAATGCAGCGGGATCGTGTGCCGGGTCGCTGCCGGCCGCGGTGCCGGCCGTGGTGCCGGCCGCGGTGCCCGGTGGCGTGTTCGTGGGTGTGTCCGGCCGGAGCCGGCGTGGCCCGCCGGACGATCCCTTGCGCAGACCGCCGGCCGGCGCCCGCTCCGCTGCCGAAGGCTCGCCGACGCGCGGCTATAGTCGCGGGCCCGAGTGGAAGACCGAGGCGCCGGCGACGGCGCCGCAGCCGCGGCGGCCCGTTGCGGCAGGAGATCCGATGCGAGCGCACGACCCCGTTCGTCACCCCTGGGACCGGCCCGAGAGCCCGGCCCGCCCCGCGCGCGCCGCGCTGATGGTGCCCGCCGTGGCCCGGGTCGAAGTGCCGGCGACCGCGCCACCGGCGATCCAGCCGGTGACCGCGCCGCAGGCGACCCTGCCGGAGACCGCGCCGCCGGCGACCCTGCCGGCATCGACCGCCGTGCGAGTGAGCGCGCGGCGATCGCCCGCCCGGAGGCCCCGGGCTGCGCTGCTTTCGGCGCTGTGCGGAGGGATGCTGGCGTCGGTGCTCGCCGGCTGCAGCGTCCCGCTGCTGCCGATGCCGCCGCACCCCGCCGCAGCGAATCCCGCACCCGCGCCGGCACCCGCACCCGCGCCGCCCGTCCCGGCCGCGAACCCCGCCCCACCGCCAGCCGCCGACGGACCCGCCGACGAAGTCACCGCCCCGGCCCCGGCCGACCAGCCGCCCTACGGCCCCGCGGTCGCCGCGCGCTTCCCCGACCCGCTGGTGAGCTACGCGACGCCCGCCTTCGAGCCCGGCCACGCCGGCTTCACCAGCAACGACGAACTGGCCGCCTTGCTGCGCCAGTTCGAACGCCCGGCCGGCGGCGGCGCCCCGACGGTGCGCCTGCTGTCGCTCGGCAGCTCGCAGCTCGGCCTGCCGATCGAGGCGCTGCTGTTCACCCGCAGCGCCGAGACCGATGCGCCGGCGCTGCTGCGCGACGGCCGGCCGACGGTGCTGCTGGTCGGCCAGCAGCATGGCGACGAGCCGGCGGGTGCCGAGGCGCTGATCGTGATCTGCCAGCAGCTCGCCCAGGGACCGCTGCGCTCGCTGCTCGACCGCATCAACGTGATCGTGCTGCCGCGCGCCAACCCGGACGGCGCCGCCGGCCAGCGACGCGTCACCGCCGGCGGCATCGACGCCAACCGCGATCATCTGCTGCTGCGCACGCCGGAGGCGCAGGCGCAGGCGCTGCTGGTGCGCGACTACCGGCCGATGGTGGTGGTCGACGCGCACGAGTACACCGTCGTCGGCCGCTACCTGCAGAAGTTCGGCGCGGTGCAGCGCTACGACGCGCTGCTGCAGTACGCGATGACCGCGAACGTGCCCGAGTTCATCACCCGCGCCGCCGAGGAGTGGTTCCGCCGCCCGCTGCTGGCCGCGCTGAAGGCGCAGGGCCTGAGCGCCGAGTGGTACTACACGACTTCGGCCGACCCGGCCGACCGCAAGGTGTCGATGGGCGGCACGCAGCCCGACACCGGCCGCAACGTCAACGGCCTGAAGAACGCGGTCAGCCTGCTGATCGAGACACGCGGCGTCGGCCTCGGGCGGCTGCACCTGGCACGGCGCGTGCACACCCACGTCACCGCGATCGCCAGCGTGCTGCGCAGCACCGCCGACCGCGCCGCCGACCTCGGCAAGCTGCGGCCCTTCGTCGACAACGAGGTCGCCTCGCTCGCCTGCAAGGGCGAGATGGTGGTCGAGGCCGCGGCGACGCCGAGCGAATACACGCTGCGGATGCTCGACCCGGCGACAGGTGCCGACAAACCGATGACCGTGACCTGGGACTCCGCCCTTGAACTGCAGGTGCTCAAGCGCCGCACCCGGCCCTGCGGCTACTGGCTGTCCGCCGGCCAGACGGACGCGGTGACGCGGCTGCGCGGCCTCGGCGTGACGGTGCTCTCGGCCGACGAGAACGGCGTCGTTCGCGGCGAGACCTACCGCGAGACCGCGCGCGCGACGGCGGCCCGCGCGGACGTGCGCGGGCGCATCGACGACGCCGGCGACGTGCTGCGCGTACAGGTGGATACGGTGCCGACGCTGATGGACGTGCCCCAGGGCAGCTACTACGTGCGCTGGACCAGCCGCTGGCCAACCTGGTGGTCGCCGCGCTCGAGCCGGACACGCAGAGCAGCTACCTGGCGCACCGCATCGTCGAGTCGGTGCAGGCCGAGGCGCGGGTGATGGCGCGGCCGGAGTTCCGCCTGTCGCCGGTGCCCTGACGACGGCACGCGACGCCACCCGCCCCGGACCGCCGACCGCCGATCACCGATCACCGATCACCGATCACCGATCACCGATCACCGACAGCCGCAGCCCATCGCGACACCCGCGCTTCATCCTCACCCGTCACACTCCGGTCTCCTCCCCCACGCCCCACCCGCATGCGCCGCAACCCCCGCGCCCCCAGCCCCCGCAGTCCCGGCGCGCCGGCGTCGTCGCCGGCTGTGGCCGGCCAAGGGGCACCGCACACCGCCGGCGTGCTGCCGCCGGCGCCGCCCGAGCGCGATGGCCGCTTCTACCGCCACCGCCTGCCGGTGCGCGTGATGCACTGGGTCAACGTGGTGTGCGTCGTGGTGCTGCTGATGAGCGGGCTGACGATCTTCAACGCCCACCCGCACCTGTACTGGGGCCGCAGTTCCGACTTCGCGCGTCCGTGGCTGTCGATCACCGCCGTCGGCGAGGACGACGCGCCGCGCGGGGTGGTGCAGGTGGCCGGGCGCCGCTTCGACACCGACGGCGTGCTCGGCACCTCGCCGGGCGTCGACGGCGGCGTCGCGCGGCGTGCGTTCCCCGCCTGGCTGACGCTGCCCGGGCGCCAGTGGCTGTCGATGGGCCGGCACTGGCACTTCTTCTTCGCCTGGCTGTTCGCGATCAACGGCATCGCCTACCTCGCCTACGGGCTGGCCAGCGGCCACCTGCGGCATGACCTGGCGCCCAGCCGCGGCGAGCTGGGCGGCATCGGCGCGTCGGTGGTCGACCACCTGCTGTTCCGCCACCCGCGCGGCGAGGCGGCGCGCCGCTACAACGTGCTGCAGAAGCTCGCCTACCTGGGCCTGATCGGCGTGCTGCTGCCGCTGCTGGTGCTGGCCGGCTGGGCGATGTCGCCGACGCTGAACGCGGTGTGGCCGGGCTGGGTCGATTGGCTGGGCGGCCGGCAGTCGGCGCGCACGCTGCATTTTCTGGCGGCCGCGGGGCTGCTGCTGTTCGTCGTAGTACACCTGCTGGCGCTGCTGGCGGCCGGGCCCTGGAACCACCTGCGCTCGATGGTGACCGGCTGGTACAGGCTGCCACGCGAGCGCGCGCCGCGGAGGTCCGCATGAACGATGGCATGAACGACGGCATGAGCGACGGCATGAGCGATGGCACGAGCGATTCCCCCGAACGCCGCCGCTGGCTGCGCCGCATGCTGTCGGCCGGCGGTGCGCTGCTGCTGGCCGGCTGCGACCGGCTGTCGGAGAGCGAACACGTGGCCGACCTGCTGCGCAGCGCGCAGCACCTGTCGCGCTACGCGCACAAGATCGTGCCGGGCCGGCAGGCGCTGGCGCAGGAGTTCAGCCCGGCGGACGTGTCGCCGGAGTTCCGTGCCAACGGCACGCGCATGCCCGGCGACGCCGACTACCGCGCGCTGCTGCGCGGGGGCTTCGCCGACTGGCGGCTGGCCGTCGGCGGGCTGGTCGAGCGGCCGCTGTCGTTCTCGCTGGCCGAACTGCGCGCGATGCCGGCGCGCTCGCAGATCACGCGCCACGACTGCGTCGAGGGCTGGAGCTGCATCGGGCAGTGGAAGGGCGTGCCGCTCGCGCACGTGCTGTCGCGCGTGAAGCCGCTGAAGTCGGCGCAGTTCGTGGTGTTCCACTGCGCCGACTCGATGGACGAGGGGCCGGGCGATTCGAGCTACTACGAGAGCATCGACCTCGACGATGCGTACCACCCGCAGACCG
>JBGAMJ010000007.1:0-83645 GCA_044223035.1 Piscinibacter sp.
TCGCGCTCGATCTCGATCACGAGGCCGGTGTCGGCCAGCCGCAGCCGGTCGCCGACGGTGGGACCGAACATTTCCGCATAGGCGCGGCGCCCGATCGTGGCCATCAGAGCGCCCCCTGGACCTGGCCGCGGAAACCGTAGACCCGCCGGTCGCCGGCGTAGTCGACCAGCTCGACGGTGCGTTGCTGCCCCGGCTCGAAGCGCACCGCGGTGCCCGATGCGATGTTCAGCCGCATCCCGCGCGCGCCGGCGCGGTCGAAGACGAGCGCGGCGTTGGTCTCGGCGAAGTGGTAGTGCGACCCGACCTGGATCGGCCGGTCGCCGGTGTTCTCGACCACCATCGCCAGCGTGCGCCGGCCGGGGTTCAGCGTGTGGTCGGGGCCGTCGGTGAACAGTTCGCCCGGGATCAGGGAGGTCGTCATGCGGTGCTCCGGCTCGGCGTGCGGTGGTGTGGTCAGGCGCTCAGGCGATCGGGTGGTGGACGGTGACGAGCTTGGTGCCGTCGGGGAACGTGGCCTCCATCTGGATCTCGGGGATCAGTTCGGCCACGCCATCCATCACGTCGTCCCGCGTCAGCAGCGTCTTGCCTTCGCTCATCAGCGCGGCCACCGTCTTGCCGTCGCGCGCGCCTTCCATGATGGCGGCGCTGATCAGTGCGACGGCTTCGGGGTAGTTCAGCTTCAGTCCGCGTGCCTTGCGTCGCTCGGCCAGCAGGGCCGCGGTAAAGATCAGCAGCTTGTCCTTCTCGCGCGGGGTCAGTTCCATGCGGGGTCCGGGTAGCAGGAGATGTGCCGCATCTTAGGGTAAGGCCCGCGTCGGGCGGCCGCGGGCGATGGGCTGGCACAGGCTTTGCGCACTGAACCCGCATGGGTTCGGCTCCGCCATCGTCGATGCCGCTGCCGCGCGTCGGCCCGGCGGCCGCTGGTGCGCCTCGCACCGAAGCGGTGCAGCGCGTCGTCAAGGTCCGGCGCGACTACAACAGCTGGGTCGCCCGCGAGACGCTCGAAGACTACGCGCTGCGCTTCACGCCACGCAGCTTCCGCAAGTGGTCGGCGTGGCGGGTCGCGAACACCGCGTTCGGCGCGTCGTCGTTCCTGGTGCTCGAGGCGGTCGGCGCCACGCTGCTGGTGGCCTACGGCTTCACGAACGCGTTCTGGGCGATCGTCGCCACCGGGCTGGTGATCTTCCTGGCCGGCCTGCCGATCAGCGTGTACGCGGCACGCCACGGCGTCGACATGGACCTGCTGACGCGCGGCGCCGGCTTCGGCTACATCGGCTCCACCGTCACCTCGCTGATCTACGCCAGCTTCACCTTCATCTTCTTCGCGCTCGAGGCCGCCATCATGGCCTACGCGCTCGAACTCGCCTTCGACATCCCGCCCGCCTGGGGCTACCTCGCCTGCGCGCTGGCGGTGATCCCGCTGGTCACGCATGGCGTCACGGTGATCAGCCGGCTGCAGGTCTGGACGCAGCCGGTCTGGCTGGTGTTGCTGGTCGTGCCTTACGTCTACGTGTTCCAGAACAACCCGGACGTACTTGACGAGTTGCGACGCTACGTCGGCGCCGAGTCGCCGGATGCCGCCGGCGGCTTCGACCTGCGGCTGTTCGGCGCCGCCACCACCGTCGGCATCGCGCTGATCACGCAGATGGGCGAACAGGCAGACTACCTGCGGTTCATGCCCGAGCGCGTCGACCGCGGCGCCGGCGGGCGGCCGACGAACCGGCTGCGCTGGTGGGCCGGCGTGCTGATCGGCGGGCCGGGCTGGGTGCTGCCCGGCGTGCTGAAGATGCTCGGCGGCGCGCTGCTGGCGTCGCTCGCGATCGGCCATGCGGTGCCGGCGGATCGCGCCGTCGACCCGAACCAGATGTACCTCGTCGCCTACGAGTACGTCTTCCCGCGCGAGACCTGGGCGGTGGCGGCCACCGCGTTGTTCGTCGTGATCTCGCAGCTCAAGATCAACGTGACCAACGCCTACGCCGGCTCGCTCGCGTGGTCCAACTTCTTCGCCCGGCTGACGCACAGCCACCCGGGGCGCGTCGTCTGGGTCGTGTTCAACACGCTGATCGCGCTGCTGCTGATGGAGCTGAGCGTGTTCCAGGCGCTCGGCCAGGTGCTCGGGCTGTACTCGAACATCGCGATCGCCTGGATGATGGCGGTGGTGGCGGACCTGGTCGTCAACAAGCCGCTCGGGCTGTCGCCGCCGGGCATCGAGTTCAAGCGCGCGCACCTGTACGACATCAACCCGGTCGGCGTCGGCGCGATGGGGCTGGCTTCGCTGCTGTCGATCGCCGCCTACCTGGGCCTGCTGGGCGCGATGGCGCAGGCCTTCTCGGCGCTGATCGCGCTGGTCACCGCATTCGTCAGTGCGCCGTTGATCGCCTGGTTCACGCGCGGGCGCTACTACCTGGCGCGCTCGCCGGAGCCGGTCGATGTGCCGATGGACGGAACGCCCGGCGCCGGCCTGTTCACCGGCCTGCAGCGCTGCACCGTCTGCGAGCGCGAGTACGAACGGGACGACATGGCGTTCTGCCCGGCCTATCTCGGCCACATCTGCTCGCTGTGCTGTTCGCTCGATGCGCGCTGCGACGACATGTGCAAGCCCGGCGCGAGCTGGTCCGCGCAATGGCGCGCCGCCGCCCGCCGGCTGCTGCCGGAACGCGCGTGGGCGCGGCTGGACAGCGAACTCGGCCGCTACCTGCTGCTGATGGCCGCGATCGTGCCGGCGCTCTCGCTGCTGTTCTACATGGTCTACCGCCACGAGGCGCACCAGTTCGGCGTCTTCCTCGGCGACGCGATGCTGCCGCCGCAGCGCGCGGCGCTCGACCAGGCGCTCGACCAGGTGCTCGGCCTGGGCTTCATGAAGCTGTTCGCCGCGCTGACCGTGGTGACCGGCATCGTCGGCTGGTGGCTGGTGCTCGCGCACAAGAGCCGGCAGGTCGCGCAGGAGGAGAGCAACCGCCAGACGCAGGCGCTGAACGAGCAGACGCAGGCGCTGCGGCACGAGATCGAATCGCACCGCCGGACCGACCTGGCCCTGCAGGAGGCCAAGCACCAGGCGGAGCGCGCCAAGCATCAGGCCGAGCGCGCCAAGCACGCCGCCGAGCTCGCGAACCAGGCGAAGAGCCGCTACATCTCGGCGATCAGCCACGAGCTGCGAACGCCGCTGAACAGCATCATCGGCTACGCCCAGCTCCTCGACGAGGACGAGGGCGTGCCCGCCCACCGCAAGCAGGCGGTCACGGTGATCCGCCGCGGCGGCGACCACCTGCTGTCGCTGATCGAAGGCACGCTCGACATGGCGCGCATCGAAGGCGGCAAGCTCACGCTCGACGTGCGGCCGATGCGCTTTGCCGAATGCCTGCAGCAGATCGTGCGGATGTTCGAGCTGCAGGCGGCCGGCAAGGGAATCGGCTTCCGCTACGAGCCCGGCCCGGCGGTGCCCGACGTCGTCCGCAGCGATGAGAAGCGCCTGCGCCAGATCCTGATCAACGTGCTCGGCAACGCGGTCAAGTTCACCGCCGGCGGCGAGGTCGTGTTCCGGCTGCGGCATGCGCGCGAGATGGCGGTGTTCGAGATCGAGGACACCGGCCCGGGCATCGCGCCGGACGAGATCGAGCGTGTGTTCGAACCCTTCGCGCGCGGCTCGGCGGTCGGCGCCAGCGGAAGCCTGAGCGGCGGCACCGGCCTCGGCCTGACGATCAGCAAGATGCTGACCGACCTGATGGGCGGCGAGATGACGGTCGAGAGCCGGCTGGGCGTCGGCACGCAATTCCGCATCCGGTTGTTCCTGCCCGAGGTGCGCGCGGCCGTGGCCGAGCGCGAGTTGCCGCGCATCTCGCGCATCGGCTACCTCGGCCCGCGCCGTCGGCTGATGGTGGTCGACAACGAGGAGGTCGACCGCGAACTGCTGGTCAAGGTGCTGACGCCGCTCGGCTTCGAGTTGCGCCAGGCGGCGACCGGCGACGACTGCCTGGCCCAGCTCCGCGCCGCCGCGCCGGGCGGCTGGCAGCCCGACGCGATCCTGATGGACCTGGCGATGCCCGGCCTCGACGGCTGGCAGACGCTGCGCGCGCTGCGCCGCGAGGCACTCAGCGCCGCGCCGGTCGCGATCGTCTCCGCCAACGCCTTCGACCGCGGGCTGGACAACGACGTCGGCATCACGCCCGACGACTTCATCGTCAAGCCGCTGCGCCGCTCCGACCTGCTCGACTGGCTCGGCCGCGCGCTCTCGCTGCAATGGATCGACGCGCCGGTGCCCGGCGTGCCCGCCGCGCTGCCGCCGCAGACGCCGGTGCTGTCGACTGCGCAGGTGCAGGCAGGCAGCGACGCCAGCGCGCTGCCCGACGACGAGCAACTGCGCGCGCTGGAAGACCTGATCGCCCTCGGCTACTTCCGCGGCATCGTCCGCCAGCTCGACCGCATCGAGGCCGAGCGCCCCGATTGCGCCGCCTTCGTCGCGCAGCTTCGCGACCTGGCGCGCCGCTTCCAGCTCGACACGATGAGCGCCCTCCTTCGAAAGGCCCGCGATGCGCGCATCGCGGAATGACATGTTCGACATCCCGCCGACCACCGTCCCGCTGCGCCGCAGCCCGCTGCCTGCCGCCGCCGCCGCCCGACTGCCGCTGGACCGCAGCGGCGCCGACGTGGTGCTGATCGTCGACGACGTGCCCGACAACCTGTCGGTATTGCACGACGCGCTCGACGAATCCGGCTACACCGTGCTCGTCGCCACCAACGGCGAGAGCGCGCTGCTGCGGGCCGCGCAGGCGGCGCCCGACATCATCCTGCTCGACGCCGTGATGCCCGGCATGGACGGCTTCGAGGTCGCCCGGCGGCTCAAGGCCTCGCCCGAGACCGCGCACATCCCGGTCGTCTTCATGACCGGCCTGACCGACACCGAGCACGTGCTGGCGGCGTTCGATGCCGGCGGCGTCGATTACGTCACCAAGCCGATCCGCCCGCGCGAGGTGCTGGCGCGCATGTCGGCGCACATGCACAGCGCCCGCCAGGCGCGGCAGGCGCGCAACGCGCTGGACGCCTTCGGCCACGCGACCATGGCGGTGCGCCCGGTCGAAGGCGCGCTGGCAGCGGCCGACGCCGCCGACGCCTTCGACAGCCGGCCGGTGTGGCAGACGCCGCTGGCGCGCCAGCTCCTGCAGACCTACTTCGGCGCGGTGCCCGGCGAGGTGCCGCAGGCGGTGGCGGCCTGGCTGCGCGAGCAGGCGGTGCAGGCCGCGCTCGGCCGCGAACCGCACCCGCTGACCACCACGCGCGGCGAGCGCCAGCTCGTCGTCAGCCTGCAGCAGCGCACCACCGACGACGACTGGCTGATCGTGATGCGCGAGGTGTCCGACGCGGCCATCGTCGAGGCGATGATGGCCGGCTTCAAGCTCACGCTGCGCGAAGCGGAGGTGCTGTACTGGGTGGTCAAGGGCAAGACCAACCGCGACATCGGCGACATCCTCGGCTCCAGCCCGGCCACCGTGAAGAAGCACCTCGAGCACGTGTACGAGAAGCTCGGCGTCGAGACCCGCACCGCCGCGGCCAACCTCGCGACGAGCCGGGTGCGCGCGCTCGGCGGCTGATCGCGGTGGCGCGGGCCGGCCGCGCCGTGCGGCCTGCGCGCGTGTCGGAGCCGATCCCGAGCCCGGTGGCATCGGGCATCATCGCAGCCCCGGCCCGACGCTCCACCGCCCCCCACCAACCACCATGACCCTGCCGCTACCCGACGACCTGCACCGCGAAGTGGAAACCTGGCTGGCGCGCGGCCGGCGCACGCTGCTCGGGCTGGTTGGCGCCCCCGGTGCCGGCAAGTCGACGCTGGCCGATGCGCTGCTCGCCGCCTTTCCGCGCCAGGTGCGGGTGGTGCCGATGGACGGCTACCACCTCGCCAACAGCGAGTTGGCGCGCCTCGGCCGGGCCGGCCGCAAGGGCGCGGAAGACACCTTCGACAGCGCAGGCTACGTCGCGCTGCTGCAGCGCCTGCGCCACGCGGCGCCGGGCGAGACGGTGTACGCGCCCGAATTCCGGCGCGAGATCGAGGAGGCGATCGCCGGCGCGATCGCGGTGTCGCCCGACACGCCCCTGATCGTCACCGAGGGCAACTACCTGCTGCTCGACCGCGGCCACTGGGCCGGCGTGCGGGCGCAGCTCGACGCGGTCTGGTACGTCGAGGTCGACGACGCGCTGCGCCGCGAGCGCCTGCTCGCGCGCCACATGCGCTTCGGGCGCAGCCGCGAGGATGCGCTCGCCTGGATCGCACAGACCGACGAACCGAACGCCGAGATGATCGCCGCCACGCGCGACCGAGCCGACCGCGTGCTGCGCATCGATTGACCCCTCAGCACCCGGAGACCGCCATGTGGAAGACCGTCGCCCTCGTCGTCGTCGTGCTGGTCGCCGGCGTGCTCGGCTTTGCCGCCACCCGGCCGGATGACTTCAGCGTGCAACGCTCGATCGTGATCGCCGCCCCGGCCGACGCGATCTACCCGCGCGTTGCCGATTTCCACCGCTGGCCGGAATGGTCGCCCTGGGAGAAACTCGATCCGGCGATGCAGCGCACGCACAGCGGTGCGGCCAGCGGCACAGGCGCCGCGTACTCCTGGCAGGGCAACGACAAGGTCGGCGCCGGCCGCATGCAGATCACCGCCGCCACGCCGCCATCGTCGCTCGCGATCCAGCTCGATTTCCTGACGCCGTTCGAGGCCCACAACACCACGCTGTTCAGCTTCGCGCCGGAAGGCGACGCGACGCGCGTCACCTGGGTGATGCGCGGGCCGAGCCCGTACCTGTCCAAGCTGATCGGCGTGTTCGTCAGCATGGACCGCATGGTCGGCGGCGATTTCGAGACCGGCCTCGCGAATCTCAAGGCGGCGTCGGAACGGCGCTGAGACTGGCGCCTGGTCGGACGGACGCGCCGCTCGGCGCCCAGGCGAGGCCGGGCCGGGGGCGTTCAGCCCGGCGTCGGCGTGCCCGCCATGCGGTCGTGGCGGTCGAAATAGCGGCGCGCCAGCGCCACGAGCTGGTTCTCGGTCGGATGGTCGACCGGCTCGTAGCCGACGATGCGCACAGCCGTCTGCGGGCGGTGCTTGTCGGCGTAGTGCCGGAAGTCCGACAGCGCGGTGTGCGAACCGGCCACCAGCACCTCGCCGATGCCGTCCAGCGCGCCGCAGACCTGGCCGAAGAACTCATGCTCGGAGCGCACGCCGCTGCCGTGCTGCGCGGTGTGGTGGGTGTGGGCGCGCACCTTGTCGCGTTCGACGTGCTCGGCGTCGAACTGCAGGATGTCGGCCGACTGGTGGTCGATGCGCACGACGGCGCGGAACAGGCTCATCCGTGTTTCCTTTCCAGGGCGGTTTCGCGCCGCGATTCGCAGGCGACGCACCGCAGGGCCTGCGGCTCGATCCGCAGGCGGTCGAAGGGGATCGGCTGGCCGCAGTCTTCGCAGTCGCCGAAGTCGAGGTCATGCACGCGCTGCTGCGCCTCGCGCACTGCCTGCAATTCCCTCAGGTCCAGCTCCGACAGCGCGACATCCACCTCGCGCTCGCTGGCGCGCTGCGGCAGGTCGCCCTCGTCGGCGGCCAGCAGTTCGCGGGCGTGGTCGACGCGCGTCAGCCCGTGCTGGTGCGTCAGCAACTGGCTTTCCAGCCGATTCCGGCGCAGTGCCAGCGTGTTGGCGAGCAGGGCCCGTTGCCCCGCGGTCAGTGACTTGCTCATGGTCGTCTCCTCGAACGCCATGGTCCACCCGTTCCGTGGCAGGCGGCCTGACGCAGGTCAAGCGCCGGCCGCGCGGGCGGGACGCGCTGCGACGACGTCTACACCGTCTCAGGCCGCGCCGTACAACCCGCGCGCCGCCTCGCGCAGCGTTTCAAGCGCCATCTGTGCGCCGAACGACAGCCCGTGGCCGCGGCGGGTGATCAGCCCGAAAGCGTCGAGCCGCACGCCCAGGTCGATCGGCAGCACCGTCAGCACACCCGCTTCGACATCCGGCCGCACCACCGGCTCCGGCAGCGCGACGAGCATGTCGGTGCGCCGCAGCAGGTTGGTGATCGTCGGCAGCGACGAGGTCTCAACGATGCGCTCCGGCAGCGCCAGCCCGCGCTGCAGGAACATCGTCGTCAACCGCTCGCGCAGGATGCTGTCGGCCGGCGGCAGGATCCAAGGGCAGGAGACCAGATCCGCCACGGCCAGCGCCGGCGTCCCGGCGAGCGGGTGGCCGACGCGGGCGATCAGGCTGTGCGGCTCCTCGCCCAGCACGTCGAACTGCAGGTCCGACGCGAGGTCGGCATCGAGGACGCGGCCCACCACGATGTCGAGACGGCCGTCCAGCAACTGCGCGACCATCGGCCGGCTGTAGCCCATTTCCACCGTGACGACCATCTTCGGCTGCCGCGCCGCGAGCTTCGCGATCGCCAGCGGCACCAGGTCGGTGCCCGGGTACATCACGGTGCCGATCGACACCCGCAGGCGCTCGCCGCGCTGGATCGACTCGACCTCCTCCTGTGCTCGGCGCAGTTCCGACAGGATCGAATTCGCATGCCGCACCACCGCCTCACCGTAGACGGTCGGCTCGACGCCGCGCGCATGGCGCTCGAACAGCGACACGCCGAGCGTGTCCTCCAGTTCCTTCAGCAGCTTGGACGCCGCCGGCTGGCTCATGCCGGACATCTCGGCCGCACGCAGCACCGAGCGCTCGCGGTCCAGGTGGGTGAGCAGCACGAGTTGGCGGATCTTGATGCGCGACGACGGAAGGGGCAGATCGGGCACGGTGGCGTATGGGGCGGAGTTCGGGGGCGGGTTCCGGCCGTGTGATGCCGACCGGAACTATATCTAGATTGTATAGATTGAGCGATTTAATTCATTGGCGTGGAATAGCTTGCGCCCGTACGCTTCGCTCCCATGAACTGGCCCCCCCGACTCCCGCTCGTCGCGATCCTGCGCGGCATCCGTCCCGACGAAGCGCTCGCCCACGCGCAGGCCCTGATCGACGCCGGCTTCGACGCGATCGAGGTGCCACTGAATTCACCGGACTGGCCGCGCAGCGTCGCTGCGCTGGTCGACCGCTTCGGCGACCGTGCGCTGATCGGCGGCGGCACGGTGCTGCGCCCGGCCGACGCCGACCGGCTGGCCGAACTGGGCGCGCGGCTGGTCGTCACGCCGAACACCCGGCCTTCGCTGATCTCGCACGCGGCGGGCCTGGGCCTGCAGGTGGCGGCCGGCTTCGCCACGGCCAGCGAGGCGTTCGACGCGCTCGACGCCGGCGCGACGGCGCTGAAGCTCTTCCCCGCCACCACCTACGGCCCCGGCCACGTGAAGGCGCTGAAGGCGGTGTTGCCGCCGGTGCCGCTGCTGGCGGTGGGCGGCGTCACGCCGGCGAACCTCGGCGACTTCCTGCGCGCCGGCTGCACCGGTGCCGGCCTCGGCAGCGACCTGTACCGCCCCGGGCAGGACACCGCGCGCACCGCGGCGATGGCGCAGGCCTTCGTCGCCGCCTACCGGCAGGCCCTCGCCGCGCCGGCTGTCGAGGGTCGCGCATGAAGATCACCCGACTGACGACCTACCGGGTCGCGCCGCGCTGGATGTTCCTGAAGGTCGAGACCGACGAGGGCATCACCGGCTGGGGCGAGCCGGTGCTCGAGGGCCATAGCCGCACGGTCGAGGCGGCGGTGCGCGAGTTCGGCGAGACGCTGGTCGGCTGCGACCCGACGCGCATCAACGACCTGTGGCAGACGATGTACCGCAGTCGGTTCTACCGCGGCGGCGCGATCCTGATGAGCGCGATCGCCGGCATCGACCAGGCGCTGTGGGACATCAAGGGCAAGGCGCTCGGCGTGCCGGTGCATGAGCTGCTCGGCGGCCGGGTGCGCGACCAGATGAAGGTCTACAGCTGGGTCGGCGGCGACCGCCCGGCCGACATCGTGGAGGACATGCGGCGCCTGATGGAAGGCGGCTTCGACACCTTCAAGCTCAACGCCACCGAAGAGATGCTGCTGCTCGACACGCCGCGCGCCGTCGATGCGGTGGTGCGGCGGATCGGCGAGGTGCACCAGGCCCTGGGCTCGCAGATCAGCTTCGGGCTCGATTTCCATGGCCGCGTCGGCGCGCCGATGGCCAAGGTGCTGCTGCGCGAGCTGGCGCCGTTCCGGCCGCTGTTCGTCGAGGAGCCGGTGCTGGCCGAGCAGTTCGAGCATTACCCGGCGCTCGCCGCCGGCACGGCCATCCCGCTGGCGGCCGGCGAGCGCATGTACTCGCGCTTCGAGTTCAAGCACGTGCTGGCCGCCGGCGGGCTGTCGATCGTGCAGCCCGACCTGTCGCACGCCGGCGGCATCACCGAATGCCACAAGATCGCCGCGATGGCCGAGGCCTACGATGTCGGCTTCGCGCCGCATTGCCCGCTCGGCCCGGTGGCGCTGGCGGCCTGCCTGCAGGTCGATTTCGTCGCGCACAACGCGGTGCTGCAGGAGCAGAGCATGGGCATCCACTACAACCGCGACGCGGAACTGCTGGACTACGTGATCAACAAGGAAGACTTCCGCGTCGACGGCGGCTACATGCATGTGCTGACGCGGCCGGGTCTCGGCGTCGAGGTGGACGAGGAGCGCGTGCTGCACGCGAGCCGCAACCCGCCCGACTGGAGCAACCCGGTGTGGCGCCACGCGGACGGCAGCGTCGCCGAATGGTGAGGCGCCGCGCCTGACGAGCGGCCGGTGGCCGGCAGCCATCCGCCGCCCCGGTTCCCGGAACACGAGAACGAACATGAACCGCCGCCCGACGAGGCAGCGGTCGCAGGAGACAGACACATGGCAGGCATCACGCTCTCGCGCGTCTGCAAGACCTACGGCGGCACCGTGCCGGTGATCCGCGATGTCGACCTCGACATCAAGCAGGGCGAGTTCTGCGTCTTCGTGGGCCCTTCGGGCTGCGGCAAGTCGACGCTGCTGCGCATGATCGCCGGGCTGGAGGACATCACCGCCGGCGAACTGCGCATCGGCGGCAAGCTGATGAACCGGGTGCCGTCGGCGCAGCGCGGCGTCGCGATGGTGTTCCAGAGCTACGCGCTGTTTCCGCACATGACGGTGCGCGAGAACATGGGCTTCGGCCTGTCGCTGGCCAAGGTCGACAAGGCGGTGATCGCCGAGAAGGTGGGCGCGGCGGCCCGGGTGCTGCAGCTCGACCACCTGCTCGACCGGCACCCGAAGGCGCTGTCCGGCGGCCAGCGGCAGCGCGTCGCGATCGGCCGCGCGATCGTGCGCGAGCCGGGCGTGTTCCTGTTCGACGAGCCGCTGTCCAACCTCGATGCCGCGCTGCGCGTGCAGACGCGCTTCGAGATCGCCAAGATCCACCGCGACTTCGGCCGCGCCAGCACCGTCTACGTCACGCACGACCAGGTCGAGGCGATGACGCTGGCCGATCGCATCCTGCTGCTCAACGCCGGCGCGTCGATGCTGCGCGACGGCAGCGTTGCGCAGTGCGGCGCGCCGCTGGAGCTGTACCACCGGCCGCGCAACCTGTTCGTCGCCGGCTTCATCGGCTCGCCGAAGATGAACTTCCTGCCCGCCTCGCTGGTGTCGGCGCGGCCGGGCGTCGCGCGCGTCGCGCTCGCCAGCGGCGAGACGCTGGACGCCGCCGTCGACGCCACCCGGCTGGCCGCCGGCGCCCCGCTGACCGTCGGCGTGCGCCCGGAGGACGTTCGCATCGGCACCGCCACGCAGTCGCTGGTGCGCGAGGTGCAGTGGCAGGAGCGCCTGGGCGAGACGACCTACCTGTACCTGAGCGGCGACAACCCGACCGACCCGTTCGTCGTCAAGGCGCCGGGCAACCTGCACGCCCAGGCCGGCCAGCGGATCGCGGTGGCCGTGCCGGCGCAATCGCTGCACGTGTTCGATGCCGACGGCCACGCGCTGACGCGCTGCGTGCAGGACAGCGACCTGCCGGTGCCGCTGGCCGCCTGAGCGCAGATCGCACTCCCCACGCTGCCGCACGCGATCATGGAACTGGGCGTCTGCTACTACCCCGAACAGTGGCCGGCCGAATGGTGGGCCGACGACGCGCGCCGGATGCGCGAGCTCGGCATCCGCTGGGTGCGCATCGGCGAGTTCGCCTGGAGCGCGATCGAGCCCGAGCCCGGCCGCCTGGAGTGGGGCTGGCTCGACCGCGCGATCGACACGCTGCATGCCGAGGGCCTGAAGGTCGTGCTGGGCACGCCGACCGCCACGCCGCCGAAATGGCTCGTCGACGCCCATCCCGAGGTACTGGCGGTCGACGCCGCGGGCCAGCCGCGGCGCTTCGGGTCGCGTCGGCACTACTGCTTCTCGAGCCCTCGATACCGGGTGTTGTGCGGGCGCATCGTGCGGCTCCTGGCGGAGCGCTACGGCGCGCACCCGGCCATCGCCGCCTGGCAGACCGACAACGAATACGGCTGCCACGACACCGTGCTGAGCTACTCCGACGCCGCGCGGGCCGCCTTCCGCCGCTGGCTCGCCGAGCGTTACGGCACCGTCCACGCGCTCAACCGCGCCTGGGGCACCGCGTTCTGGAGCCAGACCTACGGCGACTTCGACGCGATCGACCCGCCCGCCGGCACCGTGACCGAGGCCAACCCGTCGCACCGGCTGGACTGGCGCCGCTTCGCTTCCGACGAGGTGGTGTCGTTCAACCGGCTGCAGGTGGACATCGTCCGCGCCCATTCGCCCGGCCGGCCGGTGGCGCACAACTACATGGGCTTCTTCACCGAGTTCGATCACCATGCGGTGTCGAGGGACCTGGACATCGCGAGCTGGGACAGCTACCCGATCGGCTTCACGATGGACCGGGCCGGGCTGTCGGCCGACGAGCAGCGGCGCTGGCTGCGCACCGGCCACCCGGACATCCCGGCCTTCCACCACGACCTGTACCGCGGCATGTGCGGCGGGCGCTGGTGGGTGATGGAGCAGCAGCCCGGGCCGGTCAACTGGGCGCCGTGGAACCCCGCGCCCGAGGACGGCATGGTGCGGCTGTGGACCTGGCAGGCGTTCGCCCACGGGGCCGAGGTCGTCAGCTACTTCCGCTGGCGCCAGGCACCGTTCGCGCAGGAGCAGATGCATGCCGGGCTGAACCGCCCGGATCGCTCGCTCGACCAGGGCGGCGTCGAGGCCGGGCAGGTCGGCGGTGAACTGCAGGCGCTGGCACCGCGGTTCGACCCGGCCGGCGAACGTGCCGCCGCGCAGCGTGGGGCCGCGGCCGGGCGCGTCGCGCTGGTGTTCGACTACGCGTCGCACTGGATCGGGCAGATCCAGCCCCAGGGTGCCGACTACAGCGTGATCCACGAGTGCTTCCGTGCGTACAGCGCGCTGCGCGGCCTGGGGCTGGACGTCGACGTGCTGCCGCCCGACGCCGACCTGTCGCGGCACCCGCTGGTGGTGCTGCCGGCGGCGCTGCACGTGCCGCAGGTGCTGGTCGACGCGCTGGCCGCGTCCGGCGCGCACTGGGTGGCCGGCGCGCGCAGCGGCTCCAAGACGCAGGACCTGCACATCGCCGCGCCGCTGCCGCCCGGCCCGCTGGCCGACGCGCTCGGGCTGCGCGTGCTGCGCGTCGAATCGCTGCCGCCCGGCGTGGTCGAGAACGCCGACTTCGGCGGCCGGACGCTGTCGCTGCAGCGCTGGCGCGAGCGGCTGGAACTGACCGGCGCCGAGGCCGAGGCGCGCTATGCCGACGGCAGCCCGGCGGTCGCGATCCGCGGCCGCGCGCGCTACCTGGCGGGCAGCCCGGACGTCGACGGCTGGCGCACCGTGCTGGCACGCGCCGCCGCCGAAGCCGGTCTCGTGCCGGCGCCGCTGCCGGAGGGACTGCGGATCAGCCGGCTCGGCGCGTTGGCGATCGCCTGCAACTTCGACGGCTGTCCGCAGACGTGGCGCCCGGCGGCGCCGGCGCACGCGCTGCTCGGCGGCGAGATCGTGCCGCCGCGCGGCGTGGCGGTCTGGAGGTTCGCCCCGGATTCCGCACGGATTCCCTGATGGCCTGACGATTCCTGTTTTCGCTTCCCACCGTGCGTCCTGGACGCTCACATGCCCCCAAGAGGAGACAAAGATGCCCGCAACCCCTTCAACCGCGTCCCGTCCGCGCCTGACACGCTTCGTGTGGGCCGCGGCGTGGACCGTTCTCGCCGCCGGCGCGCAGGCCGGTGACCTGATCGTCAACACCGACGCCTCCGACCCGGCGCCGAAGGCGGCGTTCGAAGCCATCGTCAAGGGCTTCGAGGCCGCCAATCCCGATGTGAAGGTCAAGATCAACACCTTCGATCACGAGGGTTTCAAGACCTCGATCCGCAACTTCCTGTCGGCCGAGGCGCCGGACATCGTCACCTGGTACGCCGGCAACCGAATGGCGCCGTTCGTCAACGCCGGGCTGTTCGAGGACGTGAGCGACGTGTGGCAGAAGGAAGGGCTGTCGGACAAGCTGAAGTCGGCTGACGCGTCGATGACGATCAACGGCAAGAAGTGGGGCGTGCCCTACACCTACTACCAGTGGGGCATCTACTACCGCAAGGACATCTTCGCCAAGCTGGGCATCGCCGAGCCCAAGACCTGGAAGGAACTGCTCGACGCCTGCGCCAAGCTGAAGGCGGCCAAGATCACCCCGTTCGCGATCGGCAGCAAGCAGACCTGGCCCACCGGCGGCTGGTTCGACTACCTCGACCTTCGCGTCAACGGCTACGAGTTCCACATGGACCTGACCGCCGGCAAGGTGCCCTATACCGACCCGCGCGTGGCCGCCGTGTTCGACCGCTGGGACGAACTGGTCAAGCCCGGCTACTTCCTCGCCAACCACCCGTCCTACATGTGGCAGGAGGCGCTGCCGGCATTCGTCAAGGGCGAGGCGGCGATGTACCTGATGGGCAACTTCGCGGTCGCGCCGATGAAGGAGGCGGGCCTGAAGGAAGACCAGCTCGGCTTCCTCGTCTTCCCGACGATCACGCCGAACCTGCCGCGCGCCGAGGACGCGCCGACGGACACCGTGCACATCCCGTCCAAGGCCAAGAACAAGGCCGACGCGCGCCGCTTCCTGGCCTACATGGCCAAGGCCGACGTTCAGACCAAGGTCAACGAGATCCTCGGCCAGTTGCCGGTCAACAAGGACGCCACGCAGCCCAACGACGTGTATCTCAAGGCCGGCTTCGCGATGCTGTCGTCGGCGCACGCGCTGGCCCAGTTCTACGATCGCGACGCGCTGCCCGAGATGGCCAAGGCCGGCATGGACGGCTTCCAGCGCTACATGCTGAAGCCCGAGGCGCGCGGCGAGGTGCTGCAGCGGCTCGAAGACGTGCGCAAGCGCGTCTACAAGTGAGCTGACGCGGTGGCCGACGCGATGGACGCCCTGGACGCTTCCCGCCCTGCCGTGCCGGCGCCGACCGGC
Source organism: Piscinibacter sp. (assembly GCA_044223035.1). Taxonomy (GTDB): domain Bacteria; phylum Pseudomonadota; class Gammaproteobacteria; order Burkholderiales; family Burkholderiaceae_C; genus JBGAMJ01. The sequence continues at coordinate 15,391 of JBGAMJ010000007.1, forward strand.
GAGGTGCCCACCGGCTGGTGGGCCCGCCACCAGCGGCAGGTGGCTCCCTGGCTGTTCCTCGCGCCGGCGCTGCTGATGTTCGCGGTGTACGTGATCGCGCCGATCTTCCAGTCGATCGCGATCAGCTTCACCGAGTGGGACGGCCTGTCGGAGAAGAAGTACATCGGCCTGGCCAACTACGCCGAGCTGGTCCACGACCCCGACTTCCGCACCGCGCTCGTCAACAACCTGATCTGGCTGTTCGGCTTCCTGGCGGCGATACCGGCCGGGCTGGCGCTGGCGCTGTTCCTGAACCAGGCGGTGTTCGGGATCCGGCTGGTCAAGTCGCTGTTCTTCTTCCCGTTCGTGATCTCGCAGGTCGTGATCGGCCTGGTGTTCAGCTGGTTCTACGACCCGACCAACGGCCTGCTGTTCCACGTGCTGCACGCGCTCGGCGTCCCGCCGGTCGCGGTGCTGTCGGACGAGCATCTGGTGACCTACGGCATCGTCGCCGCCGGCCTGTACCCGCAGATCGCCTACTGCATGATCCTGTACCTCACCGGCCTGAACAACGTGCGGCCCGACCTGATCGAGGCGGCCCGGCTGGAAGGCGCCAAGGGCTGGAGCATGCTGTGGCACGTGGTGCTGCCGCAGTTGCGGCCGGCCACGTTCATCGCGGTGGTCGTGACGGTCGTCGGCTCGCTGCGCAGCTTCGACATGATCTCGATCATGACCCAGGGCGGCCCGTACGGCTCGTCGCGCGTTCTGGCGTACTACATGTACGAGCAGGCGCTGTCGGAGTACGGCTACCGCATGGGCTACGGCACCGCGATCGCGACCGTGCTGTTCCTGATCATGCTCGTCTACATCGTCTTCGTGCTGGCACGCATCCGGCGCCAGGAACAGGAGAGCTGACGTGAGCCTTCCCTTGCATCCCAGCCTTGCGCGACCGGACTGCTGACATGAGACAACCCCTTTGCTCGCTGCTCCCGCTGGGGCGTGTCGGTGTTGTTCTTTTCGATCGCGAAGATCCGACGTCTGAGCAAAGGCGCGTGGGGACAGGCCGTGGCGCGCCTGTGAGGCGCCGAGAAGCGCAGGGCTCGTGGCCGCGCGCGCAGCGCGCTTCGTGGTCTGACTCGTCGCAACTGTCCGAACGCAGCGAACGAAGTGAGCGTAGTGAGTTCTGCGACGGGCCACGAGACCGAGCATCGCAGGGCAGTCGGAGCGCAGCGGAGACCGCCTCAGTGAAGCGCCACGGCCTGTCCCCACGCGCCTTTGCCGCCCTGACCTCCGCGCCGAAAGGGAATCGTCGACCGACCGCAAAGGGCCGAACGCGGACGACCGAACCCGGCGAGCGTTTCAGGCGTCGTGGGTGCCGCGAAGCGCGGTGGAGCCACTGACATGTTCCCGACCCCCATCGATCGCGTGTCACCGCCGGTGCGCGCGTTGTACAAGGCGGCGCTGCCGCTGTCGCTGCTGGTGTGGCTGGCGCCGATCGTCGCGGTGGCGCTGACCTCGCTGCGCGGGCAGGTCGACCTCACCAACGGCAACTACTGGGGCCTGCCCACGCAGTGGCAGGTGGCCGAGAACTACAGCGCGGTGTTTCGCAACACGCCCATCCTGCACTACATCGGCAACAGCTTCCTGGTGACGATTCCCACCGTGATCGGCGCCGTCGGGCTGAGCTGCCTGGCAGGGTTCGCGCTCGGCGTGTATCGGTTCAAGCTGAACCTGGCGGTGTTCTTCATCTTCGTCGGCGGCAACTTCGTGCCGTTCCAGATCCTGATGGTGCCGGTGCGCGATCTCAGCCTGCGCTTCGGGCTCTACGACACCGTGACCGGGCTCGTGTTGTTCCATGTCGCGTTCCAGACCGGCTTCTGCACCTTCTTCATGCGCAACTTCATCCGCGAACTGCCGCAGGAGCTGATCGACGCCTCGCGCGTCGAAGGCGCGAGCGAGTTCCAGATCTTCTGGCGCGTCGTGCTGCCACTGGTGCGGCCGGCCATCGCGGCGCTGGCGGTGCTGATCTTCACCTTCATCTGGAACGACTACTTCTGGGCCACCGTGCTGATCCAGGGCGATCACGCGATGCCGGTGACCGGCGGGCTCAAGACATTGAACGGACAATGGGTGGCCCAATGGCAGCTCGTGTCCGCCGGTTCCATCGTGGCCGCGCTGCCGCCGGTGCTGATCTTCTTCCTGATGCAGAAGCATTTCATCGCCGGCCTGACGATGGGCGCCACCAAGGGCTGAGTGCGCCCCCAGGCCGACGCCTTGCGTCGTCCGCCCCCCGGGGGATGAGGAATCTTCGGGCGGCTGGGCGATTCGTCATGAGGGTGAGAATCCGTCCGCCATCGGAGAACAACGCATGATTGCCGTCGACTGGGGTACCAGCAGCTTCCGCGCCTACCGTCTCGACCCGCAGGGCCGCGTGCTCGAACAGCGCAGCGCCGCGGCCGGCCTGCTCGCCTGCGGCGGGCGCTTCGAGGCCGTGCTGGCCGAGCAGCTCCAGGGCTGGGACGACCCGGTCGTCGCGATGGCCGGCATGGTCGGCAGCCGCAACGGCTGGCGCGAGGTGCCCTACGTCGCCGGCCCGGCCGGGCTGGCCGAGATCGCCGCCGGCGCGATGAGCTTCGAGGCCGATGCGCTGCCCGGGCGCCGCCTGCTGATCGCCCCGGGCGTCAGCCACCGGCCGGCGGGCGGCGCGCCGGAGGTGATGCGCGGCGAGGAGACGCAGCTGCTCGGCCTGGTCGACCAACTCGAAGGCGGCGGGCCGCACGTCGTCTGCCTGCCCGGCACGCACAGCAAGTGGGCGACGCTCGACGCTGGCCGCATCGAGGGCCTGCGCACCGCGATGACCGGCGAGTTGTATGCGCTGCTGCGCCGGCACAGCCTGCTCGCGGCGCTTCTGCCCACCGACGCGGCCGGCGACGCCGATGACGACACGGCCTTCGAGCGCGGCCTGGCCGCCACCGCCGGCGACGGCGGGCTGCTGAACCACCTGTTCGGCGTGCGCACGCTGGGCCTGTTCGGCGAGCTGGAGCCGGCCGCCGGCGCGGCCTACCTGTCGGGCCTGCTGATCGGCCATGAACTGCGCAGCCTGGTGCCGGTGGGCACGCCGGTGGTGCACCTGGTCGGCAGCGCCGCGCTGGTGCGGCGCTACGAAGTGGCGCTGGCCTGGCTCGGCGTGGGCACGCAGCCACACGGCGAGACGCTGGCGGCGCACGGCCTGTACCGGCTGGTGCAGGCCCGCGAGAGCGGCGCGCTCGACCCGCGCTGAGCGTCCGCGGGTGTCCCCCGGGGAGAGGTGCTCCCCATACGCCATCGGGCGTATTCACCGGCCGCGGCCGGCTCCGTAACCTGCGTTCACGCCCTGCCGGGCCCGGGATTCGTGCCATCGGCAGCGGCGAACGATCGCATCGTCACCACAGGAGCCGACATCCATGAACATCTCCCGCCGCCGCGCAGGCCAGTCTCTCAGCGCCATCGCCCTGGGCGTGGCTGCCCTCGGCCTCAGCTCGCTGGCACAGGCCGCCGACACGATCAAGGTCGGCGTGCTGCATTCGCTGTCCGGCACGATGGCCATTTCGGAAACCGTGCTGAAGGACACGGTGCTGATGGCCATCGACGAGATCAACGCCAAGGGCGGGCTGCTGGGCAAGCAGCTCGAGCCGGTGGTCGTCGACCCGGCGTCGAACTGGCCGCTGTTCGCCGAGAAGGCCAAGCAGCTCATCAGCCAGGACAAGGTCGCCGTCACCTTCGGCTGCTGGACCAGCGTCAGCCGCAAGTCGGTGCTGCCGGTGTTCGAGGAGCTCAACGGCCTGCTGTTCTACCCGGTGCAGTACGAGGGTGAGGAACTCTCGAAGAACGTGTTCTACACCGGCGCCGCGCCGAACCAGCAGGCCATCCCCGCCGTCGACTACCTGATGAGCAAGGCCGGCGGCGGCGCCAAGCGCTGGGTGCTGCTGGGCACCGACTACGTCTACCCCCGCACCACCAACAAGATCCTGCGCGCCTACCTCAAGAGCAAGGGCGTGAAGGACACCGACATCGACGAGAAGTACACGCCGTTCGGCCATGCCGACTACCAGACCATCGTCGCCGACATCAAGAAGTTCGCCGCCGGCGGCAAGACCGCGGTGGTGTCGACCATCAACGGCGACTCCAACGTGCCGTTCTACAAGGAACTCGGCAATGCCGGCCTGAAGGCCAAGGACGTTCCGGTGGTCGCGTTCTCGGTGGGCGAGGAGGAACTGCGCGGCGTCGACACCAAGCCGCTGGTCGGCCACCTGGCCGCGTGGAACTACTTCATGTCGATCAAGAACCCGGCCAACACCGAGTTCATCAAGAAGTGGAGCGACTACGCGAAGGCGAAGAACATCGCCGGCCACAAGGACAAGCCGCTGACGAATGACCCGATGGAAGCCACCTACATCGGCGTGAACATGTGGGCGCAGGCGGTCAAGAAGGCCGGCAGCACCGATACCGACAAGGTGGTCGCCGCAATGGCCGGCCAGACCTTCAAGGCGCCGAGCGGCATCACCTCGATGATGGACCCGAAGAACCACCACCTGCACAAGTCGGTGTTCATCGGCGAGATCAAGGCCGACGGCCAGTTCAACGTGGTGTGGAAGACGCCCGGCCCGGTGAAGGCCCAGCCCTGGAGCCCGTTCATCGAAGGCAACGACAAGAAGAAGGACGAGCCCGAGAAGAAGTAAGCGCCGCGTGCGTCGTCCCGGCCCGTGCCGGGACGACGCCGCGTGCCGCCCCGTTCCACCCCATCGAGTAGTCATCCCATGCAACGACGCGTGCTCAGGTTCCTGCGCTGGACATTCGCGCTGCTGGCCGTGCTGGCCTGCATGCCGGCGGCCCACGCCCTCACCGCCGCCCAGGCGCACGCGATGGTGGCCGGCGATTCCGACGAACGCGTCGCGGCGCTGAACGCCGTGCTCGAGAAGGCCGACGACAAGACGGTCGCGCTGATCCAGGCGATGTCGGACGACGCGGTCAAGTACACCGACAAGGCCGTCTTCGTGATGAAGGACGGCAAGGGCTACGACCCGGTCACGGGGGCCGAATTGCCGGTGCCCGACAGCGCCGAGGACGTGGTCAACAACAACCAGATGCGCAGCGCGCTCGACTCCGCGCTGGCCGCGATCAAGCTGTTTTCGCCCGACGACAAGGTGCGTGCGGAGGCGGTCAAGACGCTCGGCGAAGATGCCGACGAGGCCAAGCTGCCGCTGATCGAGAAGGCGCTCGCCGCCGAGCAGGTGGCGTCGACGCGGCAGGCGCTGGAGCGCGTGCGCTCGACGCTGCTGCTGGGCAGTGCCGACAAGGCCAAGCGGCTCGCCGCGGTGCAGGCGCTCGGCTCGGCCGGCACGCCGGCGATCAAGACCATGCTGATCGAGCGCCGCGCCGTCGAGACCGAAGGCGACGTGAAGTCCGCCATCGACGCGGCGTTGCGCACCATCGATTCCAAGCTCGCCTGGGGCGAGCGCCTGGGCGTGGTGTTCACCGGCATCAGCCTGGGCAGCATCCTGCTGCTGGTGGCGCTCGGCCTGGCGATCACCTACGGCCTGATGGGCGTCATCAACATGGCTCACGGCGAGCTGATGATGATCGGCGCCTACGCCACCTACGTGGTGCAGAACCTGTTCAAGGCCTGGCTGCCGGACGCCTTCGGCTGGTACATGGTGATCGCGGTGCCGGCCTCGTTTCTCGCGTCGGCCTTCGTCGGCGCGGTGCTCGAGCGCAGCGTGATCCGCTGGCTGTACGGCCGGCCGCTGGAGACGCTGCTGGCCACCTGGGGCATCAGCCTGATGCTGATGCAGCTCGTGCGCACGGTCTTCGGCGCGCAGAACGTGCAGGTCGAGAATCCGAGCTGGATGAGCGGCGGCATCGACGCGATGAGCAACCTCACGCTGCCGTTCAACCGCATCGTCATCATCGTGTTCGCGGCGCTGGTGCTCGGCGGCGTGGCGCTGCTGATCGCCCGCACGCGGCTCGGCCTGTTCGTGCGTGGGGTCACGCAGAACCGCCGCATGGCCTCGTGCGTCGGCGTCAACACCGCGCGGGTCGACACCTACGCCTTCGCGCTCGGCGCCGGCATCGCCGGGCTGGCGGGCTGCGCGCTGTCGCAGATCGGCAATGTCGGCCCCGACCTCGGCCAGAGCTACATCGTCGATTCGTTCCTGGTGGTGGTGGTCGGCGGCGTCGGCCAGCTCGCCGGCACCGTGCTGGCGGCGCTCGGCCTGGGCGTTCTGAACAAGTTCCTCGAAGGCCTGGCCGGCGCGGTGCTCGCCAAGATCATGGTGCTGCTCTTGATCGTCGTGTTCATCCAGAAGCGGCCGCAAGGGCTGTTCGCGATGAAGGGCCGGAGTGCGGAGGCATGAGCCTGCAGCAATTCTCCAACCCGGACCTGCTGCCGGCCGCCGCGGCCGCCGGCGGCGCGGCCCGCCCGTGCCAACACCCCACCATCCACACCCGGAGGTCCCGATGAGTGCCGTCCTGGCCGCACCCGGCGCGCAAGCGTTCGCCCCACCGCGCCGCAGCTTTCTGCTCGGCCCCAAGGCCTGGGCCGGCGTGCTGGCTGCGCTGCTCGCCGTGGTCGTGCTGGTGCCGGTGCTCAACCTGATGGCGCCCGAGGGCAGCGCGCTGCACCTGTCGGACTATTACGTGGCGCTGATCGGCAAGATCATGTGCTATGCGATCTGCGCGCTGGCGATGGACCTGATCTGGGGCTACACCGGCATCCTGTCGCTCGGCCACGGCATGTTCTTCGCGCTCGGCGGCTACGCGATGGGCATGTACCTGATGCGCCAGATCGGCCGCGACGGCAACTACCAGAGCGACCTGCCGGACTTCATGGTGTTCCTCGACTGGAAGACGCTGCCCTGGCACTGGGCGCTGTCCGACAGCTTCTTCTGGACGCTGGTGCTGGTGGTCGCGGCGCCCGGGCTGCTGGCCTTCGTGTTCGGCTTCTTCGCGTTCCGCTCGCGCATCAAGGGCGTGTATTTCTCGATCATCACGCAGGCGATGACCTTCGCCGCGATGCTGCTGTTCTTCCGCAACGAGACGGGCTTCGGCGGCAACAACGGCTTCACCGATTTCAAGCGCATCCTCGGCATCCCGATCGCCCATTCGTCCACGCGCATGGTGCTGTTCGTGTTGACCGGGCTGACGCTGATCGGCTTCTACCTGATGGCGCGCTGGATCGTCGGCAGCAAGTTCGGCCGCGTGCTGCAGGCCATCCGCGATGCCGAGTCGCGCGTGATGTTCACCGGCTACGACCCGCTCAAGTACAAGTTGACCATCTGGACGATCAGTGCCGTGATGTGCGGCGTGGCCGGCGCGCTGTACGTGCCGCAGGTCGGCATCATCAACCCGGGCGAGATGTCGGCCGCGGCCGGCATCGAGATCGCGATCTGGACGGCCGTGGGCGGCCGCGCCAGCCTGATCGGCCCGATCGTCGGCGCGTTCTTCGTCAATGGTGCGAAGAGCTGGTTCACGCAGGTCTTCCCCGAGTTCTGGCTGTACTTCCTCGGTGCGCTGTTCATCGCGGTGACGCTGTTCCTGCCGCAGGGCATCGTCGGCCTGGTGCGCGGCCGCAACAAGGAGGAGCGCAAATGACCCCCGACCTGATGGAAGCCGGCGCCAGGGCGCGCGAGGCCGCGGAAGCGAAGGCGGCCGGCCGGGCGCACTCGGGCGCCAGCTACGGCCGAGTAGTGCAGCCCGGGCAGCTCGACCTCGCGCACGGCGCGATCCTGTACCTGGACGACATCACCGTCAGCTTCGACGGCTTCAAGGCGCTGAACGCGCTGACGCTGTCGATCAGCGCCGGCGAGCTGCGCTGCATCATCGGCCCGAACGGCGCCGGCAAGACGACGATGATGGACGTCATCACCGGCAAGACGCGGCCCGACCTCGGCCGCGCCTTCTTCGGCTCGACGATCGACCTGCTGCGCATGCGCGAGAACGAGATCGCGTCGATCGGCATCGGCCGCAAGTTCCAGAAGCCCACGGTGTTCGAGCACCTGACCGTGTTCGAGAACCTCGAGCTCGCGCTGAAGGCCGACCGCGGCGTGCGCTCGTCGGTGCTGTTCCGGCTGAACGGCGAGCAACTCGACCGCATCGGCGAGATGCTGACGCTGATCCACCTGCGCGACAGCGCCCAGCGCGTCGCCGGCCTGCTCTCGCACGGCCAGAAGCAGTGGCTCGAGATCGGCATGCTGCTGATGCAGGACCCGAAGCTGCTGCTGCTCGACGAGCCGGTCGCCGGCATGACCGACGAGGAGACCGAGCGCACCGCCGAACTCTTCCTGTCGCTCGAAGGAAATCACTCGCTGGTCGTCGTCGAGCACGACATGAAGTTCATCGGCGAGCTGACGCAGGACAACCCGGCCAAGAAGGTGACCGTGCTGCATGAAGGCAGCGTGCTCGCCGAGGGCTCGCTGGCCGCGGTGCAGGCCAACGAGAAGGTGGTCGAGGTCTATCTCGGCCGCTGAGGCGCGGCCGGCAAACCCGAGGGGATCGAGGACATGCTGAAGATCGACGGCGTCAACCAGTACTACGGCGGCTCGCACATCCTGCGCAACGTGTCGATGGAAGCCAAGGTGGGCGAGGTGACGGTGATCCTCGGGCGCAACGGCGTCGGCAAGACCACGCTGCTGAAGAGCATGATGGGCGTGGTGCCGGTGAAGACCGGCAGCGTCACGCTGGACGGCGCCGAGATCACGCGCGACACGCCCTACGAGCGGGTGCGCAAGGGCATGGGCTACGTGCCGCAGGGGCGCGAGATCTTCGGCCGCCTGACGGTGGAGGAGAACCTGCGCATGGGGCTCGCCTACAAGAGCGGCAGCACGCCGATCCCGCCGCAGATCTTCGAGCTGTTCCCGGTGCTCAAGCAGATGATCAACCGGCGCGGCGGCGACCTGTCGGGCGGCCAGCAGCAGCAGCTCGCGATCGGCCGCGCACTCGCCGCCGGGCCGAAGGTGGTGATCCTCGACGAGCCGACCGAGGGCATCCAGCCCAGCGTCATCAAGGACATCGGCCGCGTGATCCGCATGCTGGCCGACACCGGCATGAACGGCAACCGGATGGCGATCGTGCTGGTCGAGCAGTACTACGACTTCGCCGCCGAACTGGCCGACCAGTACATCGTGATGGAGCGCGGCGAGATCGTGCAGCGCGGCCTGGGCAAGAACATGGAAGCGGAGAAGGTGCGCGAGCGCATGTCGATCTGACGCGCGGCCCGCAGCCCGCGGGCACGCCCGGTCCGTCGGCACGGACGGGCCGCGACACCATCCGACTTTCTCGACTTTCTCGACTTTCTCGACTGACCGACGCTCGCTTGGCCCGATCGTCGAGCACCGGGCCGGGCGTCATGGCCGCATCCGGCTGATGCCCGCGCTCGGCGCGCCCGAGCGGCGGCGGCGCACCGACTGACTGCACTCCGCCGAGGGATCGCCGGTGCCGCCACAGCGGCCGACCCCGGCCGCGCCGACCGGCTCGCCGCGCCGGAGTTCAGCGCGGCCGACATCCCGACGAACGTCCCGCTCGATGCCGCCGCCCGGCGCGCCGGTGTCGACGAGCGCCGCCCACGCCTCGCGGCCTGGGGCCTGACTGTTGCGGCCTGGGACACGTCCGTTGCGGCCGCTAACACGAAGTTACAGATCGGTTGCGGCCAGATTTGCCGATTTGTCCACTTTTTCACGCTGACAACTGCTGACTGTGCGAGCGCCGCCGCGGTCGTCTCAGACCGCCGGTGCGTGACGCCGACATCCGCGCCACGACCGGTCTGTGGGCCCGGACGGTCGAGTCGCCTCCCGACACGACCGGGAAGGCGGCCGATGGGCCGACTTCCAAGGATCTCAGCATGTTCCACCGTCTCCTCCCCGCGCTGCGCTGCATGCGCCGGGCCATTTCCTGCCGCCGTCCGGCGAACTTCTTCCGTGTGCTCGCGCTGATGTTCCTGCTCGCCACGAGCCTGCCCTCGCATGCCATCAAGGGGCTCAATGCCAACGAGCTGTACTGGCTCAACCTCACCGACCTGAACAAGCGGGTGGCCGACTACAAGGCGTTGGGCGTGCGCTGGGTCCGGTTCGATTTCGACTGGAGCGTGATCCAGCCCGCGCCCGGCACCTACAACGTCGATGCCTACGACCGCGTGGTGCGCGTGCTCAACAAGTCCGGCATCCAGGTCCTGGGGCTGATCGCCTACACCCCGTCGTGGGCCAACGGCGGCCAGTCGACGAAGTTCTTCCCGCCGACGGACCCCAAGCAATTCGCGACCTTCGCCGGCTACCTCGCCGGACGCTATGGCCGCATGGGCGTGCACGCCTGGGAGATCTGGAACGAACCGAACCTGGGCCAGTTCTGGGGCCCGGCGCCCGACCCGACGGCCTATGCCGCGCTGCTGCGCCAGACCTACCCGGTGATCAAGCGGCAGGACCCGCGCGCCATCGTCATCACCGGCGGGCTGGCGCAACCCGGCAACAGCGCGACGACGATGGATGCGCTGCAGTTCCTGCAGGTGCTCTACGGCAGCGGCGCCCGGCCGTACTTCGACGCGGTGGGCAACCATCCGTATTCGGCGCCGCAGATGCCGGCCGACACCGGCTACACGAACTGGAACCGCATGTTCGCGACCAGCCCGAGCATGCTCTCCGTGATGCAGCAGTACAGTGACGGCGGCAAGCAGATCTGGGTCACCGAGTACGGCGGCCCCACCTATGGCTCCGACGTCTGGGGTACGACGATGACCGAGAGCCAGCAGGCAGCGATGGTCACGCAGACGCTCCAGCTTGCCGCAGGCTACGCCTGGGCCGGGCCGGTGTTCTGGTACAACTATCGGGACTTCTGCGCCTATGCGCCGGGCGCCAGCACCGAGTGCTACTACGGCATCGTGCGAAGCGACGGCACCGCCAAGCCCGCGTACGGCGCCTTCCGCGATTCGCCCTATTGATCGCGTCGCCGCCCGGCGGCCCGCGCGACCCCCCGCCCGCCGCAGGCCCTGCGTGTCACACGGCGTCCACCTCCGGTGACTCGCGCACCGTCCGCCGACGCTCGACTCTCGGCGCGACGGGTTCCGTAGCGAACCGCGAGGCACGCTCGGCCAGCAGCCGGTCGACGCGGGAGCGGAATTCGCTGCGGAAGCGCTCGACCGAGAACCGCTCGGCGTTGCGCCGGCATTGGGCGGCGGTGAATTCGGCGGCGGACGCCTCGAACCGGTCGACCGCTTCGACGATCGCCTGCGGCGTCTGCTCGTCGAAGAACACCCCGGTGGGCTGCGCCGAGCGGGCGAGCCCGTTCACCGTCTCGAGCGCCCCGCCCTTGCCGAACGCGATCACCGGTGTGCCGCAGGCCTGGCTCTCGACCAGCGTGATGCCGAAGTCCTCCTCGGCGGCGAAGACGAAGGCGCGTGCCCGCTGCATGCGGTTGCGCAATTCGTCGAACGGGAGGAATCCGACGAACTCGATGTTGGGCGCCGCCAGCTCGCGGCAGCGGGCCAGGTCGGCCCCTTCGCCGACGACCACCAGTCGCCGCTGCGGCGTGCGCGCGAAAGCCTCGACGATCAGCGGCATCCGCTTGTACGGAACCATGCGCGAGGCGGCGAGGTAGTAGTCATCCTTGTCGCTGCGCATCGCGAACGCGTTCACGTCCACCGGCGGGTAGACCACGTCGCACCCGCGCCCGTAGGTCTTGCGGATGCGGCGCCCGATGAAGCGCGAGTTGCCGATGAACAGGTCGACGCCCATCGCGGTGCGAACGTCCCACAGACGCATGTAGTGCAGCACGGCACGGACCAGCCACGCCTTGATGCCGTGGTGCAGCCCGGCCTCGTTCAGGTACTGGTGCTGCAGGTCCCAGGCGTAGCGGATCGGGCTGTGCACGTAGCTCACGTGCAGCTGGTCGGGCCCGGTCAGCACGCCCTTGGCGACGGCGTGGCTGCTCGACAGGATCAGGTCGTAGGCGCTCAGGTCGAGCTGCTCGATCGCCAGCGGCATCAGCGCCAGGTAGTGGCGGAACCAGCGGCGCGCGAAGGGCAGGCGCTGGACGAAGGTGGTCTTGACCGTTCGCCCGCGCAGGAACTCCCGCTCCGGCTCGGGCAGGAAATCCGCCACGCCGAACACGTCGGCCTGCGGGTACATCTGCAGCAACTGCTCGACCACCCGCTCCGAGCCTGCATAGGTGCTGAACCACTCGTGGACGATCGCGACCTTCATGTCCGGTCCCGGCGCAAGGTCGCGGGCGCCTGTCGATAGGCGGCGGCTGCGGGCTTCTCGGTGCCGTCGTGGCGCAGCAGCCCGTAGTAGCACTCGGCACTGCGCGTCCGGTCGGGGGGGCAGAAGTCCTGCAGGTTGTACCAGAACACCGGTCCCGACCAGGGGGCGGCGGCGGCGGCGCGGTAGGCCTGCTGCAGCATCTCCGCCTGGGCCTCCTCCCGCACCACGGTGCCCCATCGGTCGACGCCCTCGGTGGGCGCACCGAACTCGGTGATCCAGATGGGCTTGTGGGCATCCCCATTCGAGGTCATGAGCTCGCGCATGCTGTTTCTTCCTTCGGACATCTTTCGCCAGTTGCTGGAGCCCGGACCGTCCGGCATCGCGGGCGAGCTGTAAGGGTGGTTGCCGACCGCGTCGAAGCAGCCGCCGGCGCGTTGCCGGTAGACGCCGGCGAGGAAGTCGATCGCGCGCATGCTGGTGGCACCGGGTCCCGCCTGTGCCAGTCCGCCGGTGATCACGATGGCCGCGGGGTCGGCCTCGCGGATCGCCGGGCAGGCGGCGCCGAGCAAGGCTGCGTAGGCGGCCGGGTCCGGTGCCGGCGCCCAGAACTGGCCGAGGTTGGGCTCGTTCCAGATCTCCCAGGCGTGCACGCCGCGCGGTGCATAGCGGGCCGCCAGCGTGGCCGCGAAGCGGGCATAGCGCTTCGGGTCCGACGGCGGATGGAACTTGGAAGGCGCGCCGCCGCGGCGTGCCCAGGGCGGCGAGTAGTCGATGATCCCGAGCACCTGGATGCCGGCGGCGCGCAGCGCGTCGACGGCCGCGTCGTGGCCCGCGAAGTGCCACGCGTCGGGCTCCGGCTGGATCACGCTCCAGTCGAAGTCGAAGCGCACCCACTGCACGCCGAGCGCCATGCAGCGGTCCACGGTGGCACGCAAGCGCTCTGGCGCGAGGGCGTGCAACTCGTTGCCGTTGAGGCCCTTGCGATCGGCCACCGCGGCCGCGCCGCGCGGCTCGGGCCCGGCGGCGGCGGCCGGAGTCGGCCCGATGGCCGCGTTCACCCGGGCGAAGCCCAGCCCGGCGGCAAATGCCGCCGTGACGCGCATCGCCTGGCGCCGATCGGGCTGGGCGACGCGATGCCGGCTCGATCCGCCGGGCAGGGGATCAGTAGTCATTCATCACCACCCCGGCGATGCGCGCCGACGCCGCCGTCAAACCGTCGACCAGCGCCCGCACCGCGGCCAGTCGGCTGTGGCCGGTGCGCCCCACGACGAGCGCGGCCACCGACCGCGCGGCGATCACGCGGGCATCGGTGCCGTGCACGGCGGCCGGCGTGTCGATCACCACGTGGTCGAACGCGTGCAGCATCTCGTCGACGAGCAGGCTGAAGCCCGGCCGCTGCAGCAGTTCGAGCGGATTCGGCGGAACCGGCCCGGCGGGCATCAGCGACAGGCTGGGCAGGCCGGGCACCGGACGCACCGCCTGCGATTCCGTGCGGCCGGACAGCACGCTGCTGAGCCCGACGGTGGCATCGACGTCCAGCAGGCGATGCAGCCGCGGCGTGCGCATGTCGGCGTCGATCAGCAGCGTGCGGCCGCCGAGCTGGCTGAACGCGACGGCGAGGTTGGCGGCGACGTAGGTCCTGCCGTCCGCGATGTCGGCGCTCAGCACCGCCAGGGCGCGGCGCGGCGCCTGTGCCAGCACGCCCATCAGCAACTGGCTGCGCAGGCCGCGAAACTTCTCCGCTTCGTGGCTGAACGGGCTGGCCGCCGCGACGAGTTCGTGCGCTGCGCCAGGCTCGGCCGTGCCCGGCGGGTACGGATAGTCGAACTGGCGCGACAGCGCGGTCACCACATCGTCGCTGCCGGCCAGGCGCAAGGCCATCGCGGCCTCGCCGAAGCGCACGCCATGGATCTGCTGGTAGGCCACGATCTGCGCGACCTGGGCGTCGTCGAGTCCGCGCGTCTCGCGCAGCAGCTCGCCGATCGGACGCGCATCGGCGTCGGCCGCCGGGCAGGCCGGAGCATGCGCCGGGCCCGGGGTCGGCCGGTGGGACGGGCGATCGGCCGAGTGAGCGGACGATATGTCGGACGACACGTCGGAAGACACGTCGAACGCCACGCCGGACGACATCTCCGGTGGCGGCGCCCCGGCCGTTGTGCCGCGCCGCCGCGGCGCCTCGCGCGGGTCGTTGGGTGACAGGGTCGGTTCGGTGCTGCGGCTCACGGCGTGGTCTCGCTGGTCGTGGGGGAGCCGGCGCCCGGCAGGCGGCCCGGAGGGTTCTCGGATGAATGCCGGGCCCACCGGCCCGGCAGGCGGCGCGCGCGGCCGTCCACGACGCGCGCCTGCAACTCGGGTTGCCCGTCCGCGTGGGCGCTGCTTCCGAGCATCGCCAGCAGCGGCAGTCGCAGGCCCTGCGTCACGTCGTCGGCGGTGCGCAGCCGGCGGTCGAGCCACTCCGCGGCGAGCGCGCTGCCGACGGCCAGCAGCAGCCCGGCGATCGCACCCGCAGCGATCTGCAGCGGCCACTTCGGCCACGCCGGCGTCGCCGGCGGGCTGGCGGACTTCAGCACCGACACGTTGGCCTGCGTGTCGCCGCTTTCGAGCAGCGTCTGGCTGGCCCGGGACAACACCGCGTCGTAGGCGCGCTGCGCGCTCTCGACGTCGCGCTGCATCACCATCGCCTCGTCGCGCTGGGCCTTCAGCGCCAGGATCCGCGCCCGCTGCTGCGCCAGCAGTGCGTTCTGTTCGGCCAGCCGTCCGCGGGCGACGCTGTCGGCCCCGGCCAGCGTGCCGGAGGCCTGGCGCTGCGCGCTGGCCAGCCGGCTGCGCAGTTCGGCGATCACGTTGCGCTGGGCGATCACCTGGGGATGCCGGTCGCCGAGGCGGGACAGCAGGTCGACCAGCCGGTTCTGCTGGGTCGCCAGTTCGCCGGTGATCGATGCGGCCTCGGGGTCGTTGCGCACCTGGTCCATCTGTTCCGGGGCCGATCGTGCGATGCGCTCGCGGCTGCGTGTGTCGGCGGCGTTGGACTGCAGCGCGACCACCTGCGAGCTCAGCTCGGCGAGGCGCGCGTATTCGATGTCCAGCCGTTCGTCGGTGGCGACGAGGCCGTGGCTCTGCTGGTACTTCGACAGCCGGGCCTGGGCCTTCTCGAGCGTGTCGCGCAGCGTGCGGGCCCGCGCGTCGAAGAATTCGTTGTAGCGCCGCGCCGGCTCGCGGCGCATCTCGAGCGTCGTGTCGATGTAGGCCTGGACGATCGCGTTCAGCATCGCGGCCGAAAAATCCGGATCCGGCGAGCTGTAGGCGAGGCTGAGCACGCTCGAATCGCGCGACGGCTTGACGTCGAGCTTCTTCTGCGTGCGTTCGGCCAGCCAGGCCTCGAAGCGGCCGCGGCCGTGGGTCGCGTCCTGCCACTCGGCCTTCCATTCGGGGTCGGTGTCCAGGTGCATCGCCTTCAGGGCGCGCAGCACCACCCGCTCGCTCTGGATCACGTCGACCTGGGTCGCGACGTGGTTGGAGACCAGGCCGCCCGGCAGTGCAATGCCGGCGATCGGGTCGGAGGTCTTCATTTCGACGACGACGCTGGCCGACGCGCTGTACTGCGCCGGCAACAGCAGGCCGACCGCGATCG
This sequence comes from Piscinibacter sp., assembly GCA_044223035.1. Taxonomy (GTDB): domain Bacteria; phylum Pseudomonadota; class Gammaproteobacteria; order Burkholderiales; family Burkholderiaceae_C; genus JBGAMJ01. The sequence goes on from JBGAMJ010000007.1 coordinate 31,225, forward strand.
CGGCCGTGAACGTGCCGAGCCAGACGGCGGCCAGCAGCGATCGACGCGCGCGCAGTACGGCCAGGATTTGACGAGGGGACATCGTGTGGGGCTTCGGTTTCGTGCGACGGCGCCGGGCCGTCAGTGCTTCGACGGCGGGGTGGCGGCTTCGGCATCGGTGCCGGGGCCGGGGGCGGGGCCCTTCAGGTAGCTGCGCGCGCTGCCGCCGATCAGCTGCAGCGCCGGGAACATCGTTCCCACCTGGTGCGCGACCAGCGCCAGCAGGAGCATCGCCATCGCCGGTTGCGCGGCCAGCCGGGCGCGGACGGCGGCGGTCGCCCGCGGAAGCGTCCAGCGGCTGGACATCACCAGCCAGGCGACCGTGCCGCCGAGCAGCAGGCCGGCGACGATGTCGCTCAGGTAGTGGTAGCCGACGTACAGGCGCGGAAACGACACCGCCAGCAGCGCCCATGCGATCGCCACGCTGCCCAGCCGCCGCGAGGCGAGGACGATCACCATCGTCAGCGCGGCCGCGAGCGTTGCCGTGTCGGACGGGAACGATCGGATGTCGACCAGGTGGCCGAGGCCGTCGAGCGGCGGGAACCCGAGCTGCGCCATCGACAGCCGCGGGCGCGGCTGAAGCGGCGCCAGGTGCCTTGCGATGAAGCAGGCGACCATCGCGAGCACGATCGCCGCGAGCGACTTCAGGATGTGCTCCTCGTTGCCCGCCGGCGTGCCGGACGGCTTCAGCCACAGGTAGAAGAGCAGCACGGCCAGCACGCCGATGCGCAGGTCCGAGCCGAGCAGGAAATGCGTGACCTGATCCAGTGCGGGGGTGCGCAGCAGCACCATCGTCTCCATCACGGATCGGTCGAAATCGCCCAACAGCGGGGTTTGCATGCCTGGTCTTGGAGTGGTGGTGGGTCAGGCCGACGCTGCCGGGCCGACGCGCTCGGTGCGGTTTGCGAGGCGGCGGATCGCCTGCAGCAGCGGGCTCGGCACGAGATTGCGCAGGTACAGCGTGGCGGCACGGCGGGCGGTCAGGGCGCCGCCGCGCCAGGCGCGCCACATCAGTGCCGTGGCTGCGACGGGCGAGCGTTGCCAGTGCAGGTGGAACACCGCGCGCGCCTCGAAGGCGAGCCGGGCACGCGCGCTCAGCACGCCGGCCGCCGCCTGGACGAAGCTGTCGGCGCGGGCCAGGTCGTCGCGCGACCCCAGCCGGTCGGGTCGGTCGTCGTTGTGCCAGACGGTCAGCAGCTCCGGCACCAGCACGTAGCGGGCGCCCGCGGCGCCCAGTTCCGCGAAGAACAGGTGGTCTTCGTACTGGCGCAGGCCTTCGCGGAAGGGGACGGTTCGCGCCAGTGCCGTCGGCACGAAGAACGAGCTGCACTGCGCGAATCCGCCGTCGACGTAGAGCCATTCGGCCAGCGACTGCCCCTCGGCCGGCCCGCTCAACGGGCGCACGCGGCTCCAGCCGCCGCGCATGTCGACGCGCGTGAGCGTCACGCACAGCGCGCGCTCGGGGTCGGCGGTCGCCAGCGCCGTCGCGAGCTGCCGTTCGAGCTTGTGCGGCATCCACGCGTCGTCCGAATCCAGGAACGCGACGAAGCGGCCGCGCGCCGCCGCCACGCCGGTGTTTCGCGCGGCGGAAACGCCCCGGTTGTGCTCGTGGCGGAGCAGCCGGATGCGCGGGTCGGCCGAACGCTCGCGCAGGCGCGCGGCCAGGTCGTCGACCGAGGCGTCGTCGACGACGATCAGCTCCCAGTCATCGAGGGTCTGCGCCAGCACCGAGCCGACCGCATCGCCGATCAGGTGGGCGCGGTTGAAGCATGGGATGACCACGCTGACCAGCGGCGCGCGGGGCGGGGCGTTCAGCATGCCGCGGGCCCGTTCATCGCATCGCCGGCACGGCGCCGAGCTGCGGCGCGGCGGCCGGCAACCCGTAGGCGTGCAGGTAGGCGCCCAGCATGCGCTGCGCGGAATGGTCGCGGCGCGCGATCGCGATGGCATCGTCGCGCATCTGCTGCAGCCGCGAAGGGTCGTCGAGCAGCAGGGCGAGGCAGGCGGCGTAGGCCGCCGCGTCGTCCGCCGGCACGAGGTGGCCGGTCTCGCCGTCGAGCACGATCTCGTCCGTGCCCGACACGCGCGACGCGACCGCCGGGAGGCCGAGGTGCATCGCCTCGATCAGCGCGATCGGGTGCCCCTCCCAGCGCGACGTCAGCAGCAGCAGCCGGCAGCCGGCCGCCAGGCGCAAGGCCTCGTCTCGCGAGCATTCGCCGTGCAGCGTGACCTGTTCCGCCACGCCTTCGGCCCGCAGGCGTTCGCGCAGCGGCGGCTCCAGCGGGCCGCCGCCGATCACGCGCAGGGTGGGGCGGCGCGGCAGCATCGCGGCCAGCACGTCGGCGACCAGCAGCGGGTTCTTCTGGTGCGTCAGGCGGCCGAGGAAGGCGATGTCGGCCTGCTTCGGCGAGGCGGCCAGCGTCTCGTCGACAGCCACGGCGTTCTTGATCGTCACCTCGTGCGACGCATGCGGAAGCAGGCCGTGCCGGACGGCCAGCGCGCGGTCGCCGTCGGAGACGAAGGTCGTGGCGTCCGCCAGCGCCATGCACATCGCCTCGGCAGCGCGGGCCAGCCGGCGGACCACCGGGCGCTTGGCCACGAAGTGGAAGCCGTGCACCGTGTAGACCGTCTTCGCCGGCCCGGCCGTGCGCAGGCTGCGAGCGGCCAGCAGCGCGGGCAGCGCGGCGCGCGCCCCGTGCGCGTGCATCACGTCCGGCCGGAGATCCCGCAGCTGGCGCCGGATCACCGCGGACGTGACCGGCGTCGACAGGCGGCTCGAAAAGTCCAGTTCGCGGACGGCCAGGCCGCTGGAACGGGCCTCGTCGATCAGGTAGCTGCCGCGCTGGCCGAACACGGTGACCTGGTGGCCGCGGCCTGCCAGCAGGCGCGACAGCGTCAGCACCACCGTCGTGCCACCGCCCGGCCGACCGTCGGCCACGAGTTGCGCGATGGCCGCCACCTCACTCGACCACCGAGTTGCGCCGGATCACCATCAATGCCGCCATGGTCGGCAGGCACAGTGCGAGCAGCAGCATGTTCACCGCCGACGCATCATCGACGCTGCGATCGGGCCTCGCCGTGTCCCGGCTCTGCCCTTGCCATGACGACGTCTCGTACGGCGCCGTCGCGTGGCCGGGAGCGCCGGCGCGCAGCGGCTGCACGTCCGAAGGCACCGCCGGGCTCCTGGCGGCGGCCGGTTCTTCGCCGGCGGACGCCGTCGCGTCGTTCACGCGGGCGTGGCTCGGGTGCCCCATCAGGCCGGTGCCGAGGGCCAGCAGGATGGCGCCGATGCGCAGCGCCCGGGCAGCGTTCGAGCGTGGGTTCGGCATGTGTCGATTACTCATCAGAAGGCTTTCGAATCGCCGCGTACCAGCATCACGATCGTCATCCAGACGATGCGACAGTCGAGTCCGAGGCTCCAGAACCGGAGGTAGTCGAGGTCGTGTTCGATGCGCTTGCGCATCGACTCGAGGTCGTCGCCGCCGCGATAGCCGTTGACCTGGGCCCAGCCGGTGATGCCGGGCTTGACCTTGTGCCGCACCATGTAGCCGGGTATGACCTTGCGGTATTGCTCGTTGACCGCCACGGCATGCGGGCGCGGCCCGACCAGGCTCATCGAGCCGCCGAGCACGTTCAGCAATTGGGGCAGTTCGTCCAGCGAAGTCCGGCGCAGCAGGCGGCCGAGCGGCGTCACGCGGTCGTCGTCGCGGGTGACCTGGGTGTAGGTGGAGGCTCCGTCCTCCAGCACGCGCATCGAGCGGAATTTCCAGACCATGATCTCGTCGCCGTCCAGCCCGTAGCGGCGCTGCTTGAAGATGGCCGGGCCCGGCGAGGTGAGGCGTATCAGCGCCGCGATCAGCGCCATCGCCGGCAGCACCAGCGGCAGCGCCGGTGCCACGAGCAGCAGGTCCATCAGCCGCTTGGCCGCGGCGGTCAGCCCGTGGAACGGCGATTCGCACACCGCGACCAGTGGCAGGCCCGCCACCGTGGACACGCGCGCCTGGATCAGGTCGGCGACGAAGATGTCGGGCACGAAATGGATCGATGCGGTGGTGTCGCGGAGCGCCTCGAGCAGATCGAGGATGCGAGGCTGCGACGCCATCGGCAGCGCGATGTAGATGACGCCGATCGAGTTCGCCTTGGCGTAGTCGGCGACGTCGTCGAGGCGCCCCAGCACCGTGGTCGTGCCGCGGTCGGTCACGCGGCGCGACGTCCGGTCGTCGAAAAAACCGACCACTTGCTGCCCGCCCGCCTCGCCGGCCTCGATGGCCGTGGCGAGCCGCAGCCCGACTTCGGTCAGGCCGACCACCACCACCTTGCGCGACTCGCGCAGCGTGCGCAGGTACGGCGCCAGCGAGGGCGCTACCGCGTGGGCGCCGATGACGACGCCGGGGGCGGCCACGAACCACACGGCGAGCGCCTGCGGGTCGAACTGGCGCAGCGTGTCGGTTCCGGCGCCGAAGGCGAGCAGCACCAGGGCCGTCACGGTCCAGTGCCAGAACACCCGCGACACCAGATGCGGGTTGTGCTTGGTGTAGCGCAGCGTTCCGGGGTAGGTCAGCGACGCGGTCAGCAGCATCAGCACCAGGCCGTGCACCCCGATGTCGGCATGAAACAGGGACTGCACCACCGCGTAGCTGATCACGATCAGCAGGGGGTCGGCCACCGCGCGGGCGATGTCGGCTCCGCTGCGGGCGTGCCGGCCCACCACGGGCAGCCGGCCGGCGTAGGCCGGGGAATGGCGTGTCATGGGCCGACGCGCGGCTGGGCCGCGCAGTCCAGGACCGACGATCGAGCGGGGCGGGGCGCAGCCGGCCCCGGCGCATGGCGGCTCGATCCGATGCGACGGCGGTCTTCACCGGCCGTCGGGCTGAAAGCGGCAATTTCCTGGCGTTGAATCGGAGGTCTCATGGGTCACCGGTCAATGGGGACGAATCGAGGGCCGGGCCGAAGGCCGGATCGAAGGCTTCGGCTGGACGCGGCAACGAGCCCCGGGGACGGTCCGCCCGGGTGTTGCGTCGAACGCATCCGGTGGGATGTAACAAACTGATAGCACTATTCAGTATGTCATTCGACATATGATGGAAGTGTCATGTGTGACCTTATCTATTGGATTTCCGTTCAATATCGTGAACAGCCGCACGATCAAAGCGCCTCGGTGTGGGAATATGGCGATGCGTAGCGCCACCCGCGACGCGCCGGGCGCCGCGGGCCCGGTGAGGGCTCCGCACGGCGTGTGGCGCGTCGGAGGCGCCTGCGCTCGAATGGCGGATCTGCGCCGTCGCCTCGGCATCGGCACGGCAGATCGTGCAAGGTGAGCCCCCCATGGATGGACCCCGCCGCGGCGGCCCGCGCATGCCGCTGCTGTCCCTCGCGCTGCTGTTTGCCGGCAGCGCCGGCAATTCAGTGGTGTCATTCGGCTGCCAGTTGCTCCTGGCTCGCCACCTGAGCCTGGCCGACTACGGCCGCCTGTCGGCGCTGATGGTGGCCGTCAACCTCGCCACGCCGCTGGCGATCGTCGGCATCCCGTCGTTCTGGCTCCAGGCCTTCGGCCGCGAAGGGATCCAGGCGCGGCGCTGGATTCGCCCGTCGCTGGTGGTGTTCGTGCTGTCCGCCACGGCGACCAGCCTCGTGGTCGGGGCCTATGTCGCCATGACTTCGGTGGGTCCGGGCGTGATCCGCGGTGGGCTGGTCGCCGGCTGCGTGACGATGCTGGTCGCGCAGGCGCTGGTGGAACTCGTCATCGCGCGCCTGCAGATCGAGGAGCGCTTCGGCGCGCTGTCCGTGCTGCAGGGCTGCCTTCCGTTCGCGCGGCTGGTGGTCGTCGCCTGCGTGGCGTGGGCATTGCAGCCTTCGCTGCTCGCGGTCGTGTCGGGGTATGCGGGTGCGGCCGCGGCGGTCGCCGCGTGGTCGGCGCGGGCGCTGGTGCAGATGCGCTCGGACCGGTTCCGGCCCGCCGGCCGGGTGGTGCGCCAGGCGGACGAGGATCGACCGGCCGTCGCGCGGTGGGTCCTGCGCCAGGCGATGCCGTTCGCGATGATCACGCTGTGCTTCATCGTCGGCTTCCAGAGCGTGCTGATCCTGCTGGATCGGCTCGCCGGCCCGGAGCAGGCCGCGCTGTACCAGAGCGCGCTGCTGGTGATCCAGGCCGCCTACCTGCTGCCCAACATCGTCTATCACAAGTTCCTGTCGTCGAAGATCTCCCGCTGGGTCGAGCACGATCGTCCGAAGCTGATCGGTTCGTTCCATCTCGGGGTCGTCGGCATGTTCGGCGCCGGCATCGCCTGCATGCTGGCGATCCTGGTCTTCGCGCACCCGATCGTCGCGCTGATCTACGGCGCGAAGTACGCCGGCGCCGCGCCGGTGCTGTCGGTGCTGGCGCTCGCGATACCGATCAACTTCGTGCAGCACGTCTGCAGCTCGCTGCTGGTGTCGCGCGAACACGTGCTGGTCAAGGTCCGCTTCGCCTGGGTCAGCGCCGGCTCGTGCGTGGCCGCGAACCTGGTGCTGGTTCCGTGGCTGGGTGCGCTCGGGGGCGCGCTCTCGGCGGTGCTGGCCGAAAGCGTGGCCCTGGCGCTCGTGTGGCACGCCATGCCGCGCCTGATGGACAGCGTCCGCGTCGGCCAGTCGTTCAGTCTCACGCGCCTGAACGCCTGTGTTCAGGCTCTGCGCGGTTGACCCAGCCGGCGCGCACGCAGGCGTAGGCCAGGATCACCGTGAACAGGTCGTTCGCGGCGAGCAGGTGCGGCTCCATCGCATTGAGGCCCAGCACCAGCGCCAGGTAGCCGACGGTCCAGCGCCAGGCGAAACCGTCTGCCCGGCACATCGCCAGCACCAGCGAGACGATCGCCGCCATGACGAAGCCCAGCCCGATCGCGCCGATGTCCAGCAGCACCTGCAACGGGCCGTTGTGCGCATGCGGCACCGGGAAATGGGCCCAGCGGTAGAAGGCCAGGCCGGCGCTGCTGTTCCAGAACGCGCCGTAGCCGAAGCCGGTCCAGGGCCGGCGACTGACGAAATCCCAGCAGAACGTCCAGACCAGCTTGCGGCCGGAGAAGTCCGAGTCTCGGCCCACGATGCCCGCCATGTCGGCCAGCCCGCTGGACAGCCACGGGAACGAGACGGCGAAGAACAACAGCGTGCCGAGCGCGACCAGCGCCGGCAGGCGCGAACCCGACGGACGGCGGCAGGTGGCCAGCAGCACGGCGATCGAGATGCCGGAGGCGACCGTCGAGGTGGCGGAGTCGGCGATCGCGAGACACGCGACCGACAGCATGGCGACACCGATCGCGAGCCGGCGCGTACCCGCGGGGCCGCCCTGCCACAGCCCGCAGACCGCGTTCACCAATGCGAGCGACGCAAAGCCGCCCAGCGAGTTCTTGTGCGAAAACACGCCCCGCAGGCGACCTTCCGGGTCCAGCCCGGACGCGGGCGCCACGACAGCGAGTGCCAGCGACGCGCCGAACAGCGCGAGCGAGACGAACAGCAACTGCCGGTGCATGCGCTGGATCGGCCAACGGGTGGCGATCAGCGCGCCCAGCGCGAGCGATCCGGACAGCGCGACGCAGCGTCGCAGGCTCACCGAGCTGTCGTAGGCCCACAGCGAGGTGCAGAACGCCCAGACGATCGTGGCGGCGAGCCAGGCGCTCGCGGTGCCCCAAACGACCCGGCGCGCGCGCAACAGCAGTGCGACGGCAACACCGGCGTAGAGAAGCGCCAGCACGATCTGCTTGACCGCATCGCCCTGGTCGTTGGTGTTGCCGGTTTCCTCGACCGACACCAGCGAGCTGGGCTGGTCCCCCAGCAGGAAGGGCAGCGAACACAGGGCGACGAGCAGGAGCGCGAGCGCGGCGTCCCAGATGGTGGCCGCGTCGATGCCGAGGCGGTCCGCGGTCGAGCGGGTCAGGTCATTCATCGTCTTCGACGATCCGGTGTGTCGCAAGGGGAGCGATTGTGGCGATCGCGCCGCGGGGCTGCCGGTGCGTCCGGGCGACGAACCGCGGAGACGGCGATCCGTCGGTGGGCTGTCGCGCTCGCGCGACAGCCGCGGGCGAGCGCCGGGCTTGCGTGAGCGGCGCGAGACCGGCGTCGTGAAGGCAGCGTGAAGCGGGTCGCTGGCCGGCCGCCATCACGCTGTCATCGACCACCGCCTAGCATCCGACCCATGGTTGCCTTGCTGTCGCGCACGCTCTGGGTCGAGCGCTTTCTGGCCGAACTGGAACGCCTCGGCGCGGAGCCGGGCGAGCCGCACGCGCGGGCGGTCGCGCGCGATCTGTGGCGGGTGTTCGGGCACCTGCCCCCCGAGCCGATCGCGCGGGGCCAATGGGACATGGAGGCCTGCCCGCGCAACCTGGCCTGAGCCGTGGTGCCGGCCGATGCGGCGAACCCACCGCAGGCCCGCGCGCGGCGCGGCGCACCGGGTTCGTCACGAGACGGTCTGCACGGCCTGCCCCCGGGCTTCCATCGCCTGATCGCCGCGCAGTTCACCTCGGCGCTGGCCGACAACGCGCTGCTGATCGTCGCGATCGCGCTGCTGCACGAGCAGGGCCGTCCCGGCTGGTGGGCGCCGCTGCTGAAGTTCGGCTTCACGCTGTCGTACGTGGTGTTCGCACCCGTCGTCGGCCCGCTCGCCGACGCGCTGCCGAAGGCGCGGCTGATGGCGTGGACGAACGGCATCAAGATCGTCGGCCTGCTGGCGCTGCTCGGCGGCGCGCACCCTCTGCTCGGCTTCTCGATCGCCGGGCTGGGCGCGGCGGCCTATGCGCCCGCCAAGTACGGCCTGGTGACCGAGATGGTCGGCCCGCGCCGGCTGGTCGCGGCCAACGGCTGGATCGAGGTGTCTGTGGTCTGCGCGGCGCTGTTCGGCACCGTGGCCGGCGGCGCGCTGGTCGCCGATCGGCTGCGCCATGGCGGCTGGGGCCGCGCCGCCAGCGAGGGCCTGTCGGCGCTGACCGGTGCCCCGGCGGCGTCGCTGGTGTTGTCGATGCTGCTGCTGCTGGCGGTCTACGGGCTGGCGGCGCTGCTGAACGTCGGCATCCCCGACAGCGGCGCGCGCTACCCGCGGGCCTGCCGCCACCCGGGCGTGCTGGTGGCCGAGTTCCGCGCCGCCAACCGCACGCTGTGGCGCGACGCCGACGGCGGCCTGTCGCTGGCCGTCACCACCGTGTTCTGGGGCGTCGGCGCGACGCTGCAGCTCGCGGTGCTGCGCTGGGCCGCCGACGCGCTCGGGCTGCGGCTCGAGCACGCCGCGTACCTGCAGGCCGCGGTGGCCGACGGCGTCGTCGCCGGCGCGCCCATCGCGGGGCGCTGCGTCGGCCTGCCGGATGCGCGGCGCGTGCTGCCGGCCGGCATCGTGCTCGGCCTGCTGATGGCCGCGGTGGCCGCCACCGACCGGCTCGCGCTGGCGCTGCCGCTGCTGGCGACGGTCGGCCTGGTCGGCGGCATCCTGGTGGTGCCGCTGAACGCGCTGCTGCAGCACCGCGGCCATGTGCTGCTGAGCGCGGGCCGCTCGATCGCGGTGCAGGGCTTCAACGAGAACCTCGGCGTGCTGGGCATGCTCGCGCTGTATGCCGGCCTGCTGGCGCTGGACCTGCCGATCGGACAACTGATGGTCGGCTTCGGCCTGGCGATCGCCGCCTTCGTGGCGACGCTGACCGGGCGCGAGCGCGGCCGGCGGCGCGCCGCGGGCGTGGCGCGGTGGGCCTCCGACCCGTGACCGCGCCGGCCGAACAGCTTCACCAGCGCCGGCCCAGCATCAACTGCAGCACCACGTAGCGCGTGCGTTCCTCGGCGCCGAGCCCGAGCGGGGCGTCGGGATTCGTGTACGCGAGCTTCTGGCCGAACTGGTATTCGAGCGAGCCGGCGAGGGACCAATCCGGATCGGCGCGCCACGCGAAGCCGGCGGTGGCGTGGCGCTCGCCGATCGCCGCGAGCAGCGGCGACAGCGTGCGCGCCGGGATCGGGTTGCGCGCGTGGTTGAAGCCGGCGAGCAGGCTGAGCCGGTCGTTGACGGCCACCGCGACACCGAGCGCGACGACCGTCTGGTCACGCCAGTCGAGCGCGGCGGATTGCGCCAGGTGCGCCGGTGCGGCCGGCTGCGACGGATCGTCGAGCACCACCGACGCGTTGCGCATCGCTGCCGACCACGCCAGCTGCGCCAGCTTCAGCGACAGCAGCGTCGACGGCGTGACCTGCCATGCCGCGCCCAGCGCGATCTCGCGCGGCAGCGCGAAGCCGCGCAGCGCGGCCCGCCGGTAGGTCACGCGGCCGAGGCCCGCGGCGCTGAAGTCGACCTGCGCCTCGCCGCCGCTGGCGTCGAGGCGGACCCGCGGCGCCAGCGTCGCGCCGAAGGTCCAGCCGTCGGCCGGCTTCCACATCACGCCGAGCCGCAGCCCGGCGCGCACGCCGCTCGCGTGCTTCAGGTCGAGCCCGAAGAAGCTGCGCGCGGGTGCGGCGGGGTCGAACACCGAGCTGTGCGGAAACACCGCCTCGTCGGCGACGATCGCGTTGATCGGCACCGCCACGCCGAGCGAGAGCCGCTCGTTCACGCGCCATGCCAGGCCGGGCGTCAGGCGCACGACGCCGACTGTCGACGACAGGTCGTCGATGCCGCCGAAAGGCGTGTGCACCGCGTCGTAGCGGGCGCCGGCGCCACCCTGCACGAACACGCCCAGCGCGGCCACCACGCGCCCGCCCGGCAGCTCGCGGCTGAAGCCGAAGCCGCCGTAGGGCGTGGTGCGGTTGCCGCTGCGGCGGTGGTTGCCGTAGGCATCGGAATGCGCCACGTCGAGCGCGTGGCCGGCGGCGGCAAACACGTCCAGCGCCATGCGCGACGATTGCGCCAGCCCGGCCGGGTTGGTGTTGACGGCCGTGGTGTCGCGCGCGACCGCGGTGTCGGCACCGCCCATCGCGACCGACTCGGTGCCGAAGCCGATGGCGCTCAGGCCGTTGTTGGCGCATGCGGGCGGCGAATGCAGCGTGGCGGCGAGCGCGAGCGCCAGCACCAGCGCGAGCGCCGCCGGGGCGCGCACGGCGTCGGGCGCGCCGGCGGGCGTCGTCCTCACGGGCACGGTCCGACAGTGCGTGGACGGCGAGGCAGCATCGCGGGCACCTCCGGGCGGTGGGTTCGGCGATGACTCCACCGAACGGCCGCGATCGGATCACGGCCCGCCGCGGCCGTCCATCGGCCGGATGGCCTAGGCCGGGTGTCCGAGCGTGTGCGCGGGGTGCGCGGGGTGCGCGGGCGGCTCCGGCAGTGCCGCTGCCGCGCGCAGCGCCGGGGCGGCGCCTGCGCCGACGGCGGCGCCATGCCCGTGCCCGTGCACGGCCGCCATGAACACCGCCTCGATGCGCTCGACGATGTGGCTCCACTGGAGCTCGCAGGCGGCCTCGCGCGCCCGCAGGCCGAGTGCGTGCGCCGCGGCCGGGTCGCTCGCCAGCATCACCGCCTGGCGCACGAAGTCGGGCGTGTCGTCGAAGGCGGCGAGCCGGCCGTTCTCGCCGTGCCTCACGAGCTGCGCCGCGGCGGCGCAGTCGTAGGCCAGCAGTGCGAGGCCGCTGGCCATCGCCTCGGGCGTGACGTTGCCGAAGGTCTCGGTGATGCTGGGGAACAGGAACACGTCGCCGCTCGCATAGTGCGCGGCCAGGTCGTCGCCGTTGCGCAGGCCGGCGAACACCGCGTCCGGGCAGCGAGCCTGCAGCTCGCGGCGCGACGGGCCGTCGCCGACCAGCACCAGCCGGCAATCCGGCCGCACGCGCCGCATCGCCTCGAAGGCGGTGAGCAGCGCGCCGAGGTTCTTTTCCGGCGCGAGGCGGCCGACGAACAGCACCACCATCGTGTCCTCGCCGGCGCCCCATTGCCGGCGCAGCTCGGTGCTGCGCCGCGCCGGGTCGAAGCGCACCGTGTCCACGCCGCGCGCCAGCACCGTGAGGTTGCGGAAGCCGCACAGCGCGAGGTCGCGGCGCAGCGCCTCGGTGGGCACCATCGTGCACAGCGTGCGGTTATGGAACTTGCGCAGGTAGGCCATGATCGGCTTGTGCAGCCAGCCGATGCCGTAGTGCCGGCTGTAGGCGTGGAAGTTGGTGCGGAAGTCCGAGCACACCGGCAGCCGCAGGCGGGTCGCCGCCTGCAGGGCCGACCAGCCGAGCGGCCCTTCGGTGGCGATGTGCACCACGTCCGGGCGCCGCGTGGTCCACAACTGCACCAGCGCGCGCCGCGACGGCACGCCCATCTTCAGGTGCGGGTAGCGCGGGATCGGCAGGCCGCGCATCAGCACCTCGTGGAAGCGATCGCCGGCATCGTCGGCGGCGGGGTCGTCGCCCACCAGATCCGAGGCGTCCTGCCGCGGCCGCACGAGCTGGATGTCGTGCTGCCGCGCGCGCAGCCCCTCGACCACCTGGGCGATCGTCGCGGCCACGCCGTTGACCTCGGGCGGATAGGTTTCGGTGACGACCGCCACGCGCAGCGAGCGGCGCGCAGCCGGCAGGTCGTCGACGACGATGGGGGCGCAGGGGGGCGTGATCATCGGGCGATCGTCGTCCGCCGGCGCGACGGTTCGATGACGCGCCGGCGACGCCGGCAAGACGGTTCGGCGACGCTTCGATGACGCCGCGGTGTCGTCACCGTCCCTTCATGCACCGGGGTCACCATCCGGTCACGCGAGCGCGCCGCCGGTGCGCGGCGCGCCCCTGCCCCACCCCGAGAGGAGAGACCGTGAAGGAATTCCTGCAGGCCCTGCGCACCCAGCGCTGGGACGATCACCGCTACTACCACCACAGCCGCATCAACCAGTCGCTGCACCTGCTGAGCGCGATCAGCTTCGTCGTCGCGTACGCCTGGCTGCTGGTCGATCCGATCGTGTCGGCCTGGATCGCCTGGCTGGTGTCGATGACCAGCCGCCAGGCCGGCCACTTCTTCTTCGAGCCGCGCGGCTACGACCACGTCAACCAGGCCACGCACGAGCACAAGGAGGAGATCAAGGTCGGCTACAACCTGCGCCGCAAGATCGTGCTGATGGCGCTGTGGGTCTGCGCGCCGGTGACGCTGTGGCTGCAGCCGAGCCTGTTCGGCCTGATCGAGCCGGCGACGGGCTTCGTCGGCTACGCGCGCGACGTCGGCCTGCTGTGGCTCGCGCTCGGCGTCGGCGGGCTGCTGTTCCGCACACTGCACCTGTTCATCCTGCAGGACGTGCGCACCGGCCTGGTGTGGATGACCAAGATCCTCACCGACCCGTTCCACGACATCCTGCTGTACTGGAAGGCGCCGCTGTACCTGCTGCGCGGCGAACTCGTGGACCCGATGGTCCACGCCCGCCACGGCTGACGGGCCGCGCCCGCCGGCCCTCGATCGTCAGAACCGGTGCCGCAGCATCTCGCCGAGGATCCCGCGCCGGATCGCCCGGTTGGTCAGCGCGGGGTCGTTCCACCACCAGCCGTCGGCCTGCATCGCGCGGGCGGCGGCGACGAAGCGCTCGGACACCGCGTCGAAGTCGGCATCGGCGTAGTTCAGGCTGAAGATCAGCCGGCCGGTGCCGACCCAGCTCAGCGCCAGGCCCTGCTCGCGCAGGTAGTACTGGAGCATCCAGTTGTAGCGCGACGGCCGGGTGTAGCAGACGGTCCAGATCGACGACAGGTTGGCCACCTGCACCGGCAGGTCGGCCAGCTTCAGGCGCTGGTTCAGCGCCTGCGCGCGCTGGTTCCAGCGCTCGTCGAGCCCGTCGTACATCGCCTGCACCTCGGGGCGCTCCAGGCGCTCCAGGAAGACCTGCATCGCCGCCATCACGTAGGGGTGCGAGTTGAAGGTGCCGCGGGCGAAGCAGATGTCGGCCGGCCGGTCGTCGCGGAAGCGGCGCATCAGCTCGCGCTTGCCGCAGACCACGCCGATCGGCAGCCCGCCGCCGAGCGTCTTGCCGTAGGTGACGAGGTCGGCGCGCACGCCGAAGTACTGCTGTGCGCCGCCCGTTGCGAGGCGGAAGCCGACGAACACCTCGTCGAAGATCAGCGCGATGCCGCGCTCGCTGCACACCTCGCGCAGCCGGCGCAGCCAGGCGGTGTAGGCCGCGCGGTCGAAGTGGGCGCGGCGGCCGCTGTCGACCAGCGACGAGTCGCCCGGCGCGCCGGCGTTCGGGTGCAGCGCCTGCAGCGGGTTGACGAGCACGCAGGCGATGTCGCGGCGCCGCCGCAGCACGCGCAGCGTGTCCTCGTCCATCTCCTTGAGCGTGTACGTTTCGTGCGGCGGCAGCGGGTTGCCGGGGCCGGGCTGCACGTCCTCCCACCAGCCGTGGTAGGCGCCGCAGAAGCGCACGAGGTGGGTGCGCTTCGTGTGGTAGCGGGCCAGCCGCACCGCCTGCATCACCGCTTCGGTGCCGGACATGTGGAACGACACCTCGTCCAGCCCCGAGATGGCGCGCAGCCGCTCGACGTTGGAGGCCACGCAGGGGTGGTACGCGCCGAGCACCGGGCCCAGTTCGGCGACGCGCGCGCTGCCTTCGGCGATGCATTCCTTGTAGAAGTCGTTGCCGAACACGTTGACGCCGTAGGAGCCGGTCAGGTCGTAGAAGCGGTTGCCGTCCAGGTCGGTCACGGTGACGCCGGACGACGACTGCACGAAGCTGCCCGTCGACAGGTGTTCGCGCAGGTAGCGGCTGTACTGGAACGGCACCCGGTAGGCGCCGGTGAATTGCAGGTCCGACAGGCCCGGCGCCGTCTGCGTGGTCAGCGCGATCGAGCGCGGGAAGCGCTCGCGGAACTGCGCCGACAGCCGCTCCAGCCCGGCGCGGCGCCGCGCCACGGTGTCGGCCGGCGCGCCGTCGGAGCCGAAGAAGCGCGCCGCGGCATATGAGTAGCCCGGCAGCAGCGAGGCGACTCGCTTGGCCATGCGCGAATGGCCGGCGAGCGACGGGTGCTTGGCCTGCGACAACTCGAGGCGGCGCTTGGCCCGCTGGGCGACCGGCCAGGCGGCGGCCAGCGCCGCGGCGGCGATGGCAGTGATTGCGAATGTTTCGTTCATGGGGTCTTGCGGTGGACGAGGCCCCATGTCTACCAACCCAGATTGACAGCGTCGTGAACGCCGTGACAAGCCCATGCCCCCTCCGATGACCCTCCTGATGAAACTCGCCTCCGCGCGCGACCGCCTGCTGCAGCAGGAAGACCTCAACTTCCTGCTGACCAACCGCGTGCCGCGCATCGCGCTGACGCGCTTCATGGGCTGGTTCAGCCAGATCCGCCAGCCGCTGGTGCGCGACCTGTCGATCGCGGTCTGGCGGCTGTTTGCCGACCTGGACCTGAGCGACGCGCGAAAACAACGCTTCGACAGCCTGCACGACTGCTTCACCCGCGAGCTGAAGCCCGGCGCACGCCGCGTGGATGCCGACCCGGCCGTGCTCGCCAGCCCCTGCGACGCGATCGTCGGCGCCTGCGGCGCGGTGCAGGGCACGACGGTGTTCCAGGCCAAGGGCTTTCCGTACCGGCTGGACGAGCTCTTCGGCCCGGACGAGGCGGCCGCCGCGGCCGAGCGCTTCCGCGACGGCTGCTACGTCACGCTGCGGCTGACCTCCAGCATGTACCACCGCTTCCACGCGCCGCACGACGTCGAGGTGTCGCGCGTCACCTACCTGTCCGGCGACACCTGGAACGTCAACCCGATCGCGTTGAAGCGCGTCGAGCGCCTGTTCTGCCGCAACGAACGCGCGGTGATCCGCAGCCGGCTCGCCGCCGGCGGGCACGAGATCGCGCTGGTGCCGGTGGCGGCGATCCTGGTCGCGAGCCTGCGGCTGCACTGCCTGGACGTGCTGCTGCACCTGCGCTACCGGGGGCCTTCGACGATCGCCTGCGACGCGCGCTATGCCAAGGGCGAGGAGATGGGCTGGTTCCAGCACGGCTCCACGATCATCGTGTTCGCGCCGCGCGGCTTCACGCTTTGCCCGGGGATCGAGCCGGGGGTGCCGATCCGCATGGGGCGGGGGTTGATGCGGCTGCCGGAGGTGGGTGGCTGAGGGCGACGTGCCGCCGTGGGCACCTGGCGGTCATCCGAGCTTCACGTGGCGGTCACGCCCGGGTCATCGCCGCGGCCGACGATGCGGGCAACGATGAAGACCATCGACCTGATCTACTTCAACGCCGGTGGCGGCCACCGCGCGGCCGCGCAGGCGCTGCGCGACGTGATCCACGCGCAAGGGCGGCCGTGGACGGTGCGCTGCACACACCTCGTCGAGGTGCTCGACCCGCAGGGTGCGTTCCGCAAGCTGACCGGCATCGAGCCCGAGGACGTCTACAACCTGCGGCTCGCGCGCGGCTGGACGATCGGGCTGGCGCAGGAGCTCAAGCTGCTGCAGCGGCTGATCCGCCTCGGCCACGCGTCGATGGTGCGCGCGCTGCAGCAGCACTGGCTGCGCACCGAGCCCGACCTCGTCGTCTCGCTGGTGCCCAACTTCAACCGCGCGCTGTGCGAGAGCGTGGCGAGCTCGCTGCCCGGCGTGCCCTTCGTCACCGTGATGACGGACATGGCGGACCACCCGCCGAATTTCTGGATCGAGCCCGACCTGCCGCAGCACCTGGTGTGCGGCACGCCGCATGCGCTGGCCCAGGCGCGGGCCGCCGGCTGCGACCCGGCGCGGGTGCATGCCACCTCGGGGATGATCGTGCGGCCGGATTTCTACCAGCCGGCGCCGATCGACCGCGACGCCGAGCGCCTGCGGCTCGGGCTGGAACCCGGCCGGCCGACCGGGCTGGTGCTGTTCGGCGGGCAGGGCTCGCGCGCGATGCTGCGCATCGCGGAGCAGCTCGAAGACCTGCCGCTGATCCTGATGTGCGGCCACAACGAGGCGCTCGCCGCGCGGCTGCGCCGCCTGCCGGCGCGTGCGCCGCGCGCGATCGTCGGCTTCACGCCCGAGGTGCGGCGCCACATGCAGCTCGCCGACTTCTTCATCGGCAAGCCCGGCCCGGGCAGCCTGAGCGAGGCGGTGCAGCAGGGTCTGCCGGTGATCACCGTGCGCAACGCCTGGACGATGCCGCAGGAGCGCTACAACACGCAGTGGGTGGAGGAGACCGGCGCCGGCATCGTGCACCACAGCTTCCGCGACATCCGGCCGGCCGTGCTGTCGATGACCGCGCAGCTCGACCGCTACCGCGCCGCGGTGGCGCGCATCGACAACCGCGCGGTCTTCGAGGTGCCGGAGATCTTTGCGCGCCTGCTCGACGACAGCGCCGGCGTCGGCCCGCCGTGGCCGCCGGCGGCGCTGCGGTCGAGCCGCGTGGCAGCCTGGCTCAGGCCGCCTCGCTCATCACCGGCTGCGCGTGCAGCCGCTCGTGCTCGACGCGCTTGAGCAGGTCCAGCGCCACGTCGACGATCATGTCCTCCTGCCCGCCCACCATCTTGCGCGCGCCGAGCTCGACCAGGATGTCGACCGTCTTCAACCCGTACTTGTGCGCCGCCGCTTCCGCGTGCCGCAGGAAGCTGGAGTACACGCCGGCGTAGCCGAGCGCGAGCGTCTCGCGGTCCACGCGCACCGGCCGGTCCTGCAGCGGGCGCACCAGGTCGTCGGCGGCGTCCATCAGGCGGTACAGGTCGGTGCCGTGGTTCCAGCCCTGGCGCTCGGCGGCGGCGATGAACACCTCCAGCGGCGCGTTGCCGGCGCCGGCGCCCATGCCGGCCAGGCTGGCGTCGATGCGGTCGCAGCCTTCCTCGACCGCGACGATGCTGTTCGCCACGCCCAGGCTCAGGTTGTGGTGCGCATGGATGCCGGTCTGCGTCTCCGGCTTCAGCACCGCCTTGAAGGCGCGGAAGCGGTCGCGCACGTCGTTCATGCCGAGCGCGCCGCCGGAGTCGACCACGTAGACGCAGGTGGCGCCGTAGCTCTCCATCAGCCTGGCCTGCTCGGCCAGCTTCTGCGGCGTGGTCATGTGGCTCATCATCAGGAAGCCGACCGGGTCCATGCCCAGCTCGCGGGCGTATTCCAGGTGCTGGCGCGAGACGTCGGCCTCGGTGCAGTGCGTGGCCACGCGCACGATGCGCGCGCCGGCGTCGTAGGCGTTGCGCAGGTCGTGCGTGGTGCCGATGCCGGGCAGCAGCAGCGTGGCCACCTTGGCGGTCTTGACCGTCTCGGCGACGGCGGCGATCCACTCGACATCGGTGTGCAACCCGAAGCCGTAGTTGAAGCTGGAGCCTTCGAGGCCGTCGCCGTGCGCGACCTCGATGCTGTCGACGCCGGCGGCGTCGAGCGCGGCCGAGATCGCCTTCACGTGGGCGATGCTGTACTGGTGGCGGATCGCGTGGCTGCCGTCGCGCAGCGTCACGTCGGAGATGTAGAGCTTCTTGGTCATGCGTGCTCCTTCAGGCGGTCACGTTCAGGCGGTCACGTTCAGGCCGCGGGCGATGCCGCTCGCGATGCGCCGGCGGGCCATCATCTCGGCGCAGGCGAGGGCGGCCGAGGTCATGATGTCCAGGTTGCCGGCATACGAGGGCAGGTAGTGCGCGGCGCCCTCGACCTCGAGGAACACCGAGGTCTTCAGGCCGTGGCGCAGCCCGAGCCTGGGCACGTTCAGCGGCTTCTCCGGCGGGATCACGTCGAACTGCACGCGCTGCTTCAGGCGGTAGCCCGGCACGTAGCTCTGCACGCTCGCGACCATGCGCGCGATGCTTTCCTCCACCGCGGCTTCGTCGGCCCGCTCCGACAGCACGAACACCGTGTCGCGCATGATCAGCGGCGGCTCGGCCGGGTTCAGCACGATGATCGCCTTGCCGCGTTCGGCGCCGCCGAGCTTCTCGATCGCGGCGCGCGTGGTCTCGGTGAACTCGTCGATGTTGGCGCGCGTGCCCGGGCCGGCGCTCTTGCTGGAGATCGAGGCGACGATCTCGGCGTAGTGCACCTTCGCCACGCGCGACACCGCCGCCACCATCGGGATGGTCGCCTGCCCGCCGCAGGTCACCATGTTCATGTTGCCGGCGTTCTCGGCCTCCAGGTTGATGGCCGGGATCACGTAGGGCCCGATGGCCGCCGGCGTCAGGTCGATCACCTGCACGCCGTGCGGCTGCAGCGCGGCGTCGTGCCGCCGGTGCGCGCCGGCCGAGGTGGCGTCGAACACGATGTCGATGTTCTTGAACACGTCGAGCCGCAGCAGGCCTTCGATGCCGTCGGCCGTCGTCGCCACGCCCAGGCGCCTGGCGCGGGCCAGCCCGTCGGATGTCGGGTCGACGCCGACCATCGCGCCCATCTCCAGGTGCTGCGCGTTGCGCATCACCTTGATCATCAGGTCGGTGCCGATGTTGCCCGGCCCGATGATCGCCACCTTCAGCTTGTCCGTCATGCATGTCTCCTTGGGGGCCGATCGATTCGGCCTGATCAATGGGGGCAGGGTTCCTGCAGCGGTTTCCTGCCGCGGGTTCCGGCCGCGGGTTCCGGAGGCACTCAGGCCGCCACGTGGAAGCCGGCCTCGCCGAGGCGGTCCATCTCGACCGAGACGTACTGGCCGGGGCGGATCCATTCGGCCGGCGTCGCGCCGCCGGCCATCACCACCCAGCCGGCCTGCAGCGGCTCGCCGGCCGCCGCCGACAGCCGCGCCGCCGCCACCAGCGAGCGCAGCGGGTGGCCGAGGATGGCCGCGGTCGAGCCGACCTGCATCACGCGGCCGTCGATGTTCAGCGTCAGGCCGAGGTTGCCGAAGTCCTGCGCCGGGTCGTTCCAGCCGCCGATCACGAAGCCGCTGGACGACGCGTTGTCGGCGATCACGTCGGGCAGCGTGAACTTGAAGTCGCGGTAGCGCGAATCGATGATCTCCAGCGCCGGGGCGATCGCCTCGACCGCGGCCAGTGCCTGCACCGCCGTCACGTCGCCGGCGAGCGGGCGCTTCAGCACGAAGGCCAGTTCCGGCTCGACCCGCGGATGCACGAAGCGCGAGAACGGCACCGGCGTGCCTTCCTCGACCTGCATCGCGTTCGTCAACCGGCCCCAGATCATGTCGGCCAGGCCCATCTGGACCATCTTGGCGCGGCTGGTGAAGCCCATCTTCACGCCCACCCGCGTCTCGCCGCGCGCCAGCCGGCGCTGGATCGACGCCGACTGGATCGCGTAGGCATCGGCCAGCGGCAGCCGGCTGTCGGGATCGATCTGCGCGACCTCGTGCGCATCCTTCGCTGCGTCGTCCAGCAGCCGGGCAAATTCCTGCAGGGTGCTCATCACCGGGCCTCCGATTCGGATTCGAATACCGCGCGCACGCTGCCGAGCCCGTGGATGCGGGCCTCGAACACGTCGCCGGGTTGCACCGCCACCATCGGCCCGAGCGCGCCGGAGAGCACGAGGTCGCCGGCCTTCAGCGGCTGGCCGAGCGCGGCCATCGTGCGTGCCAGCCAGACCACCGCGTTCAGCGGGTGGCCCAGGCAGGCGGCGCCGGCGCCGGTGGACACCGGTTCGCCGCGGCGGTTCATCACCATGCCGGCCAGCCGCAGGTCCAGGTCCGACAGCTTCTTCGGCGTGCTGCCGAGCACGTAGGCGGCCGAGGAGGCGTTGTCCGCCACGGTGTCGACGAAGCGGATGTTCCAGTTCGCGATGCGGCTGCCGACGACCTCCAGCGCCGGCAGCGCATGGTCGATCGCGTTCGCCACCTCCACCTGCGTCGGGTTCGGCTGCGTCAGGTCGCGGCCGAAGACGAAGGCCACCTCGGCCTCGATCTTCGGCTGATGCAGCACCGACAGCGGCACCGGCTCGCCGTCGCCGTAGCCCATGTCGTCGAACAGCACGCCGAAATCGGGGCGGTCGACGCCGAGCTGCTTCTGCACCGCACGCGAGGTCAGGCCGATCTTGCAGCCGACGATGCGGCGGCCCTCGGCCAGGCGCTGCTCGGTGTTGATGCGCTGGATCGCGTAGGCCGATTCGGCATCGATCTGCGGCCAGGTCTCGCGCAGCGGGGCGATGAACTCGCCGCTGCGCGCCGCCTCGCGCAGCGAGCGCGCGGCGTCGGATCGTTGTTGGGGTGTCATGGGGTTTCCTTCAGGACTGGCCACGTTCGGCGGCACGGGCGGCGTCGATCTCGTCGCGCGTCTGGTCGCCCACGCCCCAGTTCGACGCCGGCACCTGCTGGACGATCACGCGGATCGTCGCCAGTGGCGCGCCGAGCGTCTGGTGCACGGTGCGCGCGACTTCCTTGATGCAGCGCTTGATGGCGTCGCCGTCGCGTCCTTCGATGAGCGTGATCTGCACGATGGGCATGCGTTGTCTCCGGGTGGGGATGTCGGGGTTCGATCGTCAGGCGCGGCGCGCCAGCACCGCCTGCGCGGGCCGCTCGCCGGTGGCCTTGCCGGTGATCGGCGGCTTCGGCAGCGTGGCGTCGCCGGGTTCGATCACGAAATGGTGGTCCAGCGAGTACCAGGTGCCCTGCACGTCGTCGGCGGGCGCGGGTTCGCCGGCGTGCTGCACGTACTGTCCGATCAGCGCCTTCGTGACGCCGAACTGCACGTCGGTCTCCAGGTTCGGGTCGTCGCTGGAATAGACCTGCGAGAACTGCGTCTTGAAGCCGTCCTTGTGGATCATGAAGTGGATGTGCGCCGGGCGCAGGTTGTGGCGCCCCTGCGCGCGCAGCAGCGCGCCCACCGGCCCGCTCAGCGGGATCGGGTAGCCGGCCGGCTTGACGCTGCGGAAGGCGATGTGGCCCTGCGCGTCGGTGGTGAACTTGCCGCGCAGGTTCATGTCGCCCTGCGCCGGGTCCTGGTTCTCGTAGAAGCCTTCGGCCGAGGTGTGCCAGACGTCGACTTCGGCGCCGGCCACCGGGCGGCCCTGGCGGTCGCGCACCCAGGCCTTGACGAAGATTGGGGCGCCGGGCGTCGGCGAGCGCACGATCGAGCCGCCGTTCGGCGTGGCGGGCGAATCCTGGCGCCAGAACGGGCCCATCAGGTTGGCAGTGGTGTCGGTCTGGCCCTGGTCGCCGTTGTTGAGCAGGCACACCAGCGACGAGATGCCCAGCGAGCCGGCGATCAGCACCACCTCGTTGTGCGAGGCGGTGGTGAGCTGGCCGAGCGTGGCGATCACGCGGCAGGCCTGGTGGAACTCGGCTTCGGTCAGCCGCGCCTCGCGCACGAAGGCGTGCAGGTGGCGCACCGCGGCGCCCAGGATGGCCTTGAAGCGCGGGTCGTCGGCGCGCTCCAGTTCGGCCAGCACGGCGGTCGTCACGTCGTTCGGGGATTGGATGATCATCGTCTCGTCTCCGGGGCATCGGTTCGTCCGCCGGCCCTCGGGGCCTGGATCGGCGCGGGCCGCTGCGGGGCCTGGCGTCATCATCGCGGGTGGCGGCGATACGGTCCAATACCGTTGCGGGCGCGATTGATACCGGTTCGGTATGGGGCGGTCCGCAGGAGACCTGGCATGGACTTGCGACAGATGCGCTACTTCCTGGCCCTCGCGCAGGAGCGCAACTTCGGCCGCGCGGCGGAACGGCTGCACATGGCGCAGCCGCCGCTGACGCGGCAGATCCGCGGGCTGGAGGACGAACTTGGCACGCCGCTGTTCATCCGCACGTCGCGCGGCGTCGACCTCACCGAGGCCGGCGCGGCGCTGCTGGAGGAGGTGCCGAACATCCTGTCGCTGGCCGAGCGTGCCGAGGAGCGCACCCGCCTGGCCGGCCAGGGCCTGATCGGGCGGCTGGAGGTGGGCATCTTCGGCTCGGGCATCCTGAACGTGGTGCCGCGCGTGCTGGCGCGCTTCCACCAGTTGCGGCCCGAGGTCACGATCGGGCTGCACAACCTGTCCAAGGGCGAGCAGATCCAGGCGCTGCGCGAGCGGCGCATCGCCGTCGGCTTCGCGCGGCTGGTGCCGAGCGAGCCCGACCTGGGCGTCGAGACCGTGCTGCGCGAGCCGATCCTGGTGGCGCTCTACGAGGGCCACCGCCTGTGCGAGCAGGCCGAAATCGCCATGCGCGACCTCGATCAGGAACCGATGATCGTCTACCCGACCTTCGCGATGTCCGGCCTGGCGCAAACCGTGGCGGAGGCGTTCCGCCGCGGCGGCGCGCGGTTGCGCGTCGAGCAGGAGGTGGAGGACGCGCTGACCGCGATCGCGCTGGTGTCCAGCGGCTTCGGCCTGTGCGTCACGACCGATTCGGCCGCCAGCCTGCGCCTGCCGGGCGTGGTCTACCGCCCGCTGCGCTCGGCGCACCTGCGCGACATCGAGATGAGCTGCTTCTACCGCGCCGGCGACGGATCGCCGGTGCTCCGGGCCTTTCTCGGCGTGGTGCGCGAGTACGGGGCGACGCGCCGGGCCGCTGCCGCGACACGCGTGCGCTAGGCCGCGGCCGGGTGCAAGGCACCAGGAAAAAAGGCCCCGCACATTGCTGCGCGGGGCCTGAATCCGTCCAGGTGCGACGGAGGAGACAAGCGGTAGGTGGCGGTTTCGCTCAGTTCAGTTCGTCGACCTTCTTCGTCGTGTAGAGCATGGAACCGACCGCGACGGCAACGGCCGCCAGACAGATCAGGACTGTGAGCATCAGGGCTCCTGGTTGTTCACGATGACGCAAGTATAGGGTAAACCCGAATACGTGTGTTGCACTGCAGCAAATCCGCAACGCCAGCGGGGCGGTGGGCACTTGGCTTGCTTCCGTCCCGGGACTGACAGGACCTCGGGTGAACCCTGAGAGCCATGCTGTTGTGGCTGCCGTGCAGGCGACCGTCGGTGATGGCGCACCGCCAAGCTTTCCACCCAGGAACGAATCCATGAGCCACCGTCCGATCCGCTCCATCCTGATCGCCAACCGCTCCGAGATCGCGATCCGCGTGATGCGCGCGGCGTCGGAGATGCGCATCCGAACCGTCGCGATCTACTCGCAGCAGGACCGGCAGGCCCTGCATCGCTTCAAGGCGGACGAGAGCTACCTCGTCGGCGAGGGCAAGAAGCCGCTCGCCGCCTACCTCGACGGCGACGACATCCTGCGCATCGCGCGCGCCGCCGGCGTCGACGCCATCCACCCGGGCTACGGCTTCCTGTCGGAGAACCCGGAGTTCGCCGACAGCGTGATCGCCGCCGGCCTGCGCTGGATCGGCCCGGCGCCGTCGGTGATGCGCACGCTGGGCAACAAGGTGGCGGCGCGCCACGCCGCGGTGGCCGCCGGCGTGCCGGTGATGCCCGCCACACCGCCGCTGCCGCTGGACGTGGCCGAGTGCGCGCGGCTGGCCGCCGGCATCGGCTACCCGGTGATGCTGAAGGCGAGCTGGGGCGGTGGCGGGCGCGGCATGCGGGTGATCGAGAGCGAGGCCGACCTGCCGGCGTCGCTGGAGGCGTCGCGGCGCGAGGCGCTGTCGGCCTTCGGCAACGACGAGGTGTATTTCGAGAAGCTGATCCGCCGCGCGCGCCATGTCGAGGTGCAGATCCTCGGTGACCAGCACGGCAACGTCGTGCACCTGCACGAGCGCGACTGCACCGTGCAGCGGCGCAACCAGAAGGTGGTCGAGCGCGCGCCGGCGCCCTACCTCGATGCGGCCGGCCGCGAACTGCTGTGCGACAGCGCGCTGCGGCTGATGCGCGCGGTGGGCTACACGCACGCCGGCACGGTCGAGTTCCTGATGGACGCCGACGACGGCCGCTTCTACTTCATCGAGGTCAACCCGCGCATCCAGGTCGAACACACCGTGACCGAGATGATCACCGGCGTGGACATCGTCAAGGCCCAGATCCGCATCACCGAAGGCGGCCACATCGGCGTCACCGAGGGCACGAGCGACCCGCGCCACCCCACCGGCGTGCCGCCGCAGGCGCAGATCCCGCTGAACGGCCATGCGCTGCAATGCCGCGTGACCACCGAAGACCCGGAAAACGGCTTCCTGCCCGACTACGGCCGCCTCGCCGCCTACCGCAGCGCGGCGGGCTTCGGCATCCGGCTCGATGCCGGCACGGCCTACGGCGGCGCGGTGATCACGCCCTACTACGACTCGCTGCTGGTGAAGGTGACGGCCTGGGCGCCGACCGCGCGCGAGACGATCCAGCGCATGGACCGCGCGCTGCGCGAGTTCCGCATCCGCGGCGTCGCGACCAACCTGCAGTTCCTCGAGAACCTGATCAACCACCCGGCCTTCGCCACCGGCGAGCTGACCACCCGCTTCATCGAGAACACGCCCGAACTGCTTGCCTTCGCCGCGCGCCGCGACCGCGCGAGCAAGCTGCTGCGCTTCCTCGCCGAGGTGGCGGTGCAGGGCAACCCGGAGGTGCGCGGGCGCACGTTGCCGGCGCTGCCGCTGCCCAAGCCGGTGCTGCCGGCGGTGTCCACCGAGATGCCGATCCCCGACGGCACGCGCCAGCGCCTGCAGGCGCTGGGCCCGGCCGGCTTTGCGCAGTGGATGCTGGCGCAGCGGCGCGTGCTGCTGACCGACACCACGATGCGCGACGCCCACCAGTCGCTGCTCGCCACCCGCATGCGCACCGCCGACATGCTGCCGATCGCGCCGTTCTATGCGCGCGAGCTGTCGTCGCTGTTCTCGCTCGAGTGCTGGGGCGGCGCCACCTTCGACGTGGCGCTGCGCTTCCTGAAGGAAGACCCGTGGCAGCGCCTGGCGCAGCTTCGCAGCCGCATCCCGAACGTGCTGTTCCAGATGCTGCTGCGCGGCTCCAACGCCGTCGGCTACACGAACTACGCCGACAACGTGGTGCGCCACTTCGTGCAGCAGGCGGCGCAGCACGGCGTCGACCTGTTCCGCGTGTTCGACTCGCTCAACTGGGTCGAGAACATGCGCGTGGCGATCGACGCCGCGGTCGAGGCCGGCGGCCTGTGCGAAGGCGCGATCTGCTACACCGGCGACCTGTTCGACGGCGGCCGGCCGAAGTACGACCTGAAGTACTACGTCGGCATCGCGCGCGAGCTGCAGAAGGCCGGCGTGCACGTGCTCGGCATCAAGGACATGGCCGGCGTCTGCCGCCCGCGCGCCGCCGCCGCGCTGGTCAAGGCGCTGAAGGAGGAAACCGGCCTGCCGGTGCACTTCCACACCCACGACACCAGCGGCGCCTCGGCGGCCTCGGTGCTGGCGGCGGTCGACGCCGGCTGCGACGCGGTCGACGGCGCGCTCGACTCGATGAGCGGGCTGACGTCGCAGCCCAACCTGTCGTCGATCGCCGCCGCGCTGGCCGGCACCGAGCGCGACCCCGGGCTTTCGCCCGACGCGCTGCACGCCGCCTCGATGTACTGGGAGGGCGTGCGCCGCTTCTACTCGCCGTTCGAGTCCGAGATCCGCTCCGGCACCGCCGACGTCTACCGCCACGAGATGCCCGGCGGCCAGTACACCAACCTGCGCGAGCAGGCGCGCGCGCTCGGGCTGGCGCACCGCTGGACCGAGGTGTCGCAGGCCTATGCCGACGTCAACCGGCTGTTCGGCGACATCGTCAAGGTGACGCCGACCTCCAAGGTGGTCGGCGACATGGCGCTGATGATGGTCGCCAACGACCTGGTGCCCACGGATGTGTCGGACCCGGCGCGCGACGTGGCCTTCCCCGAGTCTGTGGTGTCGCTGTTCAAGGGCGAGCTTGGCTTCCCGCCCGATGGCTTCCCGGCGGCGCTGTCGCGCAAGGTGCTCAAACTCGGCGAGGGTGCCGAGCCGCCGGCGCCGTACCGCCCGGGCGACCGGCTGGCGCCGGTCGACCTGGAGGCGGTGCGTGCGCAGGCCACGCGCGAATGCGAGCTGCCGATGGACGACCGCCAGCTCGCCTCCTACCTGATGTACCCGAAGGTGATGCGCGAGTACTGCGACCACGTGCGCCAGTACGGCGACACCTCGGCGCTGCCGACGCCGGTGTTCTTCTACGGCGCGCAGCCGCAGCAGGAGATCGCGGTCGAGATCGATCCCGGCAAGACGCTGCTGGTGGCGCTGCAGGCGATCAGCGCCGACGGCGACTCGGCGCACAAGGTGCAGTTCGAGCTGAACGGCCAGTCGCGCACGATGCGCGTGGTGCGCCCCGACGCCGACCCGTCGGCCCGCGGCCGCCCGGTGGCCGATGCCGGCAACCCGCTGCACGTGGCCGCGCCGATGCCCGGCGCGATCGTCAGCGTCGCCGTCAAGCCCGGCCAGCGCGTGAGCGCCGGCAGCACGCTGCTGGCGCTGGAGGCGATGAAGATGGAGACGCACGTGGCCGCCGAGCGCGATGCCGAGATCGAGGCCGTGCTGGTCGCGCCTGGCGACCGCGTGCAGGCCAAGGATCTGCTGATCGTGTTGAAGGCGGTTGGGTAGGGCGAGCGGTGGCGGTTTCGCGGGACGGGCGTTGCCGCGGCACCTTCACCGGCGCAGTCGCTAAAGTGCCGTGCCCGATGATCGGTCGGCAACTTCATTCGCCGGTCGCGTCGACCAGCGAGCGGGCGGTCTTCATCGGCAGATACCAGCTCTGCGGCCGGCTGGCGAACTGCTGGAACTGATCGGCCTCGTAGAACGCCGCCGCGTCCGCGTCGATCGCGTCGGCGCAGATCGCGTGGATGCCGACCGGAGCCGCCGCCAGTCGCGCGATCGCGTCGTACAGCAGCAGGCTGCCGACCGACTGGCCGCGAAAGGCGAGGTCCCTGCCGAGCCAGCCGATCAACGCCGCCGGAACGCTCGGGTAGCGGGGGAGCTTCCGGGCCCACTCGGGCGCCAGATCGGTCAATGCGATCGCGTGCGGCGACAAGGTATAGAAGCCGGCGATCCGGTGGCTGGTGCGTTCGACAAGCACGTAGCAGGCGGCATAGTGCCGCTTGATGTCCTGCGACACCGCCTGCCGGAAGTGGGCGTCGATCCGTTCCTGGCCGCTGGCAAACGCGGAGCGGTCGTGCTTGCCGAGCGCTTCGGAGATGAAGCGCGTCACCGGGTTTCGACGTTCGCCCGATGCAGGCTTCGCGCCTGGCGCAGAGCGTCGTTGGGTGCGGGCGGATCAAGCAGGGCTTCGGCAAAGCGCAACTGGTCTTCGGCCGACAGCCGGATCAGGAGCTCGTCCTCGATCGCCCGTTGTGCGGCCTCATGCGCGGCTCCGACGACGAAATCGGTGATGCTGCGCCCCTTCAGTTCGGCGGCGCGCTTGAGCGTGGCGTAGACGCTCGCCGGCAGGCGGGCTTCGAGTCGGGCAACGGGTTCGGCTGGCATGTGGAATCTCCTTGTCCCAGATTGCGGCATATTGCCGTAAATGGTCAAGCGATTCGGCCCATGGGCGATGGCGCTACGTCCGCCACACCCGCGGCACGCACGCCGGCAGCCCCCAGGCCTCGGCGCGCCAGCGCGCCCACACCGCGGTCATCAGGCGCATCGCCGGCTCCACCCGCGGGGCGAGCACGCGCAGCAGCACGACGCGGTCGTGCGGGGCGGTGGCACCGGCGGTGGCATGCAGCGCGTCGGCGCCGATCGCCTCGCGGGCGGTGTCGAGCAGCGCGTCGCGCCGCGGCGCGGCCAGCGGCGTGCCGGCGCCGAACCACATCGTGCCCAGCAGGCGGTGGCCGGCCCAGCCGAGCGGCGAGTCCAGCAGGCGGCGGTCGCGGCCGTCGATCACCGCGCGTTCGAGCCAGGCGCCGGGCAGCTCGATCTGCTGCGCGTAACGGCCATCGTCGAAGGCCTCGCCGCTGGCCGGCAGGCCGAGCGCGAGCAGGTCCCAGCCGATGGTCTCGGCGCCGTCGGCCAGCTCGAAGCGCAGCCGGTTGTCGGCCCGGGTGCGGCGGTAAAGCAGCGTCTCCAGCGGCAGCCATTCGAGTCGCGCGCCGCCGGCCACGCGCGCCACCAGCGACTGGCGGGCCTCGTCGCCCTGGCTGCGGTAGAAGCGCGTCGCGCCGGGGGTCGTCAGCAGCGCGTGGCTGCCTTCGCCGAGCGCGAGCTCGATCTCCAGCCGGTCGCCGCCGACGATGCCGCCCGGCGGGTGCACCAGCACGTTGTGGCAGATCGACGGGTCTTCCGGGTACAGGCTGGCCAGCACGCGCAGCGGGCCGTGGTGGCGGTCGTGCACCACGGTGCGGCCGCCGTCGCGGCGATAGTTCAGCGCCAGGTGGCCGTGCCAGCCGATGCCCATCGGTGTCGTGCGGTGACCTTGCCGGGCGCCGGGCTCAGTGGCCGGCCCAGAAATCGCGGTGCATCGCCGCGATCTCCTCCTCGACCACCGGCTCCGGCCCGTACACCTCGATCGCCTTCTGCCCGTGGGCGAAGACGATGCGGCAGGGCAGCTCCATCGTCGGGTTCTCGGCGTGGTTGCCGGTGAGTTCGAGCAGGCGCGCCTCGGTCATGCCGTAGACCACGCGGCCGATGTGCGCCCAGTACTGCGTGGCCGCGCACATGCAGCAGGGCTCGACCGTGGTGTACAGCGTGCACTGCCAGAGGAACTCCGGCGTGAAGTTGGTGGCCGCCGTGCGCGCGAGCACCGCCTCGGCGTGGTTCACCGTGTCGACGTTGCCCTGCTCGGCCAGCACCGTCTCGTGGTCGGGCGCGACCAGCAGCGCGCCGAACGGGTGGCGGCCGAGCGCGCGGGCGCGCTGCGCGACGTTGGCGCGCCGCAGGTGGCGCAGCCGCTGCGCCAGCGTGGGTTCGGTGCGTTCGGGTTCCGGCATGTGCGTGATGTTCCCAGATCAGCGGCCGTGCGAGAGGGCCCCCAGGTCCGGGCTGCGCCCAGCGCGCCCCCCGGGGGGATGAGGAAACTTCGGGCGGCCGGGCGTTTCCTCATGACCCGCGATGCGCCCAGGCGGTGGTTCGCTTCTCGACCACGGCGAAGAACTCGTACATCGCCATCGCCATCGCGCCGACGACCACCAGCCCGGCGAAGGCCAGCCCCATCTGCATCGACGAGCCGGCGGAGATCAGCAGGTAGCCGATGCCCTCGTTGGCGGCCGTCATCTCCGACACCGTGGTGCCGACGAAGGCGAGCGTGATCGCCACCTTCAGCGAGCCGTAGAAGTAGGGCATCGAGCGCGGCAGGCCGACCTTCATCAGCACGTCCCAGCGGCGGGCGCCGAGCACGCGCAGCACGTCCTCCAGCTCGGGTTCGAGCGTGGCCAGCCCGGTGGCGATGTTGACGGTGATCGGGAAGAACGAGATCAGGAACGCCGTCAGCACCGCCGGCCCGACGCCGATGCCGAACCACACCACCAGGATCGGCACGAAGGCCGCCTTCGGCAGCGCGTTGAAGCCGGTCATCAGCGGGTACATCGCCGCATACGCGATGCGCGAGCTGCCCACCAGGAAGCCGAGCAGCACGCCGACGACGATCGAGACGCCGAAGCCCAGCATCGTGACCCAGAAGGTGCGCCACGCGTGGCCGGCGATCAGCGGGCCGAACTCGATCAGCTTGGCGACGATCGCGCTCGGCGCAGGGAAGATGAACTCCGAGATGCCGAAGCCGCGGCACAGCGCCTCCCACAGCAGCAATACCGCGAGCAGCAGGATCCACGGCGCGAGCCGCTCGGTGCGGCGGCGGTTCACTGCGCCGGCTCCACCGCTGCCGGCACGCCGGCCAGCGGCTTGCGGATGGCACCGATGTGCTCGCGCAGCTCGAGCACGATGTCGGTGAACTCCTTGGTGTAGGTCAGCTCCAGCTCGCGCGGGCGCGGCAGCGGGATCGTCTTCTTCGCGACGATGCGCCCCGGGCTGCGGCTCATCACGTAGACGGTGTCGGCGAGGAACGCCGCCTCGCGCAGGTCGTGCGTGACGAGGATGACGTTGAAGCGCTGCGCCGTCCACAGGTCGCGCAGGATGCACCACAGCTCCTCGCGGGTGAACGCATCGAGGGCGCCGAAGGGCTCGTCGAGCAGCAGCATCTTCGGCTCGTGGATCAGCGCGCGGCAGATCGACGCGCGCTGCTGCATGCCGCCCGAGAGCTGCCACGGGAACTGGTGCTCGTAGCCGCCGAGGCCCACGCTCTGCAGCAGCCGGCGCGCCTTGTCGGCATACGCCGCGCGCTGCTGGCGGAAGCTGGAGCGGTACGGTTCCACGATCTCCAGCGGCAGCAGCACGTTGTCCAGCGTGCTGCGCCAGGGCAGCAGCGACGACGACTGGAACGCCATGCCGGTGATCTTCAGCGGCCCGGCGACCTCGCGGGCGTCGATCAGCACCGTGCCCTGCGACGGCCTGCGCAGCCCGGTGGCGAGCTTCATGAAGGTCGACTTGCCGCAGCCCGACGGCCCGACGATCGCGACGAACTCGCCGCGTTCGATGTCGAGCGAGAGGTCCTCGACGGCGAACTGCCGCCGGGCGAGAAGTTCGTCGTCGTAGGCGAGCCAGACGTGGCTGAACTGGACGAAGGGGGACGACATGGAGGCGGGGTGATGCTGCGTGGTCGGCGGCGGGGCGGCTGTTCCGGTGGCGCCTACTTGCGCACCGCTTTGAAGATGTCGCGATCCGCCGCCGGCGGCAGGAAGCTGCCGTTCCACACCGACTCCGGCTTCACCCGCTCCTTGGTCGAGAACGCGTCCGACACCTGGCTGGCCATCAGGCTCAGCCGCGGCGCCAGCGCGTTGCCGAAGCCTTCTGTGCGCGCGTCGGGCGTCAGCACGGTGGCGTCTAGCGCGAGCTTCAGGCGGCGCAGTTCCAGTTCCTCGTTCAGGATGCCGTCGCGCGCCTTCACCGTGGCGACGGCCGCTTTCGGGTCGGCGATCACGTCCTTGATGCCCCGGGTGAAGGCGCGCAGGAAGGCCTTCACTGCCTCCGGGTTCTTCTTCACGAACTCCTCGGACGCGATGATCGCGTTGCCGTACAGCTTCACGCCGTACGACGGATAGGGCAGCACCACCACGTCGGCCGCCTTGACGCCGCGCGCCTCCAGGTTCAGCAGCGAGGTGAACGAGAAGCCGGTGATCGCGTCGATGTCGCCGCGCACCAGCATGGTTTCGCGCAGAGTCGGGTCCATCGCCGTCCAGGTGACGTCCTTCACCGCGTTGGCCTTGGCGAAGATCGGCCAGGCCTTGCGGCCCGCATCGAACACCGGCGCGCCGAGCTTCCTGCCCGACAGGTCGGCCGGCGCCTTGATGCCCGACCTGGCCAGCGCCAGCACCGCCGCCGGCGTGTTGTTGTAGACCATCATCACCGCCACCGGCTTGTTCGGCACCGTCGGGTTGTTGGCCTGGAACTCCATCAGCGCGGCCAGGTCGGCGAAGCCCATGTCGTAGGTGCCCGAGGCCACGCGCGTGACGGTTCCGCCGGAGCCGTTGCCGGCATCGATCGCGACCGCGAGCTTCTCTTCCTTGAAGTAGCCCTTGGCGGCCGGCACCAGGAACAGCGCCGCCGGGCCTTCGAAGCGCCAGTCCAGCTGAAACTTGATCGGCGTCTCCTGGGCCTGCGCGGGCAGGGCGGCGGCCAGGCTGGTGGCCAGCGTCGTGGCAAGGAAAGCGCGGCGGGCGATGCGGTACGGCGGCATGAAGGCGGTCCTTGAAGGGCGGGGCGGATTCGGCGATCCGCCGGGCGATTCAAGTTCCGTGCCGTCGCGTCCCGGTCACTTCAGGATCAGCTCCTGCAGCACCTTGTCGCCGACGATCTCGCGCACGTCGGTGCGCTTGACCATGACCTGGGTGCGCTTCTCCTCGTTGCCGATGACCTTGGCCTCGATCGCCTCGAACTTGTCGTTGATGCCGTCGAAGGCCGCCCAGTTCTTGTACTCGTCCATGAACATCAGGTCCCAATCCTCCCGGTTCGACGCCAGCCCGGTCAGCACCTTGTACGAGATCACCAGCCCCTGCTTCTGCGCTTCGTCCATGATCTTCTTGCGCTGCGGGCCGACGTCGCGGATGTACTGGTCGAACATGCCCGGTTTGACCTTGACGAAGGTGACCGCCCAGATCGAGCCCTCCTTGTAGGGCTTGTCCTGGGCCGACGCCGGCAGGGCGCACAGCATCAGCAACGCGGCGAACGACGCCATCCAGGTGCGAACCAGAAGCTTCATGTTTCTTCCTTCGGGAAGCGCCGTGGGCGATGGAGACGGCGCCGCTGGTCGGCCACGGCGAGCGACGAGCGGACCGGACTGCAGGGGCGAAGAGGATGCCCGATTCGTCGGGCCGCGGGCGACGCTCTTTTCGGCCTACAGCTTGGGTTCAGGCGCGGCCGCGGTCGGTGCGCGCTGCGGCCGGACTGCCGGATGTCAGGCCGGCGGCAGTGTCGCCGGCGTCTGGCGGGCGTAGCTGACCGTCAGCATCTCCCACTGGTGCCCGTCCGGCTCGTTCCAATAGACCATGCGGCCTCCGTACTCGGTGCCGATGGCATGGTCCACCGGGCCGCGCACCGAACTGCGGTAGGCGATGCCCGCGTTGCGTATCCGGGCGAGGATCGCATCGAATGCATCGGGCGACACGCGGAAGCAGAAGTGGTTGACGGGGTAATCCTCGTCGGTCCGCTGGAAATCAAGCGTCAGCCCGTCGTTGACGAACACCGGTGAAAATGGCCCGAGGCTGGTTTCGGCCCAGGGCACGCCGAGAATCTCCGCCAGCCGGCGGGCGGACGCGATGGCGTCACGGCAGGGGACGATGGCGTGGTCGAGTTCGATGGTCATCATCTACCTCCCAAGGGTTGCGCGAAAACGTTGCCCCACCGACGACGTCAGGATTCGATTCCCGTGGCCGGGCCCGTCGGCGGGCCTTTCAGCTCCACGGTATTTCCCTCGGGATCGACCACGTACAGCGACGGCCCGAAACCTTCGGCACCGTAGCGGGTATCGGCCGGGCTCGATTCGATGCCATGCGACGCCAGCAATGCGCGGATATCGCTTTCGTCGAAGGGATCGACGCGGAAGCAGAAGTGATCGAGATTGTGCCCCTCCGGCCCCGGCGGCGCGCCGCCGGCCGCGCCGAGCGAGCCGCTGACGGGCACCAGGTCCAGGATCGCGCGGCCCGCGCGGAGCTGGACCAGCCCGATCGAATCCAGCCGCCGCTCGACGCTGCAGCCGAGAACGTCGACGTAAAAACGCAGCATCGGTTCAAGGTTGCGTACGCGAAGAACCAGGTGATCGATGTCCCGGATCTTGAACATGGTGTTCCACTCCGCTATCGATTCGTCGAGCTTGCTCGGTATCCGTGAGCGCCGATGGAGGACGGCAACGACGGGATATGGGGGCAACGCATGAATCGGGGACGGACTTCAGGCGTAGGGCGTTCCGTCCTTGTGGACGAACTGCCAGCGGCCGTCCTGCTGCAGCGCCTTGAGGTCGTCGTCCGGATAGGATCCCTCGTCTCCAGGTGTCCGGTCGCCGATTTCCAGATACACCACATCCTCCGAGGTTTCGTTGAGCAGCCGATGCCCGTTGCCGGTGCCTGCCTTGAAGCCGGCACACATGCCGGGCTGGAGCGATGTGCGACCGTCATCGGTGTGCAGCGTCGGATGGCCTTGCAGGATGTAGACGAATTCATCCTGCTTCGTGTGGGCGTGTCGAAGCGACGACACGGCGCCCGGCGCCAGCCGCGTCAGGTTGACGCCGAAGTTGGTGAGCCCGAAGGCATCTCCGAGCGCGCGCTTCACACGGCCGGCCATGCGGGAGGCATGGGGCTCGGGGTAGTTCGACGGCTTGGTGCGGGCCGGCACGTCGTCGGCAAGGATGGCGGCCGGTGTCTTGAGGTCGGACATCTAAACCTCGCGGCTGATGGTGGATTGAACAGAAGCCTGCAAACGCAACGCCGGCCCGAACGAATACCTACGTGGTGGGGCAACTGTCGATCAGGCGTGCCGGCACCGCCGCGCGATCGGCATCGGGAGCCGGGAAGGCTTGCCGGAACGTGAAGGCCTCGGCCGTCGGCCCCTTGGTCCGAAGCAATTCCAGCCTGGCAAGCGCCTCGTCCACGCTGGGCTGATGACCCGCCGGCACCCACCACAGCACGAGAAACGCCTGATCCATCCGCTCGAACCACTCGCGGCGGCGGCGCATCAGTTCGACGTGGGCGGAGGCGTAGACGTATTTGTTGAGCGACTCGACATCGCGCCACACTGACATGTTGACGAGCATGTTCTCATTCTCGAACGGGCGGATTGCCGTCGCATCGCCCTCCTCGGTCTGCAGGCGCCAGACGAAGCCAGGTGTGGATTCGGCGAGGGCATTGATGCGGTCGAGATTCGCGGCGAAATCCGCCATCACGGGAGAATCCATCGGCGCCTTGATGATGCCGATATTCAACTGGGCGAGCTGGAATGCGGACATGGCAACTCCTTGGTGGGGTTCGAACGTGGCCCGATGTGCAAGCGTGGCCACGTCAGCCCGAAGCCGGTGTCGCGGTCGAGTGTGCTCACCGACACGGAATCCTAGGCTTCATACTTGTTCCCGGCCGACGCGCGGATCGGATGGGTGTCATAGATGATGTCGAGATACTCCACCTTGTCGCCATCGGGTTCGAATGTGAAGAGGTCCATCACCTTGAACGTGATCAAGGTTCCGTCGCGGACCGTCCAATCGTACTGAAAATAGGCGGTGGCGTGATTCCGCCCGGCATCGCTGACGAAGATGTCGATCGGCGTGATCACGTTGAGCGCCGATGCGCCGGCCAGGCGATCGAAGAACGGGCCGGCCGGCATTTCGCCCAAGAACGGCGACAGGACCCTACCGCCAACGGTGAACAAGCTCTTGATGGTCGTGTAGTCGCTTTGGCCGAGTGCCTTCATGTAGGTCTGCAAGACCTGAACGTAGGGGTGCATCGCAGTTCGCTCCGTTGGTTCGCTCTCGCATTCTGCCGCAGGAGTGCGCCGGGTGATTCATTTGAACCAGCCCTTTGATCGAATTCAGTAGAGCGAACGATCAGACGCGCTGGCGGCGCGTCATGAAGCGAATCAGACCCATCCCTGAAAGCATCAGGAAGAACTCTCCGTTGCCGATCTGGCCGACGAGTGAGCCGTAAGGTGCGATCAGATTTCCTTGCTGGCGGGCGCCGAAGTCTCTCCCGATCAAGGTGCCCTCGGCTTGACCGCTCTCGTCGCTACCTGTCGCGAAACGGTTCGGCCCGGTGAGGCCGTCGGCATTGGACCAGCGTGGAAGTGGGCCGGCGCTCCAGAGGTCTTCGAGACCGACGCTGACGTTGAAACGGTAGCCAGACACGAGAGCGACGGTATTCAGCCCATATCCTCCCATACTGCTGTTTCTCTATGCGTCAACGACGAAGGTCGCGGCCTGGGCGGACGCGGCAGTCATGAGGGTGGCGATAGCGAGCGCGGAAGTTCGGATCACATAACGCGACATGGGATTCTTTCGAAACGTGCGAGTCGGGCAGGCCTTGGCGAGGCAAGGCGGTGCGAAGCCGGTCCGGTGGCAGCTGAAATTCGGCCGGCACCACGGATGATTACTGATTGAATACGCCGGTCTTCTGCTTTATGTCAGACTCGCTCATCGAGAAGCGCTTGGTCGTGCCCGCGGCGTCGAACAGAACCACCAGTTCCTTCTTCTTTCCGGAGGCGGTGGCTCCGAAGAGGTTGACGATCGGAATGTAGGAGACCGCATCCGCCGAAACCTTGCTGAACTCGTAGGTCCATACCTCGAGTCCACCGTCCGTAAACGTCGTCTTGAGCGGAGATCCGAACATTGCCCGAACTTCCGACTTGGTGGTCTTCCCCTCGACAATCTTGCCCTGTACTGAGGATTCCGTTTCAGCTCGGAGTGTCTCATTGCCCACGCTGGCGCAACCGGCGGTGGTGATAGCGATGACGACTGCGACAGGTACCGCGGCCCTGAAATTCATGATTCTTCTCTCTCCTGTGGAAAACAGGCTTCGAACACGGCTCGTGCTGTGATTCGGCGCAGCCATGGGCTTCAAAAGATAAGTACCGCTTCTGGACGTCCAAGGTCGATCAGTTCACCTCCCCGATAACCCCACTGCGCGCCCCGGGAGCGCGCACGCGGGCCACATCTGCGAGGGAACGTCTTTTGCCGGGAACTGACCTCTGCGCACCGCACTTTCCAGGCGGAGCCAGGTCTTTCAAAGTGCAAGACGCTTGAGGCCGGGCAGTGTCCGGATCAGAAGGGTTGGCTGGCGCAATTCGCTTGACCCCGGGCGGCGGTGGATTCGTCGCGCGCCGGGCGCGCGAACGGGTCGCGGTTGGAGCCGCTGCGACATGTGCCGACGCTGTTTCGCACGATGTGGGCGCGGGCGAAGGGAGGGGGTTGATGCGCGATGGCGCTTGTACCGTCGCCCGACGCCATGTTTCACGAGGGTCGCGAGCAGAGCGTCGCCGATCAAGGCGAATGTACGGCGCTGCGGTCAGGTTCATCGAAATCTCGGAGCGAGGGTTCTCGGCCGATCCTTCAATCGGCCGAGGGAAACCTGAGTCGGTACAGCGCGTCAGGAGCGAGAGGCAAAGCGCGAACGGGCGCGTCGGTGCGGCCAAGGTGGGAATACAGGCTCGCCGTGTCGAAGCCTGAATGCATCCTGGGGAGTCCGTGCGGCGGCGGACAGCATCTTGAGCCTGTCTCGTGTCGATGTCGAGGCGGTGACTACCCGCCTCCATCCAATGTCGGATGCGGCTCGGGCGACTGACGGTCCCGACCGGGCTCCGGCGGGCGCGGAGCTGGAGGGCAGTGGCCGCGGGCGGGCCTCACCCCCGCCCTGCCGGCGCACCGCCCCGCCTCAGGCGTGCCCGTCCTGCGCCTTCGCAGCGGCGATGGCGTCTTCGGCGCCGGCGCGGCTGCCGTTGAAGAACAGGTTCAGGAACACCGCCGACAGCGCGGCCAGCAGGATGCCGGACTCGAGCAGGGGGTGCAGCGCGTGCGGCATCTGCTGCGTCCAGCGCGGCGCCACCAGCGGCACCATGCCGAAGCCGATCGAGATGGCGACGATGTACAGGTTGTGCCGGCTGGCCTTGTAGTCGACCCCCGCGAGGATGCGGATGCCGGTGGCGGCCACCATGCCGAACATCACCAGCCCGGCGCCGCCGAGCACGAACTGCGGCACCGATTCGACCAGCGCCGCCATCTTCGGCAGCAGCCCGAGCACGATCATGATGATGCCGGCGGCCACGCAGACGAAGCGGCTGCGCACGCCGGTCACGCCGACCAGGCCGACGTTCTGCGAGAAGCTGGTGTACGGGAAGGTGTTGAAGATGCCGCCGATCAGCGTGCCCAGCCCGTCGGTGCGCAGCCCGGCGGTCAACTGGCGCTGCGACAGCGTCTTGCCGGTGATGTCCGACAGCGCGAGGAACATGCCGGTGGACTCGATCATCACCACCACCATCACCAGCGACATCGTGAAGATCAGCACCGGGTCGAACATCGGCACGCCGAAGTGGAAGGGCAGCACCACGTCCACCCAGCCGGCCTTGGCGACCTTGTCGAACGGCATCTTGCCCATCAGCGCGGCGACGACGCAGCCGGCGACGATGCCCAGCAGCACCGACACGTTGGCGACGAAGCCGCGTCCGTACTTGCTGATCAGCAGAATCACCACCAGCACGAAGGCGGCGATGCCGAGGTTGTCGAGCGCGCCGTAGTTCGGGTTGTCGACCTGCGGGATCGGGCCGGGAAGCTTGGTCACCGGCCCGGCGCTGGCAGTGGCCGCGGTGGCCGCGGCGGTGGCGGCGGCCGCGGCCTGCGGCGCCACCGAGGTGGCCGATGCGCCCGGCGCGGCGCCGAGCGCGGCGGTGGCGGATGCGTTGGCCAGTGCGTCGGACTTCGCCTTGTCGACCATCGCGACGAGCCGAGGCACGTCGGTCGACTGCGCCAGGTTGGCCGGCCCGCCGAGCGCCCAGCCGATGCCCACGCGCATCAGGCTGATGCCGATGACGGCGATGATCGTGCCGGTCACCACCGGCGGAAAGAAGCGCAGCAGCCGCCCCATGATGGGCGCGATCAGCATCGCCACGATGCCCGCGCCGATGATGGTGCCGAAGATCAGCCGCGCGCCCTCGGGCCCGGCGTTGGCGTTGGCCATCGCGACCATCGGGCCGACCGACGCGAAGGTCACACCCATCATCACCGGCAGCTTCACGCCGAACCATTGCGTCAGCCCGAAGGACTGGATCAGCGTCACCAGCCCGCAGCAGAACAGGTCGGCGGAGATCAGCAGCGCCACCTCCTCGGGGCTCAGCTTCAGCGCGCGGCCGACGATCAGCGGCACCGCCACCGCGCCGGCATACATCACCAGCACGTGCTGCAGGCCGAGCGCGGCGAGCCGGCCGGTGGGCAGGCGTTCGTCGACGGGGTGGACGGAAGGGGCGGCGGTGCCGGGCGGAATGCCGGCGTTGGCTACGGTACTCATGGGACTTGTCTCCGGTCGAAAACGGATGGCGGATTCGTCGTCGGGTGAGCGGGGCGGCGCGGGTGCGCGTGGATGCGGCGACGCTGCGTCGTGCCGGGCGGCCGTCGTGGCGACGGGACGCGCCGATCCACGCCAGCCCGCGGTGGCCATGGGACACCCTGGGATAGCAAGCTCCGGGCCGCGGCAGGCGGCCCGTGGAAATGGCCGGGCCGCGCGTTGGGCGCGACTTCGGCGGCGGTTCGAGGCGTCGCCGGACGGGCTCTCGTGGCCCGTTCTCAGGCTCTCAGCTCAGCAGGTCGTACAGCGAACGCGCGATCACCTTCGTCGCGCGGCGCAGGTCCTCGAGCACAAGATGCTCGTCGGCGCGCTTGGCGTTCGACTCGAACACCGTGCGCGGCCCGGCGCCGTAGATCACCGCCGGCACGCCTTGCGCGGCGTACAGCCGCACGTCGGTGTACAGCGGCGTGCCGGAGGTCGGGATCGGCTCGCCGAACACCGCCTCGCCGTGCTTCTGCAGCGCCTCGACCAGCGGCCGGTTGCCCGGCAGCGGCTGCATCGAGTCGGCCCGCAGCAGGCGCTTGATCTCGACCTGGATGCCGGGGAAGCCGGCGGCCGCCTCGGCGATCACCTGCCGCACCGAGGCCTCGACCTGCGCCGGGTTCTCCTCCGGGATCATCCGGCGGTCGAGCTTGAACACCACCTTGCCGGGCACGACGTTGGTGTTGGTGCCGCCCTCGATGCGCCCGACGTTCAGGTACGGGTGGGTGATGCCCGGCACCTTGGACGTGACCTGCTTGTAGAGCGTGTTCTGCTGGTACAGCGCATTGAGGATCGCGACCGCGCCCTGCAGCGCGTCGATGCCGGTGTCGGGGATGGCGGCGTGCGCCATGCGGCCGTTCACCGTCACCTCCATCTGCAGGCAGCCGTTGTGCGCGGTGACGACCTGGTAGCTGAAGCCGGCGGCGATCAACAGGTCGGGCTTCGTCAGCCCCTGCTTCAGCAGCCAGCCGGGGCCGAGTTCGCCGCCGAATTCCTCGTCGTAGGTGAAGTGCAGCTCGATGCCGCCCTTCAGCGCGGCGCCCAGCGATTCGAGCGCGCGGGTGGCGAAGGTGAAGCTGGCGAAGTCGCTCTTGCTGACGGCCGAGGCGCGGCCGTAGAGCTTGCCATCGACCACCTCGCCGCTGTACGGGCCGTGCGTCCAGCCGTCGCCCGGCGGCACCACGTCGCCGTGGGCGTTCAGTGCGATCGTCCGGCCGGCGCCGTAGGGCCGGCGCACGATCAGGTTGGTGATCGACTGCAGGCCGTAGCCCTGCACCTCGTCGGCGGGCACGGCATGCTTCTCGGCGGTGTAGCCGAAGTCCTTCAGCAGCTCGGCGGTGCGCTCGGCGTGCGGCGCGTTGTTGCCGGGCGGCGTGTCGGTGGGCACCTGGACGAGCGCCTGCAGGAAGCGCACCTCCTCGTCGAAGTGGGCGTCGATCCAGGCGTCGATTCGTTCGTAGGGCGTGGTCATGGCGGGTTCGGCAGGTTCGGTGGGCGGGCACCGGCGGGTGGCCGGTGCGTGGCGGTCGGTGTTGGGGCGTGCAGCGGGCGGCGGTCGGTGTTGGGTCGTTCGGCGGGCGGCGGTCGGCGAGCTCAGCGGGCGGTTTCCGCCGCCAGCCGGTCCAGCAGCGCCGCGAAGGTGTCGACGCACAGCTGCATGTCGTGGTTGGTGGTGCTTTCCAGCGGGTTGTGGCTGATGCCGGAGTTCTGCCCGCGCACGAACAGCATCGCCTGCGGCATCAGCTCGTGCAGCTTCATCGCGTCGTGGCCGGCGCCGCTGGGCATGCGGAACACCGGCAGCGCGGTGGCGGCGTGGACTGCCGCCTCCCAGCGCGCCTGCCAGGCGGGCGCGCTTGGCGCGGCGGCGGCGCGCATCGTCTCCTCCAGCCGGTGGTGCACGCTGCGGCGGGCGCAGATCGCGTCCAGGCGGGCCAGCACGTCGCGCGCGCAGGCGTCGCGCACCTCGTTGGTGGTGGCGCGGATGTCCAGGCTGAACTGGCAGCGGCCGGGCACGACGTTGATCGAGCCGTTGGGCACCTGCAGCATGCCGACGGTGCCGACCAGGTCGGGCACCGAGCCGGCGCGCTCCTCGACGTAAAGCGCCAGCTCGGCCACCGCGGTGGCGGCATCGCGCCGGCGGTCCATCGGCGTGGCGGTGCCGATCACCTCGCCGACGTAGCGCACGCTGCCGTTGATCGAGGTGACGATAAGGGTCCAGCTCGTTGAGCACCGGGCCCTGCTCGATGTGCGTCTCGACGAAGCCGAGGTAGCGCGCCGGATCGCGCCGTTCGGCGCCGATCGCCTCCAGCGTGGCCGGGTGGCCGGCGGCGCGCATCGCATCGCGCATCGTGATGCCGTCGGCGTCCTTCTGGTCGAGCCAGGCCGGGTCGAAAGTCGATCAGCGGGGGCCGAGAAGGTGGCCTTGTAGCGCTGGCCCTCTTCTTCCGCGAAGCCGACCACCTCGAAGCCGAAAGCC
This sequence comes from Piscinibacter sp., assembly GCA_044223035.1. Taxonomy (GTDB): domain Bacteria; phylum Pseudomonadota; class Gammaproteobacteria; order Burkholderiales; family Burkholderiaceae_C; genus JBGAMJ01. The sequence continues at coordinate 72,881 of JBGAMJ010000007.1, forward strand.
GGCGGCCGGCCTTGGTGCAGCTCCTTGCCGCGGCCACGGGCACCAGGATGCCGAGCCGGCCGTCGTACTGCCGCCGTTGCGCACGGTGTCGTAGTGGCTGCCGGTCAGCAGGCGCTTGGCGGCGGGGTCGCTGCCGTGGTAGACGCCGACCACGTTGCCGACCGCGTCGATGCGCACCTCGTCGAAGCCGCTGTCGCGCATCCGCGCGGCAAGCTGCGCGGCGCAGGCGCGGTGGGCGTCGGTCAGGTAGGTGACGGTGAGCTGGCCGAGTTCGGCGTAGCCCGGGTCGGTGTGGCGGGCGAGCTGCTCGTGCCAGTCCCAGACCTCGTTGCCGAGCACGGGCGCGACGCCGAACTTGTCGTCCAGCCGCATCTCGACGATGCGGTGGATGTTGCGCAGGCATTCGGCCAGCTCGAACTCGGGGTGGTTGTCGAGCCGGCGCTGGAAGGTGGCGATGATCTCGGCGCGCGTCAGCCCGGTGCCGCGCGGGCCGCGCACGGCCAGCAGGAACGGCCACTGGAACTTCGCGTTGTAGGCGGCGTTGAGCTGCTGGAACGTCGCCAGCTCCTCGGGCGAGCAGTTCGTCAGGCCCGACTTCGTCTGCTCGTTCGTCGATTCGGCGGTCAGCGTGTTCGTGACCATCGCCTTGCCGGCCAGCTCCGGGTGGGCGCGCGCAGCTCGCGGCTCGCGGCCGGCCTCGCGCACCAGCGCGGCCAGGCTGCGAGGCTCGCGAACGGCCGCAGCGGCAGCGCCGCCTCGACGATCCACGGCGAATGCTCGTACAGCCCGTCCAGCCAGGCCAGCGCCTGCGCGGCCGGCGCGGCGTTGAACTGCTCGAGCGTCAGGGTCGGCGCGGGTGGTGCGGGCGGTGCTCATCGGGTGTTTCCTTGGGCGGCGACGGGCGGCGGCGGGGCCGGTGCCGGGGGCCGGGAAGTGGGCCTGCCAGTGGCGGGCGATGTCGATGCGGCGGGTCGCGAACGCGGTCGTGCTGCGTGGTCGGGCTAGCGCGCCTTGGCGGCCGGGCCGCCCGATCAGCCGGCAGTGCAGGCCGATGTTCAGCATCTTCGGCGCCTCGTCGCCCTCGGCGTACAGCACGTCGAACGCGTCCTTCAGGTAGGCGAAGAAATGGTCGCCGGTGTTGAACCCCTGCGGCGACGAGAAGCGCATGTCGTTGGTGTCCAGCGTGTACGGCAGCACCAGGCGCTGCATCGTCGTGCCGTCGGACTTCTCGACCGGCATCCAGGAACGGCAGGTCGTCGCCGTAGTAGTCGCTGTCGTATTCGTAGCCGCCGTGGTCGGCGACCAGGCGCTTGGTGTTCGGGCTGTCGCGCCCGGTGTACCAGCCGAGCGGCCACTGGTTGCCGGTGAGCTGGCGGATGACGTGCTGCGTCTGCTGCTCGTCCATGTGCTGGTAGTGGATCCAGCGCCAGCCGTGGCAGGCGATCTCGTGGCCGAGCTCGACGAAGGCCTGGGTCACGTCGGGCTGGCGCTGCAGTGCCATCGAGACGCCGAACACCGTCAGCGGCAGGCGGCGCTTCTCGAACTCGCGCAGGATGCGCCAGACGCCGACGCGGCTGCCGTATTCGTCATCGACTCCATGCTCAGGTGGCGCGCCTCGAAGGCCTGCGCGCCGACGATCTCGGACAGGAAGGTCTCCGATGCCTTGTCGCCGTGCAGCACGCAGTTTTCGCCGCCTTCCTCGTAGTTCAGCACGAACTGCACCGCGATGCGGGCACGGCCGGGCCATTGGGCGTGGGGCGGGTTGCGGCCATAGCCGGCGAGGTCGCGGGGGTTGTCGGGGGTGATCATGGCGGTGGTGGCCTCCGGTCGGCGAGGGGCGTCGGGCAAGAGGATCGATTCGAGATCGGGCGTTCGCGGGTCGAGCTCGAGGTTGCGCTCGACGTTCTGCAGGTGGTCTTCCATCGGCGGCGCGCGCGTCGCGCCGGGCCAGCGCGTCGACGATCGCGACGTGCTCCTCGAAGGAATGCTCGGACGAATGCGCGGTCTGGTACATCAGCGAGATCAGCGACGAACGCGAGACCAGGTCCTGCAGCAACTGCGCCAGCACCTCGTTGCCGAGCATGCGCGCGAGCAGCACGTGGAAATCGGCCAGCAGCCGCGTGCGGCCCGACACGTCGGTGCGCGCCACCGCGGCCTGCTCTTCCTGCAGGTGGGTGCGCAGCTCGGCGATCTGCGCGTCGGTCAGCACGTTGACGGCGCGGCGGATCAGTCCGGATTCGAGGATGTTGCGCACCTCGAACACCTCGCGCGCCTCGCTGGCGCTCGGCTCGGCCACGCGCGCGCCGCGCGCCGGCTCGAGCGTGACCAGCCGGTCGCGGCTCAACTGGTTCAGCGCCTGCCGCACGATGGTGCGCGAGACGCTGAAGATGTCGGCGATCTTCTGCTCGGCCAGCTTGGTGCCGGGCATCAGCCGGCGCTCGACGATGGCGGCGGTGATCGAGTCGACCACGCGCTGCGTACTGCGGGCACCCGGCGTCACGCCGGCAGCTGATGCCGACTTGGCAACGGGGCGCACGACGCGCAGGCTGGGGGCGTTACGGGACATGGCGCATATCTTGTGAGGGATGTCGGTATGCGTCTTCAGGCGATGTGCTGGACACACGACAAGGAGTAAAGTGTATACACTCCAGGCGGCTTCGCAAGTGCTATTTGCCACCATTCGCCGCGACGAGCCGCCGCGCACCTTCCAACCGACACGGAGAACACCCGCATGGGACTGCTGACCAACCACGTCCTCGACACGATGAACGGCTGCCCGGCCGACGGCATGGCGGTGACGCTGTACCGCCTCGAGCCCGCCGGCCCGGTGCTGCTGAAGCAACTGACGCTGAACGACGACGGCCGTGCCGACGCTCCGCTGCTGAAGGACGAGGCGTTCCAGCCCGGCAGCTACCGCCTCGTCTTCGAGGTGGCGCCGTACTTCCGCCGGCGCGGCGTGACGCTGCCGGAACCGCCGTTCCTGGACAGCGTGCCGCTCGATTTCGGCCTCTCCGACGTGGGCTCGCACTATCACGTGCCGCTGCTGGTCAGCCCCTGGTCGTACTCGACCTACCGGGGAAGCTAAGTACAAACCCCTGTCTCGTTTGCACACATAAGATTTAAGAAACTGTATACAGTTCGGTGTGCGCCGGGTTGAGTGACTGCACCGGCCCGCGCGAGCGCGGCCCGCGGCCCGCCTCTTGCACCGGTCGCGCGTCCACCGGCCGCCGGCCAGCCTTTCGCGCAGCGCACGTCCGATCGTTCTGGAGTCATTGCATGGATGCGTATTTGCTCGACTGGGTCAACCTGCTGCTGCGCTGGGCCCACGTCATCACCGGGATCGCCTGGATCGGCGCCTCGTTCTACTTCGTCGGGCTCGACAACAGCCTGACCCCGCCGGCCGACCCGAAAGACAAGGAAAAGGGCATCGGCGGCGAGCTGTGGGCGGTGCACGGCGGCGGCTTCTACCACCAGCAGAAGTACCCGGTGTCGCCGAAGAAGCTGCCCGAGCACCTGCACTGGTCGATGTGGGAGAGCTACTCCACCTGGCTGACCGGCTTCGCGCTGTTCACGGTGCTGTACCTCTACAACGCCAGCACCTTCCTGATCGACAAGACGCTGTTCGACTGGTCGCCCGCCGCGGCGATCGCCACCGCGGTCGGCTTCTTCGTCGCGTTCTGGGTCATCTACGACACGATCTGCCGCGTCTTCGGCCGCGGCAAGAACGGCGACGCGATCGTCGGCCTGCTGGTCTTCGTGTTCATCGTGTTCGCCTCGTGGCTGTCGTGCCGGCTGTTCGCCGGGCGCGCCGCCTTCCTGCTGGTCGGCGCGATGATCGCCACGACGATGAGCGCGAACGTGTTCTTCTGGATCATCCCGGGGCAGCGCAAGGTCGTCGCGGCGCTGCGCGCCGGCGACCCGGTGGACCCGGTGCACGGCCAGCGCGGCAAGCAGCGCAGCGTGCACAACACCTACTTCACGCTGCCGGTGCTCTTCGCGATGCTGTCGAACCACTACGGCTTCGCCTACGGTGCCAAGTACAACTGGCTGGTGCTGGTGCTGATGATGCTGGCCGGCGCGCTGATCCGCATGTCCTTCGTGCTGCGCCACAAGGCGCTCGCCTTCGGGCAGCCGGTGCCGTGGCGCTATGCGTGATCGGCACGGTGCTGCTGGGCGGCGTGGTGCCGCGATCATGCCAGTGCCGCAGGCGTCGATCGCCGCGCGCCGGCGGCCAGTTTCGCCGACGTGCAGGCGGTGGTGCAGCAGCGCTGCGTGCTGTGCCACAACGCGCAGATGGCGAGCAAGAACGTCCGCCTGGATTCGGCCGACGAGATCGTCCGCCACGCGCAGATGATGTACCAGCAGGCGGTGGTGCTCAAGGCGATGCCGATGAACAACGCCACCCAGATCACCGAGGCCGAACGCGCGCTGATCGGGCAGTGGTTCAACGCCGGGGCCAAGGCGACGCCCTGATCGCGGACCCTTGTCGGGCCGGGCGGCGACCGCCGCCGCCCTTCAGCCGCCGCCCACCAGTTCGGTAGCGAGCCGGTTGTGCCGCTCGATCAGCGGCCCGAGCTCGACGGTGGCGAGCTGGCCCTCGCGCACCACCACCCGCCCATTGACGATCGTCCAGGCCGCCTGCGCGCTGGCACACAGCAGCAGCGCGGCGACCGGGTCGTGCACCGCGCCGCCGGCGAAGCCGAGGCCGCGGGTGTCGAACAGCGCGATGTCGGCCGCCATGCCCGGCGCGAGCATGCCGATGTCGTCGCGCCCCAGCACGCGGGCGCTGCCGCGGGTGGCGATCTCGAGCGCGTGGCGCGGGCTCATCTCGGCCGGCCCGGCGTCGCAGCCGAAGGCCTCGAGCGAACGGCCGACGCGCGCCAGCAGCATCGCCTGCCGCGCCTCGGCCCGCAGGTGGCCGCTGTCGTTGCTGGCGCATCCGTCCACGCCCAGGCCGACCGGCACGCCCGCATCGAGCATGCGCCGGATCGGGGCGATGCCCGAGGCGAGCCGCATGTTGCTGCACGGGCAGTGCGCGACGCCGGTGCCGGTGGCGGCGAAGCGGGCGATGCCCGGTGCGTCGAGCTTCACGCAGTGGGCGTGCCAGACGTCCTCGCCCAGCCAGCCCAGGCTCTCCGCGTACTGCGCCGGCGTCATGCCGAATTTCTCGCGGCTGTAGGCGATGTCGTGGTCGTTCTCGGCCAGGTGGGTGTGCAGGCGCGCACCGAGCGAGCGCGCCAGCACCGCCGATTCGCGCATCAGATCTCGGCTGACCGAGAACGGCGAGCAGGGCGCCGCCACCACGCGCAGCATGCTGTAGCGGCCGGTGTCGTCGTGCGTCTCGATCAGGTGCTGTCGGCGAGGATCGCGTCCTCGCGCTCCACCACGCCGTCCGGCGGCAGCCCGCCGGCGCTTTCGCCGACGCTCATGCTGCCGCGCGCGGCGTGGAAGCGCATGCCGATCTCCGCCGCGGCGCCGATGCTGTCTTCCAGCCGCACGCCGTTCGGGAAGAGGTAGAGGTGGTCGCTGCTGGTGGTGCAACCGGAGAGCAGCAGCTCCGCCATCGCGAGCTGCGTCGACACCTGCACCATCTCGGGCGTCAGCGCCCAGATCGGGTAGAGCGTCTTCAGCCAGCCGAACAGCTCGGCGTTCTGCGCCGCCGGCACCACCCGCGTCAGCGACTGGTACATGTGGTGGTGCGTGTTGACCAGCCCGGGGATCGCGACGTGGCCACGCGCGTCGATCACCTCGTCGGCCTGCGCCAGTTCGCCGTCGGCCGATCGCCTCGATCGCCGGGCCGCGGACGAAGATGCTCGCGTCGCGCAGTTCGCGCCGCTCGCCGTCCATCGTGGCGACGACGTCGGCGTTCCGGATCAGCAGCGTGCGGGGCGCGGGATCGGTCATCGGGGCGTGCGGTCGATGGCGTCCACCGCGTTTCAGCGCCCGCCGGGCGCAAGCGCGGCGTCGATGCGTGCCAGCTCGTCGGCGGTGAAGGCCAGGTTGCGCAGCGCCGCGACCGCCTCTTCGACCTGCGCCGGCCGGCTGGCGCCGATCAGCACCGAGCTCATCCCGGGGTGGCGGCGCACCCAGGCAAGCGCCATCTGCGCCAGCGACTGGCCGCGCTCGCGGGCGATGCGCTGCAGCCGGCGGCCGGCCGCCAGCCGCTCGTCGGTGAGCTGCTCGGGCGTCAGGAAGCCGCCGAGCGCGGCGCGCGAGTCGACCGGGATCGTGCCGTCGAGGTAGCGGTCGGTCAGCAGCCCCTGCGCCAGCGGCGAGAACGCGATGCAGCCGACGCCCTCGTCGGCCAGCGCGCCGAGCAGGCCGTCCTCGATGCCGCGGTCGAACAGGTTGTAGCGCGGCTGGTGGATCACGCAGGGCGTGCCCATCTGGCGCAGCAGCGTCGCGGCGGCGCGCAGGCGGTCGGCCGGGTAGTTGGACACCCCGGCGTACAGCGCGCGGCCGCTGCACACCGCCTGGTCGAGCGCGCCCATCGTCTCCTCGAGCGGCGTCTCCGGGTCGGGGCGGCGGTGGTAGAAGACGTCGACGTACTCGATGCCCAGGCGCGCCAGGCTCTGGTCGAGGCTGGACAGCAGGTACTTGCGCGAGCCGCCGTCGCCGTAGGGGCCGTTCCACATCGTGTAGCCGGCCTTGGTCGAGATCACGAGTTCGTCGCGCCGGCCGCGCAGCTCGTCGCGCAGCAGGCGGCCGAAGTTCGTTTCCGCGCTGCCGGGCGGCGGGCCGTAGTTGTTGGCCAGGTCGAAGTGGCAGACGCCGTGCTCGAAGGCGCTGCGCACGATGCGCCGCATCGCGTCGTAGGAGGCGGCGTCGCCGAAGTTGTGCCACAGGCCGAGCGAGACCGCCGGCAGCTTCAGCCCGCTGCGCCCGCAGCGGCGGTAGGTCATCGTGTCGTCGCGGTCGGCGCCCATGTCGATGTCGGAAGTGTGCCGGCAGGGCTAGCTGTGGCGGGCCCGGCCCCTGCCGGCCGGTGAACCGAAGCGGTTGCGGGTGGCGCCGTGTCGCGCGCGTAACCCCGCTGTCGCCGCCCACGGGCCTTGCACTACATTCGCGCTCTTCGCCTGCGGCGGCGGCCACCGACCCCCATGCCCGGCCCCCCGGCCGGGCTCCTGCCACGGTGCAAAAGGAGACGACATGACCACCACCCGCAAGGCTTCGAACGACGGCTGGTGGCGCGGTGGCGTGATCTACCAGATCTACCCGCGCAGCTTCGCCGACAGCAACGGCGACGGCGTCGGCGACCTGCCCGGCATCACGCGCCACCTCGACCATGTGGCCGCGCTGGGCGCCGACGGCATCTGGCTGTCGCCGTTCTTCAAGAGCCCGATGAAGGACTTCGGCTACGACATCAGCGACTACTGCGACGTCGACCCGATGTTCGGCACGCTGGCCGACTTCAAGGCGCTGGTCGAGCGCGCCCACGCGCTCGGGCTGAAGGTGATGATCGACCAGGTCTATTCGCACACGGCCGACCAGCACCCGTGGTTCGTCGAGAGCCGCGGGAGCCGCGAGAGGCCGACTGGTACGTCTGGGCCCGAAGGACGACGGCGCCGCCGAACAACTGGCTGTCGATCTTCGGCGGCAGCGCCTGGCAATGGGACACGCGGCGCCGCCAGTACTACCTGCACAACTTCCTGACCAGCCAGCCCGACCTGAACTACCACTGCCCGCAGGTGCAGGAGGCGGTGCTCGCGTCGGTGAAGTTCTGGCTCGAGTTCGGCGTCGACGGCTACCGGCTCGACGTCGTCAACTTCTACTTCCACGACCAGCAGTTGCGCGACAACCCGGCGCGCGGCGCGCCCGACGGCAGCGACCCTGCGGTGCCGGCGACCAACCCCTACGCCTGGCAGTGGCACCGGTTCGACAAGAGCCGGCCGGAGAACCTGGCCTTCCTGCAGCGGCTGCGCGCGCTGGTCGACGAGTATCCGAACACCACGATGGTCGGCGAGATCGACGACGACGACGAACGCGTCGCCGAATCCCCCTCGGGCGGCGACAAGCTGCACATGGCGTACTGCTTCGACCTGCTCGGCGCCGCACGGCCTTTCGTTCCCACCGCGTCTTCACGCGCTTCAACGAGGTGGTGGGCACCGGCTGGCGGTGCTGGGCGATCCTGCTCGACATCCGCGCGTTGCCGCGCAGGGCGGCGACGAGGCGCCCGCCGGCCTGCTGCGGCTCGCCGCGGCGATGCAGCTCACGCTGCGCGGCAGCTCCTGCATCTACCAGGGCGACGAGCTCGGCCTGCCCGAGGCCAAGGTGCCGTTCGAGATGCTGGAGGACGTACGGCATCGCCGATGTGGCCCGAGTTCAGGGGCCGCGACGGCTACCGCACCGCGCCGATGCGCGGACGTGCCGACCGCGGCGGACCTCGGCTTCGGCGGCGATGCGCGGCCGTGGCTGCCCTACGAGGAAGGCGCACCGGCCGCTGGCGGTGTCGACCGCCAGCAGGACGACAGCCACTCGCTGCTGTCGTTCTACCGCGGCTTCCTGCACTGGCGGCGCGGCCAGCCGGCGCTCATTTCAGGCGAGATGACGCTGCTGCCGCTGCATCCCCAGGTGCTGGCCTACGTGCGCAGCGAAGGCGGCGAGCGGCTGCTGTGCGCCTTCAACCTGAGCGAGCAGCCGGTGCAGTGGGAACTGCCGGCCGGGCTGGCGATCGCGGCGCTGCTCGCCGACAGCGGCCTGACCGGCGCCACCCAGCAGGGCGCGGCGCTGGCCTTCGACGCCTGGGGCGGTGCCGTCGCGCGCCTCGGTTGACGCGCCCGCGTCGACGGCCGCACCCGACGGGCTCCCCGCCCGTCGGCCCCGGGTGACCGGATCCCCGTGACCGGATCCCCGTGACCGGATCCCCATGACCGGATCGCGATGACCCGATCCCGATGACCGGATCCCGATGACCGGGCCCCGCAGGGTCGGGGCTCGGACACAACCCTCCTGATCCGGCGCCCGTCCGGGTCGGCCCCGGCGGGGCGCTGCGCACCCCCAACGCCGTGTACGCCGGCGATTCATCCGCACCAATTCTGTTCGCTGCCGATGCGTGTGCTCGGCGCGCGCCTTGATTGCTGTCAAAGCGCTTCGGATCACTGCCAGCCCCAGCCACGTCCCGCTGCGGGACATACCCGCGCGTGTTCGAAAAACCACGCTAGGGAATTCTCGTAGTCGATTACAAAAGCGCTTTTGAATAAAGTCCAAAGCGCTTTGCAAAGCGTTCCAAACCGGTTCAGAGAGTGACAACCCTTCCCATTTCATTCGTCTAGGAGACGAGCATGTTCAAGATGAACAGGTTGCTGGCCGCGTTCGCGGTCGGTACGGCCGTGGCCGGTAGCGCCTTTGCAGTTCCCGGCAAGGACTTCGAGTTCAACGGCTATTTCCGCAGCGGTGCGGGCACCAGCAGCGAGGGTGGCAAGGAAGTCTGTTTCCGCCTGCCCGGTTCGATCGTCTGGTTCCGCCTCGGCAACGAGTGCGACACCTACGCCGGGCTGACCTTCAATGCGCGCCTCGGCGAAGTCGACGGCACCACGTTCAAGGGCACCTTCACGCTGGCCTACGGCACGCAGCAGCTGGCGAACTGGGAGCAGTCGTCGCCCGCCTTCCGCGAAGCCTTCGTCGAGGCCAAGGACATCGGCGCCGGCCTGAACGTCGCGGGCCTGCGCGGCGCCAGCCTGTGGGCGGGCAAGCGCTATTACAAGAACCCCGACATCCACATGCTCGACTACACCTACTGGGAGCCGGCGCAGGGCGGCGGCTTCGGGCTGGATAACGTCGACGTGGGCGTGGGCAAGTTCGCGTACGCGCTGCTGCGCATCGGCGACTTCACCGGCTACGGCATCAACACCAGCCTGGGCGGCTTCAATCCCGACATCATCGGCGGCGGCTCGCGCACCGCTTCGGTGCATGACTTCCGTCTGGAAGACATCGCGGTCAATCCCGGCGGCAAGCTCACGCTGGGCCTGGACCTGATCATGAAGAACAACCACGACGGCACGTCGAGCTACTCGCAGTGGGTGCCCACGACGATCACGCAGGCCGACGGCACGCCAATCACCGTGCTGGCGCAGCAGACGACGACGATCGACAACACCAAGGCCAAGAACGGCCTGGGAATCACGATCAGCCACAAGCAGGAGAACCTGTTCGGCCTCGGCGGCTTCAACCAGGTGGTGTTCCAGTACGCCAAGGACGCCGCGTCGCTGAAGGGCTTCGGCTTCGCCGGTAGCTCCGACAAGCGCAAGGAATGGCTGCTGTTCGACCACTGGGTCGTCGAGCCGGCCGGTTCTCCGTTCACGGCCAGCGCGACCGTCGGCCTGCGCAACGCGACCATCAACGACAAGAACGTCAAGGACTTCTGGATCGGCGCCCGCCCCGAGTACCACATCAACAACATCTGGAGCCTGATGTCGGAGATCGGCTACCAGCAGGTCAAGCCCGAGGGGGAGGACACCCGCAAGCTGACCAAGCTGACGCTGGGCACGCAGTTCTCGATGGGCCGGAGCATCTGGGCGCGTCCGTCGCTGCGCTTCTACACGACGTATGCGAAGTGGAACGACGCCGCGGCGAAGGCCGGCTCGGTGGTCTGTACCGGGCGTGACTGCAACACCGCGGTGCCGGCCTACAACGACAAGCGCAGCGGCCTGTCGTACGGCGTGCAGGTCGAAGCCTGGTTCTGATCCTGCTCCCCTTGCGGTACCCGGGGCAGCCGGCCATCGGCGGCCGCAGCCGACGGGTTCCGTGGCCACCCACCGGTGGCCAC
>JBGAMJ010000166.1:0-12228 GCA_044223035.1 Piscinibacter sp.
TGCTGAGCCCCGCCTGTGCCAGCCTGGACATGTTCCGCAACTATGCGCACCGGGCCGAGGTCTTCGCGGCCGAGGTGCGCGCCGTCGCCGCCGACGCGGGAGAACCGGCATGAACCGCGCCGCCGCCGCCACGAGCCGCTGGTCCGCGCTGCGCGACCGGCTGATGGGCATCTTCTGGCGCAAGGACGAGCGCGCCGAAACGCCGCGCCGCGCCGCGAAGAAGAAGCGCGGCGAGGACGACATCCCGGTGCGCGACTGGATCCACGTCGGCACCGGCCGGCCGGCGCGGCTGCAGGGCTTCGACCAGACCCTGGTGTGGGTGGTCGTCGCGCTGCTCGCGCTCGGCCTGGTGATGGTCTACAGCGCCTCGGTGGCGCTGCCCGACAACCCGAAGTTCGCGCGCTACGCGGCGACGCACTTCCTGACGCGCCATGCGATGTCGATCGCCGTGGCCACGCTGTGCGCGATCGCCGTGGTCCAGATCCCGATCGACGCGTGGGAGAAGGCCGCGCCCTGGGTCTTCGTGCTGTCGCTGGTGCTGCTGGTGCTGGTGCTGATCCCGTTCATCGGCAAGGGCGTCAACGGCGCGCGCCGCTGGATCCCGCTGGGCGTCATGAACTTCCAGCCCTCCGAACTGGCCAAGCTCGGCATCGCGATGTACGCGGCGGGCTACATGGTGCGCAAGATGGAGGTGAAGGAAAGCTTCCTGCACGCCGTGATGCCGATGGCGCTCGCGGTGGCGCTGGTCGGGCTGCTGCTGCTGGCCGAGCCGGACATGGGCGCCTTCCTCGTGATCGCCGCGATCGCGATGGGCATCCTCTTCCTCGGCGGCGTCAACGGCCGGATGTTCACGCTGATCACCGGCGTACTGATCAGCGCCTTCGTGCTGATGATCTCGCTGAGCCCGTGGCGGCGCGAGCGCATCTTCGCGTACCTGAACCCCTGGGACGAGAAGTACACGCTCGGCAAGGCCTACCAGCTCTCGCATTCGCTGATCGCCTTCGGCCGCGGCGAGGTGATGGGCCAGGGGCTGGGCGGCAGCATCGAGAAGCTGCACTACCTGCCGGAGGCGCACACCGACTTCCTGCTCGCGGTGATCGGCGAGGAACTCGGCTTCGTCGGCGTCGCCTGCGTGATCGTCGCGTTCTTCTGGCTCGCCCGGCGCCTGTTCCACATCGGCCGCCAGGCGGTGGCGCTCGACCGCGTCTTCGCCGGGTTGTTCGCCCAGGGCATCGGCATCTGGGTCGGCGGCCAGGCCTTCATCAACATGGGCGTGAACCTGGGCGTGCTGCCGACCAAGGGACTGACGCTGCCGCTGATGAGCTACGGCGGCTCGGCGATCGTGATGAACCTGGTGGCGCTGGCGATCGTGATGCGGATCGACATCGAGAACCGGCAACTGATGCGCGGGGGGCGTGCTTGAGCCATCTGGTGGTCATGGCGGCGGGCACCGGCGGGCACGTGATGCCCGGGCTGGCGGTCGCGCGCGAGATGCTGCGCCGCGGCTGGACCGTGAGCTGGCTCGGCACCACCGCCGGCATGGAAAACCGGCTGGTGCCGCCGTCCGGCATCCCGCTCGACGCGATCGGCTTCAGCGGCCTGCGCGGCAAGGGCCTGATGCACACGCTGACCGGCGGGGCGCGATTGCTCGGCGCGTTCTGGAGCTGCCTGCGCATCCTGCGCCGCCGCCGGGCGAGCGCGGTGCTCGGCATGGGCGGCTACGTCTGCTTCCCGGGCGGGTTGATGGCCTCGCTGCTCGGCCGGCCGCTGCTGCTGGTCAACGCCGACGCCGCGCTGCTGATGAGCAACCGCGCGCTGCTGCCGGTGGCCGACCGCGTGGCCTTCGGCTTCGACGGCGATGCGGCGCGGGCGACGAAGCGCGGCGTCGTCACCGGCAACCCGGTGCGGGCCGACATCGAATCGCTGCCGCCGCCGGCCGAGCGATTCCAGGGCCGCGACGGCCCGCTGCGCGTGCTGGTGGTCGGCGGCAGCCTGGGCGCGCGCGTGCTCAACGAGTGCGTGCCGCAGGCGCTGGCGCTGATCGACGCGGCGCGCCGCCCGCGGGTGACGCACCAGACCGGCGCCGCCCACCTCGCCTCGGTGCGCGCCGCCTACGACGCGGCGCAGGTGCGGGCCGAGGTGCTGCCGTTCATCGACGACATGGCCACGCGGCTGGCCGACTGCGACCTGATCGTCTGCCGTGCCGGCGCGATCACGGTCAGCGAGTTGTGCGCCGCCGGCGTGGCCGGGGTGCTGGTGCCGTTGATGGTCAGCACCACCTCGCACCAGCGCGACAACGCGGCGTGGCTGGCCGGGCAGGGCGCCGGCATCCACCTGCCGCAGGACGAACTCACGCCGCGCCGCCTGGCCGATCTGCTGGCCGGGCTGACGCGCGAAGCGCTGCTCGGGCTGGCGACGAAGGCGCGCTCGCTCGGCCGGCCGCATGCCGCGGCGCGGGTCGCGGACGAACTTGAAAGACTGGTGGTGGCCGCATGAAGCACGCCGTCAAGCACATCCATTTCGTAGGCGTCGGTGGTGCCGGCATGAGCGGCATCGCCGAGATCCTGCACAACCTCGGCTACCAGGTCTCGGGCTCGGACCAGAACGACAGCCCGGTGTCGCGCCGGCTGGCGTCGCTCGGGGTGCGCATCTCGGTCGGGCACGACGCGGCGAACATCGAGGGCGCCGGCGCGGTCGTCACGTCCACCGCGGTGCGCGGCGACAACCCGGAGGTCATCGCCGCCCGGGCGCGCCGCATTCCGGTGGTGCCGCGCGCGGTGATGCTGGCCGAGCTGATGCGGCTGAAACAGGGCCTCGCGATCGCCGGCACCCACGGCAAGACCACGACCACCAGCCTCGTCACCAGCGTGCTGGCGCAGGCCGGGCTGGACCCGACCTTCGTGATCGGCGGCCGGCTCAATGCCGCCGGCGCCAACTCGCGCCTCGGGTCGGGCGAGTACATCGTGGTCGAGGCGGACGAGTCGGACGCGTCGTTCCTGAACCTGTCGCCGGTGATGGCGGTGGTCACGAACATAGACGCCGACCACATGGACACCTACGGCCACGACTTCGCGAAGCTGAAGCAGGCCTTCATCGAGTTCATCCACCGCATGCCGTTCTACGGCGCGGCCATCCTGTGCACCGACGATCCCGGCGTGCGCTCGATCATCCCGATGATCTCCCGGCCGGTGGTGAGCTACGGGCTGAACGAGGACGCGATGGTCCGCGCCGTCGACGTGCGCGCCGACCACGGCCGCATGCACTTCACTGCGCAGCGCCGCAACGGCGTGCGCATGGCCGACCTGCAGGTGACGCTGAACCTGCCGGGCGAGCACAACGTGCTGAACGCGCTGGCGGCGATCGCGGTGGCGGCCGAGCTGGAACTGCCGGACGAGCCGGTGGTGCAGGGCCTGGCCGAGTTCCACGGCGTCGGCCGCCGCTTCCAGCGCTACGGCGAGCAGCCGGCGCGCGACGGCGGGCGCTTCACGCTGATCGACGACTACGGCCACCATCCGGTCGAGATGGCGGCCACGCTGTCGGCGGCGCGCGGCGCGTTCCCCGGCCGGCGGCTGGTGCTGGCCTTCCAGCCGCACCGCTTCACCCGCACGCGCGACTGCTTCGAGGACTTCGTCAAGGTGATCGGCACCGCCGACCTGGTGCTGCTGGCCGAGGTCTACGCCGCCGGCGAGGCGCCGATCGTCGCCGCCGACGGCCGCGCGCTCGCGCGTGCGCTGCGCGTGGCCGGCCGCACCGATCCGGTGTTCGTCGACGACATCGCGGCGATGCCGGCGGCCATCGTCGAGCACGCGCACGGCGGCGACGTGGTGATCTCGATGGGCGCCGGCTCGATCGGCAACGTGCCGGCGCAGGTCGCCGAGATGCTGCAGGGGGCGGCGCGATGACGCTGGACGTGAAGGCCCTCGGCCGGGTCGCGGTGCTGATGGGCGGCACCTCGGCCGAACGCGAGATCTCGCTGATGTCGGGCGGCGGCGTGCTGGAGGCGCTGCGCTCGGCCGGCGTCGACGCGCATCCGTTCGACCCCGCCGAACGCGAGCTGTCGGAACTGAAGCACGCCGGCTTCGCGCGCTGCTTCATCGCGCTGCACGGCCGCCACGGCGAAGACGGCACGGTGCAGGGCGCGCTCGAGCTGCTGGGCATCCCGTACACCGGCTCGGGCGTGCTGGCGTCGGCGATCGCGATGGACAAGGTGATGACCAAGCGGCTGTGGATCGCCGACGGCCTGCCGACGCCACGCCACGTGTGGCTGCGCCCCGACGACCTGCACGGCGACGCGGCGCGCGCGCGCATCCGCGGCGTGCCGGACGAGCTCGGCCTGCCGCTGATCGTGAAGCCGCCGCGCGAGGGCTCGTCGATCGGCGTGACCAAGGTGATGGGCTACTCGCAGATGCAGGAGGCGGTCGCGCTGTCGGCCCGCTACGACCCGGACGTGCTGTGCGAGGAGTTCGTCGACGGCGAGGAAGTGACCTGCCCGGTCCTGGGCGAGGGCGCCGGCGCCTACGCGCTGCCGGTGATCCGCATCGTCGCGCCCGACGGCGCCTACGACTACCAGAACAAGTACTTCACCGACGTCACCCAATACCTGTGCCCGAGCGGCCTGCCAGCGGCGGAAGAGGCCGAGATCCAGCGCCTGGCGGTTGCCGCCTACCGCTCGCTCGGCTGCCGCGGCTGGGGGCGCGCCGACCTGATGGTCCGTGGCGCCGACCGCCGGCCGTTCCTGCTCGAGATGAACACCTCGCCCGGCATGACCTCGCATTCGCTGGTGCCGATGTCCGCGCGCGCGGCCGGCATGAGCTACGCGCAGCTCTGCGTGACGCTGGTGGCCGGCGCGGCGCTCGACACGCCGGCTCCTGCGCCGGCCGCCGCGGCCACCGGTGCATCCGCGGCCGGTACGTCGCCCGCCGCCTGACCCGCCCTTCCGCCCCTCCCGATGGTCGCCACCACCGCCACCTTCAACAGCGCTTTCGGCGCGCCCGCGCCGCTGCCCGGCGACGTGCGCCTGATGCGCGCGACCGCGAACCTGCTGGGCGTGCTTGCCTGCCTCGCGTTCGTGGCGATCGCGGTGAACTGGGTCGCGCGCCAGCCGGCGTTCTCGCTGCGCGCGATCCGCATCGAGGGCGACGTGACGCGCAACAGCGTCTCGACGATCCGCGCCAACGCGATGCCCAAGCTGGCCGGCAACTTCTTCACCGCCGACCTGGTGGCGGTGCGCCGCGCCTTCGAGTCGGTGCCGTGGGTGCGCCACGCGGTGGTGTTCCGCGTCTGGCCGAACCGCTTCGCCGTCCGGCTGGAAGAGCATCGGCCGGCGGCGGTGTGGGGCGGCGACCCGGACAACGACAAGCTGGTCAACACCTTCGGCGAGGTGTTCGAGGCCAACCTCGGCGACGTCGAGGACGACAGCCTGCCGCGCCTGGCCGGACCGGAGGGCAGCTCGGCCCACGTGCTGGCGATGCTCGGCCGCCTGAAGCCGGCGTTCGAACGGCTCGGCGCGGCCGTCGACGAGCTGACGCTGTCGGGCCGCGGCTCCTGGCGCGTCACGCTGGACAGCGGGGCCGAGGTGGAACTCGGCCGCGGCACCGACGACGAGGTGCAGGCCCGCACCGAACGTTTCGTCTCGACGCTCTCGCAGGTGACCGGGCGCTTCGAGCGCCCGCTCGAATACGCCGACCTGCGCCACCACGACGGCTACGCCGTGCGCCTGAAGGGCATCACCACCGGCGTGGCACCCGCGCCGACCGGAAAGAAGTAGGGGGACTCATGCCCAAGGAATACAAGGATCTAGTGGTCGGGCTGGACATCGGCACCGCCAAGGTGATGGCGGTGGTGGCCGAGGTGCTGCCCAACGGCGAGCTGCGCGTCGCGGGCCTCGGCGTGGCGCCCACGCACGGGCTCAAGCGCGGCGTGGTGGTGAACATCGACGCCACGGTGCAGAGCATCCAGCAGGCGCTGAAGGAGGCCGAGATGATGGCCGACTGCAAGATCACCCGCGTCTACACCGGCATCACCGGCAGCCACATCCGCGGCCAGAACAGCACCGGCATGGTGATCGTGCGCGACAAGGAGGTGACGCCGGTCGACGTGGCGCGCGTGGTCGAGACGGCCAAGGCGATCAACATCCCGAACGACCAGCGGCTGCTGCTGGTCGAGCCGCAGGAGTTCGTGATCGACGGCCACGAGGTCAAGGAGCCGATCGGCATGAGCGGCGGCCGGCTCGAGGTCAAGGTGCACATCGTGACCGGCGCGCAGAGCGCGGCCGAGAACATCGTCAAGTGCGTGCGCCGCTGCGGGCTGGAGGTCGAGCAGCTCGTGCTGAACCCGAGCGCGTCCAGCCACGCGGTGCTGACCGAGGACGAGCGCGACCTGGGCGTCGCGATGATCGACATCGGCGCCGGCACCACCGACGTGGCGATCTTCACCGACGGCGCGATCCGCCACACCGCGGTGATCCCGATCGCCGGCGACCTGATCACCAGCGACATCGCGATGGCGCTGCGCACGCCGACCAAGGACGCCGAGGAGATCAAGGTCGAGTACGGCGTCGCCAAGCAGCTGCTCGCCGACCCGGGCGACCAGCTCGAGGTGCCCGGCCTGGGCGACCGCGCGCCGCGCATGCTCAGCCGCCAGGCGCTGGCCGGCGTGATCGAGCCGCGCGTCGAGGAGATCTTCTCGCTGGTGCACCAGGTCATCCGCGAGAGCGGCTACGAGGAGTTGCTGTCTTCCGGCATCGTGATCACCGGCGGCGCCGCGGTGATGCCCGGGATGATCGAGCTCGGCGAGGACATCTTCCTGAAGCCGGTGCGCAAGGGCGTGCCCACCTACAGCGGCGCGCTGTACGACATGGTGGCCAACCCGCGCTCGGCCACCGTGATGGGCCTGCTCGAGGAAGCCCGGCTGGCGCGCACGCGCGGCATGCGCGCCGCGCAGCAGGCCGGTTCGGTCAAGACGCTGTTCGGCCGCGCCAAGGACTGGTTCCTCGGCAACTTCTGACCCGGCGACCGACGACGGCACCCCCATGAAGGCCCCCTACACCCCCCGCGTCACCCGCCCGTTCGCGGACGGCCACGGCCCGCCGGGCGAGCGACGACGACGACCGAGGACCCCGGCGGCGACCGGGCGACCTCGGCGAACCGGAAACAACCTCCGCGGACATTGAAGCCGCAACCCACCCGCAACACCCATTGATAGAACACGGCAACTGCACAGAAGGAACGGAGCACCCCATGCCCATCGAAATGATCGAAGCGTTCGACCTCGGCACACAGATCAAGGTCATCGGCATCGGCGGCGGCGGCGGCAACGCCGTCGACCACATGATCGCCAAAGGCGTGCAAGGCGTTGAATTCGTCGTCGCCAACACCGACGCCCAGGCGCTGAACCGCTCGGCCGCGCACCAGCTTTTGCAGCTCGGCACCACCGGCCTCGGCGCCGGCGCCAAGCCCGAGGCCGGCCGCGTCGCCGCCGAGGAGGCCGAAGACCGCATCCGCGCCGCCATCGACGGCTCCAACATGCTGTTCATCACCGCCGGCATGGGCGGGTGCGCCGGCACCGGCGCCGCGCCGGTGATCGCGCGCGTCGCCAAGGAGATGGGCATCCTGACCGTCGGCGTCGTCACCAAGCCGTTCGAGTTCGAGGGCAAGCGCCGCATGAAGTCGGCCGACGCCGGCGTCGCCGAGCTGGAAGCCAACGTCGATTCGCTGATCGTGATCCTGAACGAGAAGCTGCTCGACGTGCTGGGCGACGACGTGACGCAGGACGAGGCCTTCGCCCATGCCAACGACGTGCTGCGCAACGCCGTCGGCGGCATCAGCGACATCATCCACGTGCCCGGCCTGGTCAACGTCGACTTCGAGGACGTGAAGACGGTGATGAGCGAGCCCGGCAAGGCGATGATGGGCACCGCCATCGGCACCGGCCCGGACCGCGCGACCAAGGCGGCCGAAGCCGCGGTGGCCTGCCCGCTGCTCGAAGGCATCGATCTCTCCGGCGCGCGCGGCGTGCTGGTGCTGATCGCGGCCAGCCGCAACACCTTCAAGCTGTCCGAAAGCCGCAACGCGATGAACACGATCCGCCGCTACGCGTCGGAAGATGCGCACGTGATCTACGGCACCGCCTACGACGAAAGCCTGGGCGACCAGCTCCGCGTCACGGTGATCGCCACCGGCCTGTCGCCGGCCAAGCGGCAGCAGGCGCCGATCAGCGTCGTGCACAGCCAGTCGGCGCGCGGCACCGGCACCGATGGCCTGCCGATCCTGAACCAGCCGGTGCACATGACCCCCGGCCAGCACGACTACAGCCAGATGAACACGCCGAGCGTCTGGCGCAACGGCCGCACCGCCGCCGCCAAGGTCGACGCCCTCTCGAGCCACGGCATGGACGAGATCGAGATCCCGGCGTTCCTGCGCAAGCAGGCGGACTGACGCTACGGAGCGCCCAGGCGCGGGCCGTCCGTATCGGCGGCCAGCGCCGCGGGATGGCCTCTCACCCTCTCAGAGCCCGGTCAGGGCCCCGCCGCCGCGTCGACCGCGTCCGGCCCGGGCCCCTGGCCGGGCCGGCGGCGCCACCAGTCGCCGCCGAGCTCGCGCTGCAGGAAGTCGATGAAGGTGCGCACCTTCGACGGCACCAGCTTCGGCGACGGGAACACCGCGTGGATCTCCTGCGACGGCAGCGACCAGGCCTCCAGCAGCGGCTGCACCACCCCGGTGTCGACCGACTCGCGGGCCACGTACCACGGCAGGATCGCGATGCCCATGCCGTCCCGGCAGGCGGCCAGCAGGGCGGACAGGTTGTTGCTGCGCAGCGGGCCGCGCACCGGCACCGAGCGCTCGTCGCCGGACGGGCCGCCGAAGAACCAGCGGTCGTCGCCCTGCACGCTGCTGTAGACCAGGCAGGCGTGGCCGGCCAGCGCGTCCGGCGAGTCCGGCGTGCCGCGCGCATCCAGGTAGCCCGGGGCCGCGACCGCGACCCACGGGTTCATGCCGAGGTGGCGTGCGCCGAGCGACGAATCCGCCAGCCGGCCCATGCGCACCGCCAGGTCGATGCCCTGCTCGACGAGGTTGACGTAGCGATCCTCGAAGCTCAGGTCGATCGTCAGCTCCGGATGCTCGCGCATGAAGCGCAGCACCAGCGGCACCAGCACGCGCCGCCCGAACCCCACCGAGGTGCTGATGCGCAGCGTGCCGCCGATGGTGCGCTGCAGCAGCGCGGCCAGGTTGTCGGCCTCTTCCAGCTCGCGCTGGATCGACTTGCACTTGTCGTAGTACAGCGCGCCGATCTCGGTGGCGCTGACGCCGCGGGTGTTGCGGTTGAGCAGCCGCACGCCGAGCTTTTCCTCGAGCGCGGCGACGTGCTTGGTGGCGGTCGGCTGCGTGATGCCGAGATCGGCCGACGCCTTCGAGAAGCTGCCGGTCTCGACGATGCGCACGAAGAGCTGCAGGCCGGTGATGCGATCCATGGGCCGCGATGATGCCTTGCCGCGCGGCTACCATCGCGATCCGATCGATGCCGCCCCGAGGGAAGCCCGCGTGCTGCCTGCCGAACCACCCGATTCCGCATCGCCCGCCCACGCGCCGGCCGATGGCCCGCATCGCCCGCCGCGCACCGAGGCGCAGGTGCGCGTCGACCTCGCCGCCGCCTACCGGCTGTCGGCGCTCGCCGGCTGGGACGATACCGTCTACACCCACCTGTCGGCCAGCGTGCCGGGCGAGCCCGGCAACTACCTGATCAACCCGTTCGGCTGGACCTTCGACGAGATCACCGCGTCGAGCCTGGTCAAGATCGACGCGCAGGGCCGGGTGATCGACGGCTCCGGCCGCGCGGTCAACCCGACCGGTTTCACGATCCACGGCGCGGTGCATGCGGCGCGGCCCGAGGTCGAGTGCGTGATCCACCTGCACACGCCCTGGGGCGTGGCGCTGTCGATGGTGCCCGAGGGACTGCTCGCCACCTCGCAGTTCGCGATGCGGCTGCACCGCCGGCTCGGCCGCCACGGCTACGAGGGCCTCGCGCTCGGCGCGGGCGAGCAGCGCCGGCTGGTCGCCAACCTGGGTGCGCTGGACGGGCTGCTGCTCGAGAACCACGGCACGCTGACGGTCGGCCGCAGCGTCGCCGAGGCCTGGATGCTGATGCACCTGCTCGAACGCGCGGCGCAGGCGCAGCTGCGCGCGATGGCCGCCACCGGCGGCCGGCTGCAGGTGGTCAGCGACGAGGTCGCGTCGCGCACCCATCGCCAATGGGTGGGCGACGGCCGCGAATGGGACGGCGACGTCGAATGGCCGGCGCTGCTGCGCCGCGCGGACCGGCTGTCGCCGGGTTTTCGCGACTGACCCTCCCGCCGCTGCCCGACGCCGTTCGTCACCCGCACCACAACCCCCACCGCACGACCCCACCGCCGGGCCCGCAGCCCGGCGCCACCGGAGCATTCCCATGCCGACCATCCGAGTCGAACTCTTCGAAGGCCGCACCGTCGAGCAGAAGCGCGCGCTGGCCAAGGCCCTGACCGACGCCACCGTGGCGACCTTGGGCGGCTCGCCCGACGGCGTGGACATCGTGTTCTTCGACATCGCGCGCCAGGACTGGGCCACCGGCGGCACGCTGTGGAGCGACAAGGCGCCGCCGGCTCCGCCGGCCGGCTGAGCGCCGCTACCTCACCCATCGCCCCGCATGCACGGGCACGGGGCCGCCGGGCACCGGGCCGGGGCGGTCGCGTGCGTCCGCGCGTGCGCACACCCATTCGCCCGCTGCGTGCCGCCCCTCGCGGCACCACCGCGGCACCACCGCGGCACCAGCGCGGCGCCGTTCGGCACCACCGCGGCGCCGTCCAGCCTGCAAGTGCGGCCTGTGAGCGCCCGGCGGGCAGGCATTGACCCTGCATAGCGGGAACTTGGCGAAAACCCTGACCACGGTCGGCGTTTTATTGCCTACATTGCTTGTCTACAAGCTTGTGATCCTCGTTTGAGGACCAGTTCCCCCAGCCCTTGGAGGTGTTCATGCCCCGTTTCCTGCGTTCACTGTTCGGCCAGGTCGTCCTGGCGCTGATTCTCGGCGTCGTCATCGGCCTGGTCTGGCCGGAATCGGCGGCCAAGCTCAAACCGCTCGGCGACGGCTTCATCAAGCTGGTCAAGATGCTGATCCCGGTGATCGTGTTCTGCGTCGTCGTGCACGGCATCGCCGGCACCGGTGACCTGAAGCGCGTCGGCCGGGTCGGCGTCAAGTCGCTGATCTACTTCGAGGTGGTCACGACGGTGGCGCTGGGCCTCGGGCTGCTGCTCGCGTTCGTGTTCCAGCCCGGCGTCGGCATGAACGTCGACCCGGCCACGCTGGACGCGAAGGCGATGAGCGCCTACACCGAGAACGCCGGCAAGCTGACCGGCGGAGGCTTCACCGAGTTTGCGATGAAGCTGATCCCCACCACGGTGGTCAGCGCCTTCGCCACCGGCGACGTGCTGCAGGTGCTGATGTTCGCGGTGCTGTTCGGCTGCGCGCTGGCGCTGCTGGGCGAACGCGGCCAGCGCGTCGCCGGGCTGATCGACGAGCTCGGCCTGGCGCTGTTCAAGACCATGGGGATCATCATCAAGCTGGCCCCGCTGGGCGTGCTCGGCGCGATCGCGTTCACGGTCGGCAAGTACGGCATCGGCTCGCTGAAGCAGCTCGGCATGCTGGTCGTGCTGTTCTACGCCGCGGTGCTGATTTTCGTGTTCGTGATCCTCGGCGCGATCATGCGCGTCTCCGGCTTCTCGATCGTCAAGCTGCTGAAGTACCTGCGCGAGGAGCTGATGGTGGTGTTCGCGACCACCTCGTCGGACAGCGTGCTGCCGCAGATCATGGCCAAGCTGAAGAAGATGGGCATCCGCGACTCGACGGTCGGCCTGGTGATCCCGACCGGCTATTCGTTCAACCTCGACGCGTTCTCGATCTACATCACGCTGGCGGCGGTGTTCATCGCGCAGGCCACCAACACGCCGATCTCGATGTCCGACCTGCTGACGATCCTGGCGATCTCGCTGGTCACCTCCAAGGGCGCGCACGGCGTGCCGGGTTCGGCGATCGTGGTGCTGGCCGCCACGCTGCAGGCGATCCCCGCGATCCCGGCGATCGGCCTCGTGCTGGTGCTGTCGGTCGACTGGTTCATGGGCATCGCCCGCGCGCTCGGCAACCTGGTCGGCAACTGCGTCGCCACCGTCGCGATCGCCGCCTGGGAGGGCGACATCGACC
>JBGAMJ010000167.1:0-12100 GCA_044223035.1 Piscinibacter sp.
CGTTCGGGATCGGCTTGCCGAGATGGCAGGTGTAGCAGGTCACGCCGGTATTGGCGACGTGTCCGGCGTAATTGCCATTGATGTTCCTGACCATCTGGAGCATCCGGCGCGCGACGATCTTGGTATAGATCGGCTTGCCGTTCGGCAGGGTATCGTCCAACGGCGCCGCGATGTTGTGGCAATAGGCACAGTTGCCCGTGCCCGCCACCCAGGTGCTCATCGCCAGCATGGTCCGGGTGAATTCCGCCGCACCGATGTCGTTGAGCACCTGCACATTCCGCCACGGCAGCGGGCCCGCGCTTGGCGGCGGCGCCGCCGGGAGGGTTGCCGGGATCTTCGCCGCGACCGCGGTGGCCTTCGCGTCGAGGACCGTCCGGTCATAGATGTTCTCCATGCCGGTGCCGCGGTAGGCACGCTGGGTCGAATATTTGCGGCCGATTTCGCAGCCCGTCGCGCCGAGCGTCAGGATGGCAACCGCGAGGACGAGTGCGCCTCCGCGGGCGATCCAGCTGGGTACCAACCTTCCAGATGCGTTGGTCATGGCTTCACCAGTTCGACACGCCGGTTGTGCGCGCGTCCTTCAGGAGTGTCATTCGCCGCGATGGGGCGAGAGGACCCGTAGCCGACGGCGGTCAGCCGGGCCGGCGCCACCTTGAAGTTCGTCACCAGGTAGTCCCGGACCGCGTTAGCGCGCCGCTCGGAGAGCACCTGGTTGCTGTCGGCGACCCCCATGCTGTCGGTGTGGCCTTCGATGACCAGCGCGAGCTTCGGCTGGTCGGACAGCGCGCGGCCGATTTCGGCCAGCTGCGGCTTCGACTCCGGCAGGATCGCGTTGCTCCCCACCTCGAACAGGATCGCCTCGGTCGCGATGCGCCCGGTCTTGCCGATCGCGGAGATGATCTCCGTCGAGGTCACCACGGGTACCACCACCGGCGCCACCGGCTGGTAGCTCGGGAAGCTGTCCGGCTGGGTTCCCGAATAGCGGCCCCGGAGCTTCTCGAGATCGGCGGGCGTCAGGTTCGGGTTCTGCGCCGGATAATCGGCGACCAGTCCGTGCTTCTGACCCCACAGGTACCAGTTGTCGACCACCGTGCCGGTCAGCAGGATGCCGATGCCGCCGCACAGCGGGCACAGCACCGCGAACCACCAGGCCCAGCGGTGGATCGACTCCATCGTCGCGTTGAAGCCCATCGTCCAGCGCCAGAACAGCGCGGCGCGCTCGCTGGCGGTGCCACGGTCGACGATCTGCTCGATCTCGCGCTCGCCGCCGAAGCGGCTGACCGCGAGGATGGTGGCGCCGTGCATCGCGAACAGCAGCGTCGAGCCGTACAGGAACGCGATCGACAGCATGTGGAACGGGTTGTAGAACAGGTTGCCGTAGCGGATCGAGAACGCCGCCGTCCAGTCCAGGTGCGGGAAGATGCCGAACGGCACCGCCTCGCCCCACGAGCCCATCAGCAGCGGGCGGATGAAGCCGAGCACCAGGTACAGCCAGATCGCCGCGGCGAAGGCCCAGGCCACGTGCGTGCCCATGCCGAGCGCGCGGGCGCGGCGGTACATGCGCGTCCACCACAGCAGGATCGAAGTCGTCAGGAAGAAGCCCGCCATCAGCCACCAGCCGCCGTGCGCCAGGTCGGGCAGCTTCAGCCCGTTGCCGGGCGGCGGCGGCTCCAGCGCCAGCCAGGGCAGCTGCCGCACGAACTGCACCGGATCCCAGCCGACCGAGGCCCACATGTTCAGGCCGATGATCTCGATCGCGAGGAAGCCGCAGACCAGCGAGGCCACGCCCAGCCAGCCGAGGTAGATCGGCCCGATCTGCGCATCGCCGATGCGCCCCAGCAGATGCCAGTGCGACGGCGTGCCGCGGCGCTCGTGCTCGTCGCGCCCGAGGCTCACGCCGGGGTAAGACGGCGCGTGCACCTGCACGGTCGTGAAGAGGTTCTGGTATTGCGCCATGCGTGTCTCCTCGGACGGCGGTGGGTGCGGCGGCTCAGCGCCAGATCGGCAGGTTCAGCCACCAGCCCCACCACTCGGGCCAGCCGCGGGTCCAGAACGGGCCGCTGATGACGATGCACACCGCGCTCCAGAAGCCGGCGGACAGCGCCAGGAACAGGCCCAGGCGGTGGATGCCCAGCGTGCCGATCGAATAGCCGATGGTGTCGCGGAAGAAGGTGTTCTCGTGCTCGGCCGTCTTCACCGTCTCGCCCTTGGCGGGGTTGGTGGCCGACAGGATCAGCGAGCCGTGCAGCGACAGCGCGAAGGTGGTGGCGAAGAAGAAGCTCACCGCCAGCATGTGCGCCGGGTTGTAGTGGAAGTGCAGGTACTGGTAGCCGGTGTTCGACACCCAGTCGAGGTGGCTCATGATCCCGTACGGGAAGCCGTGGCCCCAGGCGCCGAGCAGCAGCGGGCGGATCACCACCAGCGTCACGTAGGCGAATATCGCGAAGCCGAAGGCGATCGGCACGTGGTAGCCGATGCCCAGCTTGCGGCAGATCTCGACCTCGCGCAGCGCCCACGACACGAACGCGCCGAGCGCGCAGACGGTGATGAGCTGCCACAGCCCGCCCTCGAGCAGCGGTGCCATGCCGAGGCCGTATTTCAGGTCGGGCGGGGCGATGCTGATCTGCCACAGGTTCCAGGTCGGCCCCTGCGAGGCGCCCCAGACGATCAGCAGCGTGCCGACGGTGGCGAAGAAGATCGTGGTGACGCCGAAGAAGCCGACGAAGAACGGCCCGACCCAGAAGTCGAACAGGTCGCCACCGATCAGCGTGCCGCCGCGCACGCGGTACTTGCGTTCGAAACTGAGCATGGCCATGAGTGCCCCCGATCAGCCAGCCGAAAAGTTGCAGGGCGGGCGAGCCGGCACGGGAGGCACCCGTGCGGCCCGCCGGCCGATGCCGAAGCGAGCGTCGACGCTATTGCTTGGGTGCGGGCGCGGGCATCGACGAGTTCTGCGCCGCCACGGCCTTGGCATGCGAGCCGTCGAGCCAGTTGAACTTGTCGGTGCTCAGCAGGATGAAGTGGATCAGCAGCGCGAGCACGAACAGGAACACGAACAACGCCACCAGCGCGCGGCGCGGATCGAAGAGCAACCAGATTCTCCACATGTTTCAGTTCTCCTAGTTCAGGTACGACATGAAGGTGTAGACAGCCGAACGGACGCTGCCGACGAGGGACTGCCCCCCTTCGGCGCCGGGCAGCCAGGCACGCCAGCGCAGGAACAGCAACTGACCGACGAGCGCGATCAGCAGCAGCACCACGAAGCTCGCCAGGTAGATGCCGACGTAGGCGCGCGACTCGCCGCGGGTGGGCGTGTCGATCGCGCGGTGGACCAGGTCCGTCATGGTCTTCCCCCTTCAGTGACAGGGCAGGTTCAGAGCCAGGGACGCCACATCCAGACGAGGATGTGCGCCACGACCGCCACGGCGGTGAAGCCGATGAAGCTGGACATGAACACGCCGTGGAATTCCTTGGCTTCCTGTTCGGTCAGGCCGGACAGTGAGCCGCTTCTGGGATCAGGCATGGGTTGGGTTCCTTCCGAGATTGGCCTTCCGGCCGACACCGCGCATCTCCCGCGCGGCAGGGGCTGCCTGGGCTCGACGGGCCCGGATCAGTTCCGCTGTGTTCATGCCGTGGCCCCCGCGCCGGTCGTCAGGCCGGTCGTCACGCCGGGCGCGCTGCCCGACGCGCTGCCGGACTCCGCGCCCGGCACGCAGTCGCGCGTGACGCGCGAGCGGCCGGCGGCACGGGCATTGCGCTCGGCCTCGTCACGCAGGCGCTTGGCGGCCGAGATGCGCACCAGCACCGGCTGGGCGTCGACCGCGGCGTCGAGCCGGCTGCGCGCGTCGTCGTCCCAGGGCAGTTCGTCGTGGCGGCGTGCCGGCGTCGGGTCGACACGGTCGAGCTCGGTGCCCAGCGGCAGGATGTGGAAGAGCGCATCGAACAGGGCGTTGCAGAACTCCTGCACCAGCCAGGTCGCGCCCGCGTAGCCCATGAACGGCGTGCCGGTGGCGCGGCGGATCACCGCACCGGGGAACGAGGCCGGGATGTACGACGCCTTCATGCCCGGCCCGCGCCCGGCCGGCGCGGCCTCCTTCTCGGCCAGGTACATGCGCTCGTTGTAGGAGCCGAACATCACCAGCGGCGTCTTCTCCTGCACCAGGCGCCGCACCTCGGCGTTGTCGGTCTTCATGCCCGGCTTGCGCGCCACCGCGAAGTTGCACGGCAGGCCCAGTTCGTCCTCGAGGAAGTGGCGGATGCCGCGGCTGTAGGTCTCGTTGGCGACGACGGCGAAGTTCGCGGTGCCGAAGAAGTCCTGAGTCACCGATCGCCACAGGTCCCAGATCGGCTTGATCGTGGTGTGCTTCTCGCGCTCGATGAAGGGCTCGGGGTCGAGCCCGGTGAGCCGGCCGAGTTCGCGCAGGAAGGCGGTGGTCGAGTGCAGGCCGATCGGCGCCTGCAGGTAGGGCCGGTCCAGCGCCTCGCACAGCATGCGGCCGTATTCGCGGTACAGGCAGATGTTGACGTCGGCCTCGACCAGCCGCGGCACGTCGACCAGGTGGCTGCCCAGCGGGAACACCAGGTTCACCTCGCAGCCGATGCCCTGCACCAGGCGGCGGATCTCGGCCAGGTCGCTCGGCCCGTTGAACATGCCGTAGCTCGGGCCGATCAGGTTGACGCGCGGCCGCTCGCCGTCCTTGCGCACCCGCGCCGGCACCTTGCGCAGCCCGTACTGCTGCCACAGCCAGTAGATCGCGCGGTTGGCGCATTGCCACTGGTCCTCGTCGATCGTGCGCGGCAGGAAGCGCTGGATCGTCGTGCCCTCGGGCGTGACGCCGCCGCCGATCATCTCGGCGATCGAGCCGGTGACGACGACGCTCGGCAGGTCCGGGTCGAGCACCGCGTGGGCGCGCTTCATCGCGCCCTCGGTGCCCTCGCGCCCGAGCTGTTCCTCGGCCAGCCCGGTGACGACGATCGGCAGTTCGTGCGGCGGCAGCGCGTCGGTGTAGTGCAGCACGCTCGTCACCGGCAGGTTCTCGCAGCCCACCGGGCCGTCGATCACCACCTGCAGGCCCTTGATAGCCGTGAACACGTAGACGGCGCCCCAGTAGCCGCCGGCACGGTCGTGGTCCAAGATGAACGCAGGGGCCGCCCGGCCGCCCGAAGGGCCCTGCGCGCCCCCTCGGGGGGCCGCGAGCGCAGCGAGCTCGGGGGTCGTCATCAGATCATCTCCTCGGCTTTGCGCTTCTTGTGGAGCTTGATGACCTGGCGGCGGGTGTCGGCGCGGAACTCGGGGTGCAGCTCCGGCACCCCCTCCCACACGCCGGCACGGTCGCCTTCGCCGGTGCTGCCGAAGAACGCCTTCATCGCCTCGAAGCGGCCCTTGTTCGCGATCGCCGCGTTGACCACCTGGGCCAGCGAGCCGGCGCCGGCCGGGCCCATCAGCGGCCGGGCGGAGATCAGGTTCGTGAAGTACAGCGCCGGGATCGTCGCCTCCTTGGCCGCCTGCACGACCGGCGTGGTGCCGATCACCAGATCGGGCTTCGCGTCGCGTATCGCCGCCAGGTCCTGCTCCAGCGAGGCGCGGTACTGCACGTGCACGCCGCGCGCAGCCAGCCATTCGCGGTCGGGCTCGCTCCAGGCGGTGCGCGGGCAGGCGGTGCCGACGTAGGGCACCTCGGCGCCGCTCTCGATCAGCAGGCGCGCGACCAGCAGCTCGCTGCCTTCGTAGCCGCTGACGGTGATGCGGCCTGTCACCGGCATGCGCGCCAGCGCGCCGCGGATCGCCGGCAGCATGCGCTGCTTGGCCGCGTCGATCAGCGCCTGCGGCACGTTGGTGGCCTGGCCGATCGCCTGCAGCCAGGCCTCGGTGCCGTCCACGCCGACCGGCGCCGAGCCGATCACGGTGCGGCCGGCGGCCTCGAACTCGCGCACGCTGGCGGTGTAAAACGGGTGGATCGCGGCGACCGCCGCGCAGTCGAGCGCGGCATACAGCTCGCGCCATTCGCGCGTCGGCACCACCGGGCCGGCGGCCAAGCCCATCGGCTCGAGCATCACGCCGATGCCGATCGGGTCGGCCGGGAACATCTCGCCCAGCAGCGTCACCGTCGGCTTGCCGGACACGCCCTGCCGCGGCGCCGCCACCGGGCCGGCCTCGGCCTCGCCGCGCGCGTACTTCAGCATCGCGCCGGCCAGCACGTCCTTCGCCTCGGCGTGCGTGGGCACGCCGAAGCCGGGCACGTCGATGCCGATCACGCGCACGCCGTTGATCTGCTTCGGCAGCAGCTGCAGCGGCACGCCGCTGGCGGTGGGCACGCACAGGTTGATGATCACGATCGCATCGAGCCGCTCGGGGTCGGCCTGCGCGTGCACGGCCTCGCGGATATCCTCGAACAGCTTGCCGGTGACCAGGCTCTCGCTGTTGAACGGCACGTAGCCCACGCTGCGGCGCGCGCCGTAGAAGTGCGAGGTGAAGGTCAGCCCGTAGACGCAGCAGGCCGAGCCGCTGAGGATGGTCGCGGTGCGGCGCATGCGCAGGCCCACGCGCAGCGAGCCGAAGGCCGGGCACATGCTCTGAGGCTGGTCGTGCGGGCCGCGCGGATAGTCCGCGGCATAGCGTTCGAGCGTCTCGCTCTTGCCGGCCGCCTGCGCGGCGGCGAGCAGGCGTTCACGGCCGGAGTGGCAGCCGGAGCCGTCGTCCGCCGGGGGCGCGGCGGGTGTCGGCTCGGGCATCGCGGTGTCCATCGCGTCGGGCCCGTTCAGGCAGCGTCGTAGACGACTTCGAGCGAGGCCTTGACGACCTCCGCCCGGCCGACCATGTCGACGATCGTCGCCGGCTCGAGCACGACGTTGCGGCCCACGCTGTCGGCCGAGAACAGGCCCAGCAACTGGTCCTGCGTCTGCGGTTTGGGCCGCACCGGCGGCGCCTCGGCCACGTTCTGCGCCAGTTCCTCGAACAGCGAGGCCCAGGCGGTGCCGGGCCGGCCGATGATCTCGTAGCTCGCGCTCTTGCGCCGGATGTCCTCGTGCGCCGGGATCGCCGCCAGCACCGGGATGCCGGCCTTGCCGGCGAACGCCGCGGCCTCGCCGGTGCCGTCGTCCTTGTTGATCACCATGCCGGCCACGCCGACGTTGCCGCCGAGCTTGCGGAAGTACTCCACCGCCGAGCAGACGTTGTTGGCGACGTACAGGCTCTGCAGGTCGTTGCTCGCCACGACGATGACCTTCTGGCACATGTCGCGCGCGATCGGCAGGCCGAAGCCGCCGCAGACCACGTCGCCGAGGAAGTCGAGCAGCACGTAGTCGAAGCCCCAGTCGTGGAAGCCGAGCTTCTCCAGCGTCTCGAAGCCGTGGATGATCCCGCGGCCGCCGCAACCGCGGCCGACCTCGGGGCCGCCGAGTTCCATCGCGAACACGCCGTCGCGCTTGAAGCAGACGTCGCCGATCGCCACCGCCTCGCCGGCGAGCTTCTTGCGCGAGCTGGTCTCGATGATGGTCGGGCAGGCCTTGCCGCCGAACAGCAGGCTGGTGGTGTCGCTCTTCGGGTCGCAGCCGATCAGCAGCACCTTCTTGCCCTGCTGGGCCATCATGTAGCTGAGGTTGGCGAGCGTGAAGCTCTTGCCGATGCCGCCCTTGCCGTAGATCGCGATGATCTGCGTGGTCTTGGCGGCCGGCGAGGTGGCCACCGGATCGGGCTCGATCGCAGCCTCGGCGCGAAGCTGCTCCTTCATGAACATCACCGGGGCAGCGTTCATGAGCAGGTTCTCCAGTCCAGGATCATCTTCAGGCAGTGGGTGTCGCCGAATGCGGTGCGGTAGGCCGCGTCCGCATGCGCCGGCCGCTCGTGGTGCGTGATCAGCCCGTCCAGCGTCACCCGCCCGGTCTCGATCAGCTGCTGCACGGCCAGCAGGTCGGGCCGCTTCCATTCGGCGGCGGCGCGGATCTGCGCCTCGCGCATGAAGGCGGGCGCGAAATCGAACTGCAGCGGCTGCGAATAGAAGCCGGCCAGCACCACCTCGCCGCCGGGCGCGAGGCGCGCGATCAGCCGGTCGAGCAGCGTGGCGTCGCCGCTGGCGTCGTAGATCGTCCGGTAGTCGCGCCGCGGGTCGTCGTCGGGCAGCACGACCGGGTAGCCGTCGGCGCCGCCGCTGCGCGTCGGGTCGGTCTCCCAGACGGTCGGCGCGGGGTAGCCGCCGGCCACCGTCATGCGCGCCATCAGCCGGCCGAGCACGCCGTGGCCGACGATCAGTTCCGGCGGCGTCGGGTGCTCGCGCTGGCCGCCGCAGGCGACCGCGTGGTAGGCCGTCGCGGCCAGCGCCAGCAGCACCGCGCTCTCGCCCAGCGCCGGCCGCACCGGCAGCACGCGCGCCGCGCCGGTCACGATGCGCGAGGCCGCGCCGCCGAACAGCCCGCGCACCTCGCCGTAGCAGCGCGCGCCGGGCACGAACACCGTCTGCCCGATCAGCGACTCGGCGTGGCGGCCCGCCGCGCTGACGCGGCCGACCGATTCGTAGCCCGGCACCAGCGGGTAGCCCATGCCGGGGAAGCTCGGCATGCGGCCATCCCACAGCAGCTTCTCGGTGCCGGTGCTGATGCCGCTCCAGTCGATGTCGACGACCACGTCGTCGTCGCCGGCAGCCGTCAGCGGCAGGCGCTCGACCTTCAGATGCTGCGGCTGTTCGAGGACGACGGCGGTGGTGTGCATGCGCTGACCCGTGGGGAATCTCTGCGTGTCATCGTATGCTTACTGCGTGATGTGTCAACTTTAAATGACGCTTCACGGTTGAGGGTTTACGCCGACGCCCGCGTGGCCAGCAGCACGCCGGTCTGCAGCGGCAGCGCGCTCGACAGCGCGCGCACGCGATCGAAGCCGGCGGCGCGCAGCATCTCGCCCAGCACCGCGGCGCTGCGCGGCCGGCCGCGGCCCATCGCCAGCAGGTAGATGCCGAAGTAGGCGTCGCCCATCGCCTGCGCACCGGGCGTCTGCGCCATCGGCTCGGCCAGCAGCAAGCGCCCGCCCGGCGGCAATGCGGCGTGCACCGCGCGCAGCACGCACATCGCACGCGCGTCGTCGTGGTCGTGCACCACGCGCACCAGCGTCGCCAGGTCGGCACCGCGCGGCAGCGCATCGACGAGGAAATCGCCGCCCACCGCCTCGGCCCGCCCGGCCAGCCCCTGGGCCGCGAAGTGCAGGCGGGCCCGTTCGGCCACCGCCGGCAGGTCGAACAACTGCAGCCGCAGCGCGGGCGCGCGGCGCGCCACCGCGCAGAGGAAGGCGCCCTCGCCGCCGCCCACGTCGAGCACCTGGCGGTGGCGGCTGAAACGGTACGCATCCAGCACCAGCTCGGAGACCAGCGGCTGCGACGCCGCCATCAGCGACGAATACGCGGCGACGCGGCCGGCATCCAGCGCGGCCGGCTCGGCGGCACCGGCGTGCGGCCAGTAGCCGGCGAGCCGGCCGGGGCCGGCGCTGCCGCGCAGCAGCGCGACCGGGTCCTGCAGGTCGGCGTACAGCGCCGCGTGGTGCTCGATCATCGACGCGAGCGCCGTGCCGCATGGCCAGCGGCGCGCCCAGCGGCCCGAGGCCGTAGCGGCCGCCGGCGCGCGGCTCGACCAGCCGCAGCGCCACCGCCGCGGCCAGCAGGCGCTCCGCCGCGTCGAGCCGCAGGTTCCAGCGCGACGCCAGCTCGTCGGCCCGGCGCGGCGACTCGGCCAGCGTGTCGAACAGCCCGAGCCGCACGCAGGCGAGCAGCACCTGGGTGTAGACGAAGCCGGCGACCAGGTCGAACACCTCGCGCGAACGCCGCCGCGCGATCGGCCGCGTCAGCGGGAAGCGCGCGGCCGCGCGCTGGAACGCCGGGCTCGCGACGCAGCGGTCGCGCCAGGCGCGCAGGGTGTCGAGCCCGCGCGCGAGGGCACCGGGCGGATCGGCTTCCGCGGGCTCGCGAACGGCTGGCTCGCGGTGGGCAGGCTCACATCGGGCTGGCTCACGGCGGGCTGGCGCATGGCGGGCTGGCTCACCGTCGGCCGGCTCACGGCGCGCCGGCACTCGGTGGGCCGGATCACGATTCGCCGGTGCTCGGTCGCCCGGCTCGGGGTCGGCCGGCTCGCGCTGCGCCGGCTCCCGTTCCACCGGCAGAAGATCGGCCGGATCGCCGGAGACCGAAGCTTCGAGCAGCGCCATGCGTGAACGTCCCGGGTCGGCGGCGGCGGCAGTGCAGCGAGCGGCGGGAGCGGGGGCGTCCGCCGGTCCCGTCGACCCGCCGCGGCGGATCAGGCCGCCACCGGCACCGAGGTCGCGCCGCCGGTCACGCTCTGCGGCACCAGCCGCTCGGCCTCGGCCCGCAGCAGCGCGCGCAGGCGGCCGGCGCCGTGGCAGCGCGGGATGGCCGCCGCCGCCGCGGTCACGAGCTGGTCGAAGCGCCGGATCGCGCCGGCGACGCCCTGCGCGTCGGCCGCGCTGGGCCGGCCGAGCGCGGCGTCGCGGCCGATCGGCTTGCCGAGCAGGATCGGGTCGGCCACCACGTCGCGGATGTCGTCGGCCACCTGGTAGGCCTCGCCCAGCGCCTCCCCGAAGGGACGCCAGGGTTCGCCGTCGGCGCCGGCGGCGATCGCGCCGGCCATCGTCGCGGCCGAGAACAGCGCGCCGGTCTTGGCGCGCTGGTAGTCGCTCAGCGCGCAGTGCGGCTCGCACTCCCAGGCCTGGCCGGCAACGATGCCGTGCGGCATGCCCACGCCGCGCGCGACGGTGGCGACCAGCCGCACCGCGCGGTCGTGCGCCAGCCCCGCCGCATCCGACAGCGCCTGGAAGGCCATCACGATCAGCGCGTCGCCCGACAGCACCGCGAGCCGCTCGCCGAAGGCGCGGTGCACGCTGGGCACGCCACGGCGCAGCGGCGCGTCGTCGAAGCACGGCAGGTCGTCGTGGACGAGCGAGGCGCAGTGCAGCAGCTCGATCGCCGACGCCGCCGCGTCCGACAGGTTCGGCCGGTCGTCGCCGCAGGCCATCGCGACCGACAGGCACAACTGCGGGCGGATCCGCGCACCGCCGGGAAACACCGCGTGGCGCACCGCGGCCAGCAGGCGCGGCGGCCCGGAAGGGCTCGCGACACGGCCGATCACCTGGGTCAATGAAAGGTCGATCCGCGCGCGCAGGTCCATCGTGGCACTCCCCCCGATGCGGCGGGCGCACGGGATATGTAAACGATTGTCGTCACGTCAATGTGTCAGTCAGAATAGACACATGCAGGACGCACGTCAACAAACCGCCGGCGGGACTTGCACCGCGCTGGGGCGGCGGGGCGAGCCGGCGGAGCCATGGCACGCCGGTCGGTGATCGTCGTCGGCGCCGGCATCGGCGGGCTCGCCTGCGCGCTCGACCTGGCCGTGCGCGGCCTGGCGGTCACCGTCGTCGAGGCGGCGGAGCGGCCGGGCGGCAAGCTGCGCCGGGTGGTGTCCGGCGGCCGGGCGATGGACGCCGGGCCGACGGTGTTCACGTTGCGCTGGGTGTTCGAGCAGCTCGTGGCCGATGCCGGCGCCCGGCTCGACGACCTGCTGCCGATGCACCCGGTGTCGGTGCTGGCGCGCCACGCCTGGCCCGACGGCGGCCGGCTCGACCTGCACGCCGACCTGGACCGTTCGGCCGACGCGATCGGCGGGCTCTCGGGTGCCGCCGATGCGCGCGCCTTCCGCGCGTTCAGCGAGCGCGCGCGCCGCGTGCACGACAGCCTGCGCGAGCCCTACCTGTGCGGCTCGCGCCCGAACCCGGTGTCGCTGCTGTGGCGCAGCGGGCTGGCCGGCCTGCCGGGGCTGCTGCGCATCTCGCCGTTCGCCACGCTGTGGCGCGAGCTGTCCGGGCATTTCACGGACCCGCGGCTGCGCCAGTTGTTCGGCCGCTATGCGACGTATTGCGGGTCGTCGCCGTTCCTCGCGCCGGCCACGCTGATGCTGATCGCGCATGTCGAGCGCGCCGGCGTCTGGTGCATCGAGGGCGGCATGTACCGCATCGCCGAGATGCTGGCCGCGCTGGCGACACGCCACGGCGCGACGATCCGCTGCGGGCGTGCCGTCGAGACCATCGACCTCGAACGCGGACGCGCCG
>JBGAMJ010000168.1:0-11929 GCA_044223035.1 Piscinibacter sp.
GTTCGACGCCAGGCGGCACTTAAGTAAACCGATGGATTTGTCGTCCTGGCCAGGCGCAAACCGGAGCGATGCCCCGAGGCATCGCGAGGATTTGCAACGACGCCAGGGCGGCAAAGACGCGGCTTGATGTGCCGCTTGGCGTCGAACACTGCACTAGGATGCGTCGTTCTGCCCACGGAGTTCATCCCGATGTCGCTGCCCTCGCCCTGCCCGCCCTTGCCCATCGCGTTCACGCGTGACTCTCGGTGTCCCGCGGCGAGCCCGCCGGGCCGCCGCGCGCCCGAATGCTGCCGCCCGGGCGGTTCTGCCACGGGCCGCGGGGTGCCCCGATGAGTGCCCGCACAACCGACGCGATCCCGGACGGCACGCCGGACATCGGCCGCTTCGGCAGCGGCAAGACCGTCGCCCGCATCGAGGATGCCGCGCTGCTCAGCGGCCGCGGGCGCTTCACTGACGACCTGGTGCGGCCGCGGCAGGCGCACCTGGTGTTCCTGCGCTCGCCGCATGCGCACGCGCGCATCGGCGCGATCGACACCGCCGCCGCGCTGGCGATCCCCGGCGTGCTGGCGGTGTACACCGGCGCCGACCTGGTCGCGGCCGGCGTGAAGGCGATGCCCGCGTCGCTGCACTTCAACCGCCCGGACGGCTCGCCGATGGCCACCGCGCCGCGCCGGCCGCTGGCGCACGAGTTCGCGCGCTATGCCGGCGAAGCGGTGGCGGCAGTCGTCGCCGAGACGCCGTTGATCGCCGCCGAGGCGATCGACGCGCTGATGGTCGACTTCGAGGACCTGCCGTCGGTCGTCGACCCGGTGCAGGCGATCGGCGCCGCCGGTTCCGACGGCGCCGCCGTGCTGTGCCCGCAGGCACCCGACAACATCGCCGCCGAGGCGCACCACGGCGACGCGGCCGCCGCCGCGCGGGCGTTCGCCGCCGCGGCGCACACGGTGTCGCTGGAATTGGTGAACCAGCGGCTCGCCGCCTGCCCGATCGAGCCCCGGGTCATCGTGGCCGAGGTCGACGACGGCGGCCGGCTGGTCGTGCGCATCAGCAACCAGATGCCGACCGGCGTGCGCGACGCGATCGCCGGCGCGCTGCCCGGCCTGACCAAGGACGGCGTGCGGGTGCTGGTGGGCGACGTCGGCGGCGGCTTCGGCATGAAGGGCGGCGCCTACCCGGAGGACCTCGTCGTCGCCCACGCGGCGCGGCAGCTCGGCCGGCCGGTGCGCTGGTGCGCCCAGCGCATCGAGGATTTCCTGTCCGCCGGCGCCGGGCGCGACCAGGTCAGCCGCGCCGAGCTGGCGCTGGACGCTGATGGCCGCGTGCTGGCGCTGCGCGTGCGCACGCTGGCGAACGTCGGCGCCTACGCCACGGTGCCGGGCACGATCATCCCGTTGCTGGTCGGCCCCTGGGTCAGCACCAGCATCTACGACATCCCGACGATCGCGCTGCACCTGAGCGCGGTGATGACGAACACCGCGCCCACCGGCGCCTACCGCGGCGCCGGCCGGCCCGAGGCGATCTACCTCATCGAGCGGCTGCTCGACGCGGCGGCGCGCGAGATCGGGCTCGACCCGGCGGAGATCCGCCGGCGCAACATGATCCGCCCCGAGCAGATGCCCTACACCAGCCCGATGGCGCAGACCTACGACAGCGGGCGCTTCGAATCGATCCTCGACCAGGGGCTGGAACTGGCCGACTGGGCCGGCTTCGACGCGCGGCGCGCCGAGAGCGCGGCCCGCGGGCGGCTGCGCGGGCGCGGCATCGCGACCTTCCTGGAGTGGACGGGCGGCGGCGCGCTTGACGAGCGGGTCGAGGTCAACGTGAGCGGCGACGGCAGCATCGAGCTGGTCTGCGCCACGCAGGCGATGGGCCAGGGCATCGCCACCAGCTACGCCCAGCTCGCCGTCGACGTGTTCGGCGTGCCGATCGAGCGCATCCGCATCGCGCAGGGCGACACCGACCGCGCCAACGGCTTCGGCAGCGCCGGTTCGCGCTCGCTGTTCACCGGCGGCGGCGCGGTGCGGGTGGCGTCGGAAAAGACCGTCGAGCACGCGAAATCGCTGGCCGCCGACGCGCTCGAGGCGGCGCCCGGCGACATCGAATACCGCGCCGGCCGCTTCCGCGTGGTCGGCACCGATCTCGGCATCGGCCTGTTCGATCTGGCCGCGAAGCAGGCGGGCGAGCGCATCCAGGTCGCCGCGTCGGCCAGCGCCGGCGCGCCGAGCTGGCCGAACGGCTGCCACGTCTGCGAGGTCGAGATCGACCCCGACACCGGCGAGGTGCAGATCGCCGCCTACGCGTCGGTCAACGACATCGGGCGCGTGGTCAGCCCGGCGATCGTCGAGGGCCAGATCCACGGCGGCGCGATGCAGGGCATCGGCCAGGCGCTGTGCGAGCAGGTCGTGTACGACCACGACAGCGGCCAGTTGCTGACCGCGAGCTTCATGGACTACGCGATGCCGGTGGCGTCGGTGTTCTGCGGTTTCAAGACCCGCTTCGACACCTCGATCCCGTGCCTGACCAACGTGCTGGGCTCCAAGGGTGTCGGCGAGCTGGGCACGATCGGCGCGACGCCGGCGGTGGTCAACGCCGTGGTCGATGCGCTCGCCCGCGCCGGCCAGGGCCGCGCGGCGGAGCAGTTGCAGATGCCGCTGACGGCCGAGCGCGTGTGGCGCGGCCTGCAGGGTGACTACGACGCGCTGCGGATGGGCTGACGGGCGGCTCGCGCCGCAGGGTCGAACACTGCGCTAGCCCTCGAGCGCCCGCGCGACCAGCAGCATCAGGTCGGACGGAAACACCGCCTCGCCGACGGCGCCGGCGGCCTTCGCGGCGGCGGCGCGGGCGGCGCGCGTGGCGTCGTCGAACGCGAAGTGGTAGACGATCACCGGCAGCTCGCAGCCGGCGTCGCGCAACTTTCGCATCAGGAGCAGCGCGGCGTCCGGCGGCTCGGCGGGGCGGCTCCAGTCGGTGATGACGAGGTGGAACCGGTCATCGTCGCCCGATTTCTCGCTGTCTGCGCGGGCAGACTCGGCGACGCGGGCCAGCGCCTCGTCCGTCGACGTGGCGGTCACGACCTCGATCTGCAGCTTCGCGAGCGCGGCCCGCTCGAAGGTGTTGCCCTCCGGCCGGTCGTCGACCCACAGGATGCGCCGCGGCTCGGGCTGGTCGATCAGCGCGCGCGCGCCGAGGATCAGCCCGACGCGATCGATCGGCGCGCCGCCGCGCTGGAGCTGGGCTTCGCCGATGCGCTCGACGACCTCGTCGACGACGCGCTGCAGCACCGGATCGGGCGCCGGGAGCGAGCGCGCGGCTGGCGCGGCGTGCTCCGCGACCGGAACCGCTGGACCCGGGGACCGCTGCGCCGGGGCCACGGGTACCGGTACCGGCACCGCCACCGAAACCGAAGCTGAAACCACCACCGGCGGCTCGGCGCCCGCCGGCGCCACGGCCGCCCGCGCCTGGATCGCCTTGACCGCGCCGCGGATGCCCTTGGCGACATTGGTCCAGGCCTCGTCGCGGTTCGGCCAGGACGTCACCGGCCGCAGGTCGGTCGGCAGGCCCTGCAGTTTCAGGAACGGGAAGGCGTCGGCATCGTCCGGGTCGAGGTCGACCGCGCGCACGACAACCGGCACGACGACGCTCTCCTGCCGTTCGTGCCGCGTCATCGCGGCGGCCAGCTCGACGCCGAAGATGTAGTCGGACTCGATGAAGTCCTTGCTGATCAGCAGCAGCACCAGGTCGGCGGAGCGCAGGTGTTCGTCGATCTGCCGGTCCCAGGCGCTGCCGGCGACGATCTGCCGGTCGTGCCAGGGTGCGAGCAGGCCGCGGCGTTCGAGGATCTTCAGGTGGCCCTGGAGTTCGTCGCGCAACGGCTCGTCCTCGTGGGCGTAGCTGTAAAACAGGCGCACCGGCGGCGGCGCGGCGGCGGCGGCAGCTGCAGTGGTGCCGCCAGCGAGCGTCGAGGCGGAATCGATCGTGGAAGCGTTCGGGTCGCCCATCGTCGTCGGCCGGTGTCGCGGGGTCGGTGAACGTTTGCCGATGGACGTCTGGCGCGGGCGGGCGGGCCTCAGCGCCGACGCGGCTGCTCGATCACGTCTTCGTACAAGCGCGTGTAGGCCAACGCTGCGCCGCCCCAGGAGAAATCCTGGGCCATCGCGCGGCGCATCACCTGGCGCCACAGGACCGGCTGCGAGTGCACCTGCAGCGCGCGGTCGACCGCGCCTTCGAGCGCCGCGGGCGTCGCGGCGTCGAAGCTGAAGCCGGTGGCGCGGTCGTGCTGCAGCGCGTCGTCGCCGGCGTGCACCACGGTGTCGGCCAGGCCGCCGGTGCGGCGCACCAGCGGCAGCGTGCCGTAGCGCAGCGCGTAGAGCTGCGTCAGGCCGCAGGGCTCGAAGCGCGACGGCACCAGCATCACGTCGCAACCGGCGACCAGCTTGTGCGCGAAACCCTCGTCGTAGCCGATGCGCACCGCTACCCGGTCCGGGTGCGCCTGCGCGGCGGCGCGGAAGGCCGCTTCGAGCGACGGATCGCCCGAGCCCTGGATCGCGAGCTGCACGCCGCGGCGCAGCAGCCCGGGCACGGCGGCGATGACCAGGTCCAGCCCCTTCTGCGGCGTGAGCCGGCTGACCACGCCCAGCAGCAGCGCCGACGGGTCGGCCGCCAGCCCGAGTTCGGCCTGCAGCGCCGCCTTGCAGGCCGCCTTGCCGGCCATGTCATCGGCGGTGTAGCGCGTCGCGAGCGCGGGGTCGGTCTCGGGGTTCCAGACCTCGCCGTCGACGCCGTTCAGGATGCCCGACACGTCGGCGACGCGGCTGCGGATCACGCCGTCCAGGCCGTTGCCGAACTCGTGCGTCGCGATCTCGTGGGCGTAGGTCGGGCTGACGGTGGTGATGCGGTCGGCGAACTGCAGGCCGGCCTTCATGAACGACAGGTGGCCGTGGAACTCGAGCGCCTGCGGCGTCATGAAGCGCGCCGGCAGGCCGAGCAGCGGGAAGTCGGCCTGCGCGAACAGGCCCTGGTAGGCCAGGTTGTGCACGGTGTAGACCGAGCCGGCGGCCGTGGCCGGGTGGCTCGCGACGTAGGCGCAGGACATCGCCGCATGCCAGTCGTGGGCGTGCATCACGTCGGGCGTCCAGTCGGGGTCCAGGTCGCCGGCGGCGACGTGGGCGGCGGCCCAGCCGAGTGCGGCGAAGCGCTGCAGGTTGTCCAGCCACTCCTGGCCGTTGCTCGACTGGTAGGGGCTGCCGCCGCGCCGGTACAGGTACGGCGAATCGACCACGTACACCGGCAGGTGGGTGTACGGCATGGTGCCCAGGCGCAGCGTGACGCGGCCGGCGCCGAACGCGGGGCCGATCTCGCACACCTTCTTCTGGTGCAGCACCGCGTCGGAGATCGCCGGCAGGCCGGGCAGGATCAGCCGCACGTCCACGCCGCGCTGCGCCAGCGCCGGCGGC
This sequence comes from Piscinibacter sp., assembly GCA_044223035.1. GTDB lineage: Bacteria > Pseudomonadota > Gammaproteobacteria > Burkholderiales > Burkholderiaceae_C > JBGAMJ01. The sequence continues at coordinate 5,454 of JBGAMJ010000168.1, forward strand.
AGGGCGCCCGCCACGTCGGCCAGTCCGCCGGTCTTGATCAGCGGGAACACCTCCGCCGCGACGTGGAGGACCTTCATGACTGCAGCCGGGTGATCATTTCGCGGGTGACGAGCACGATGCCGTTCTCCGAGCGGTGGAAGCGGGCGGCATCGAGCACCGGGTCCTCGCCGATCACCATGCCGTCGGGGATGAAGGTGCCGCGGTCGACCACGGTGCGCGTCAGGCGCGCGCCGCGGCCCACCTGCACGCCGGGCAGCAGCACCGACCAGTTCACCACCGAGTGCGAATGCACGCGCACGCTGGAGAACAGCACGGTGCGGAACACCATCCCGGAGACGATGCAGCCGCCCGACACCAGCGATTCGATCGCGAGGCCGCGCCGGTCGTCCTGGTTGTGCACGAACTTGGCGGGTGGTAGCTGCTGCTGGTGGGTCCAGATCGGCCAGCGCGTGTCGTACAGGTTGAGCAGCGGGTCGGTGGCAGTCAGGTCGATGTTGGCGTCCCAGTAGGCATCGATGGTCCCGACGTCGCGCCAGTACGGCGCCTCGTGCAGCCGCGTGCTGACGCAGCTCAGCTCGAAGGGATGCGCGGCCGCGTTCCCGTTGCGCACGGCGCGCGGGATGATGTCCTTGCCGAAGTCGTGGGTCGAATCCGGGTCGGCCATGTCGCGCTCGAGTTCCTTGTACAGGTAGCGCGCGTTGAACACGTAGATCCCCATGCTGGCCAGCGACATGTCGGGGCGGCCGGGCATGGCCGGCGGGTCGGCCGGCTTTTCCATGAACTCGGTGATCATGCTCCGGTCGTCGACCGCCATCACGCCGAAGGCGCTGGCCTCGGCGCGCGGCACCGCGATGCAGCCGACGGTGCAGTCGCGGCCCTTGGCGACATGGTCGGCCAGCATGATCGCGTAGTTCATCTTGTAGATGTGGTCGCCGGCCAGCACCACGATGTAGTCGGCGCGGTAGCTGGCCAGGATGTCCTGGTTCTGGTACACGGCGTCGGCCGTGCCCCGGTACCAGCTCTCCTCGTCGATGCGCTGCTGCGCCGGCAGCAGGTCGACGAACTCGTTCATCTCGGTCTTCAGGAAGGCCCAGCCGCGCTGCAGGTGCTGCAGCAGGCTGTGCGACTTGTACTGCGTGATCACGCCGATGCGGCGGATGTTGGAGTTCAGGCAGTTCGACAGCGCGAAATCGATGATGCGGAACTTGCCGCCGAAGTACACCGCCGGCTTGGCCCGGCGATCGGTCAGGTTCTTCAGCCGGCTGCCGCGGCCGCCGGCCAGCACCAGCGCGACGGCGCGCTTGGGCAGGTCCAGGCTTTGTGCGAGTTCGTGAGGGCTCATGGGGGGTCGTCTCCTGCGGCGCGAAGCAGCACGGAGTGTGCCCGGCGCCCGCAACCATCGACTCTGGTGTTTTCAAGGTGATGGCAAGCAGATCGGCGGTCGCCACCGAAAGCGGTTTGGACGAACCCCCTGGTGTCGCGCTATGCTTCGCAAAGGCGTGCCGGCGTGGAGATTCGAGGCGTCCGGCCAACGCCCGCGCCTGTCGGCCGGCTCCGATCCGGCGGCTCGGCGGCGCGACAATTGCATGCACAAGACCGGAGCGACGCACCCGCGCACCCGGCCATTCCCATACCCGAAGAGAGGACTCCGGTGAGCCTGAACCCCATTCAAACCGCTTCTGCCGTCGGCGACGAGATCGAGGACCATCTCCTCAAGACCGTCGGCGTGGCGCCCGCCGACGCCACGCGCACCGACCTGATGCACGCCGTGGCGCAGGTCGCGCGCGAGCAGTTGTCGCAGCGCTGGGTGCGCACGCAGGCGGCCGAGCGCGAGGCCAAGGCGCGCCGCGTGTACTACCTGTCGATGGAGTTCCTGATCGGCCGCACGCTGTCGAACGCGCTGGCGGCACTCGACCTGACCGGGCCGGCGGCCGAAGGCGTCAAGCGCCATGCGCAGGCGCTCGAAGACGTGGCCGACCGCGAGCCCGATGCCGCGCTCGGCAACGGCGGCCTCGGCCGTCTGGCGGCCTGCTTCCTGGATTCGATGGCCACGCTCGGCCTGCCGTCGTTCGGCTACGGCATCCGCTACGAGTACGGCATGTTCGCGCAGCACATCGAGAAGGGGAACCAGGTCGAGTATCCGGATCCGTGGCTGGCCGACGGCACGCCCTGGGAGTTCCCGCGGTCTGAGATCAGCGTGCCGGTGCGCTTCGGCGGCTGGGTGGAACACAACGGCGACAAGGCGCTGTGGCGTTCGTCGGCCGAGGTGGCGGCCAAGGCCTACGACATGGTCGTGCCGGGCCACGGCACCGAGAAGGTCAGCACGCTGCGCCTGTGGAAGGCGCTGGCGCCCGAGCACATCGACCTGCATGCGTTCAACACCGGCGACTACCAGCGCGCTGCCGGCGTCAAGAACGAGTACGAGAACATCTCGTGGGTGCTGTACCCGAACGACAGCACGCCGGCCGGCCGCGAATTGCGGCTGCGCCAGGAGTACTTCTTCGTCGCGGCGTCGATGCACGACATCGTCACGCGCCACCTGAAGGAGCACCACACGCTGGCCAACCTGTCGGACAAGGTGGCAATCCACCTGAACGACACCCACCCGGCGATCGGCGTGGCCGAACTGATGCGGCTGCTGGTCGACGAGCACGGCATGGCCTGGGACCCGGCCTGGGCGCTGTGCCAGAAGACCTTCTCGTACACCAACCACACGCTGATGCCCGAGGCGCTCGAGACCTGGCCGGTCGGCCTGATGCAGCACGTGCTGCCGCGCCACCTGGAGATCATCCTGCGCATCAACCAGGAACTGCTCGACTTCGCGGCCCGCCGCCGCCCCGGCGACCACGAGTTCCTCGGCCGGCTGTCGCTGATCGACGAGCGCGGCGAACGCCGCGTGCGCATGGCCAACCTGTCGATCGTCGGCAGCCACAAGGTCAACGGCGTGTCGGCGCTGCACTCCGAGCTGCTGGTGCAGACGATCTTCGCGGACTTCGCCGAGCTGTGGCCGGAGCGCTTCACCAACATGACCAACGGCGTGACGCCGCGGCGCTGGCTGTCGCAGGCCAACCCGGATCTCACCGCCCTGCTCGACCGCACGCTCGGCAACGGCTGGCGGCTCGACCTGGACAAGCTTCGCGGGCTGTCCGAGCACGCGTCGAGCGCCGGCTTCCGCGCCGAGTTCATGGCGGTCAAGCAGGCCAACAAGGCGCGCCTGGCAGCGCACATCGAGCGCAGCACCGGCATCAAGGTGAACCCGGCGAGCCTGTTCGACGTGCAGGTCAAGCGCATCCACGAATACAAGCGCCAGCTGCTGAACGTGCTGCACGTGGTCACGCGCTACCAGGCGATCCTGGCCCAGCCCGACGCCGACTGGGTGCCGCGCACGGTCATCCTCGCCGGCAAGGCGGCGTCGAGCTACGTCACCGCGAAATCGATCATCCGCCTGATCCACGACGTCGGCAGCGCGATCAACGACGACCCGCGCGTGGCCGGCCGGCTCAAGCTCGTGTTCGTGCCGAACTACGGCGTGTCGGTCGCCGAGCTGATCATGCCCGGCGCCGACCTGTCCGAGCAGATCTCGACCGCCGGCACCGAGGCCTCGGGCACCGGCAACATGAAGCTGGCGCTCAACGGTGCGCTGACGATCGGCACCGACGACGGCGCGAACATCGAGATCCGGCAGAACGTCGGCGACGAGAACATCTTCATCTTCGGGCTGCGCACGCCCGAGGTCGTGGCCACCAAGCAGGCCGGCTACCAGCCGATGCGCTTCTACGAGGGCGACGCCCGGCTCAAGGCGGTGCTCGACGCCATCGCCGGCGGCGGCTTCTCGCCGGACGAACCGGGCCGCTACCGCGGCCTGGTCGACTCGCTGCTCTGGGGCGGCGACCACTACCTGCTGCTGGCGGACTACGCGGCCTACGTCGAGACGCAGTTGCGCGTCGACGCGCTGTACCGCCAGCCCACCCAATGGGCTTCGCGCGCGATCGCCAACGTCGCGGGCATGGGCACCTTCTCGTCCGACCGCACGATCGGCGAGTATGCAAGAGAGGTCTGGGCCGTGCAGCCCGCACCGACCTGAGGGCTTGCCGGGCCCGGGGCCGGCCAGAAGACAAGACAACGGAGACAACAGGCCACACCATGATCCACGCTGACCAGATCGAAGCGATCCGCTCCGCCCGCCACGGCGACCCTTTCTCGGTGCTCGGCGTCCACGCCGACGACCAGGGCTGGCTGTGGGTGCGCACCTTCCAGCCCGGCGCCACGCGCGTCGACCTGCTCGACGCCGACGGGAAGACGCTGCACGCCACGCTGTCCCGACGCCACGACGACGGCTTCTTCGAGGGCCCGTTCCCGGTGGGCGCGTCGCGCGACTATCGCCTCGGGTGCCATTGGCACGACGGCTCGAGCACGGTGCTGGACGACCCCTACCGGTTCCCGCCGGTGCTCGGCGAGATGGACGTCTGGCTGATGGGCGAAGGCTCGCACCTGCGGCCGTTCGAGGTACTCGGCGCCACCCAGCGCAGCATGCTCGGGGTGGCGGGCACGAGCTTCGCGGTCTGGGCGCCGAACGCCAGCCGTGTCAGCGTCGTCGGCGACTTCAATTTCTGGGACGGCCGGCGCCACCCGATGCGCTGCCGGCGCGAGTGCGGCGTGTGGGAGATCTTCATCCCCGGCATCGGGGCCGGCACGGTCTACAAGTACGAAGTGCGTTCCGGCGACGGCCACGTGCTGCCGCACAAGGCCGACCCGTACGCGCTTCAGGCGGAGTTGCGGCCGGCCACCGGCAGCATCGTCGCCGAACTGCCGCCGCCGGTGCCGGCCTCGGCCGAGCGCCAGAAGGCGAACGCGCTCGACGCGCCGATGAGCATCTACGAGGTCCATCTCGGCTCGTGGCGCCGCAAGGTCGAGGACAACAACCGTTTTCTCACCTGGGACGAGCTCGCCGACACGCTGGTCCCGTACACGCGCGACATGGGCTTCACGCACCTCGAGCTGCTGCCGGTGAGCGAGCACCCGTTCGACGGCTCGTGGGGCTACCAGCCGGTGGGCCTGTTCGCGCCGACCTCGCGCTTCGGCGACGCCAAGGGCTTCCGCCGCTTCGTCGACCGCTGCCATGCCGAGGGCATCGGCCTGATCATCGACTGGGTGCCGGCGCACTTCCCGAGCGACGCGCACGGCCTGGGGCAGTTCGACGGCACGGCGCTGTACGAGCACGCCGACCCGCGCGAAGGCTTCCACCAGGACTGGAACACGCTGATCTACAACTTCGGCCGCACCGAGGTCCGCAACTTCCTGGTCGCCAACGGCCTGTACTGGCTCGAGCGTTACGGCGTCGACGGCCTGCGCGTCGACGCGGTGGCGTCGATGCTCTACCGCGACTACAGCCGCAAGCACGGCGAGTGGGTGCCCAACGTGCACGGCGGGCGCGAGAACCTCGAGGCGATCTCGTTCCTGAAGCGCATGAACGAGGTCGTGGGCTCCGAACGCCCGCAGGCGGTGACGCTGGCCGAGGAGTCCACCGCGTTCCCGGCCGTGTCGCGCCCGACCTATGCCGGCGGCCTGGGCTTCCACTACAAGTGGAACATGGGCTGGATGCACGACAGCCTGGCCTACATCTCGCGCGACCCGATCTACCGCCGCTACCACCACGGCGAGATCACCTTCAGCATGGTCTACGCCTTCAACGAGAACTTCGTGCTGCCGATCTCGCACGACGAGGTCGTGCACGGCAAGGGTTCGCTGCTGGCCAAGATGCCGGGCGACCGCTGGCAGCAGTTCGCCAACCTGCGGGCGTACTACGGCTTCATGTTCGGCCACCCGGGCAAGAAGCTGCTGTTCATGGGCTGCGAGTTCGCCCAGGAGCGCGAGTGGAACCACGACCAGAGCCTCGACTGGCACCTGCTCGCCGACCGCCACCACGAAGGCGTGCAGCGCCTGCTGCACGACCTGAACCGCCTGTACCGCGAAACGCCGGCGCTGCACGAGCGCGACTTCACGCCCGACGGCTTCGAGTGGATCGACCACCACGACGCCGAGCGCTCGGTGATCAGCTTCATCCGCCGCGGCACGGATCCTGCAACCTTCGTCGTCGTCGTGTGCAACTTCACGCCTTCGGTGCAGCACGGCTACCGCGTCGGCGTGCCCAGCGAAGGGGTCTACCGCGAGCGGATCAACACCGATTCGGTGCATTACGGCGGCAGCAACGTCGGGGCGCCTTTCGGCGAGATCACCGCCCAGCCGATCCCGTGGCAAGGCCGGCCGTACTGCATCGAGTTCGCCCTGCCGCCGCTGGCCACCGTGATCTTCGAATGGAACGCCTGAAGAACCTGCAATCCGGTCACCCCTGGCCCCTCGGCGCCCACTGGGACGGTTCGGGCGTCAACTTCGCCGTCTTCTCGGCCCATGCGCTGAGCATCGACCTCTGCCTGTTCGACGCCGGCGGCGTGCGCGAACTCTCGCGCACGCCGCTG
>JBGAMJ010000169.1:0-12091 GCA_044223035.1 Piscinibacter sp.
GCCGGCGAGGGTGACCATGCCGTCGATGAGATCGACCGCGGCCGAATCGGCCGGCAGCGGCAGCGGATCCCAGCGCAGCGGGTCCGGCGGGGCGGGCACGTCGCCGAAGCTGCTGGTCCAGCGCGAGGCGGCGAGCAACTCGAAGGGCGCGTGCATCGCCGCGGGGCGGATGCGGTACAACCACGAATGGCGGTTCTCCGCGCGCGGCGCGGTGAACGCCGAGCCGGACAACTGCTCGGCATACAGCCCGTAGGCGCAGCGCTGCGGCGAGTTGCGCCCCACCGGCAGCGCGCCGGGCAGCGCCTCGCTGGCGAAGGTGTTGCCGAAACCCGATTGATAGACGAGCGCTTCCATGGTCTTCAGTCCCGTTTCTTCAGTCCAGTTGGATGTGGTTGGCGCGGATCAACTGCCCCCAGCGCTCGCGCTCGGCGCGGGTGTACGCGGCCATCTGCGCCGGCGTGCCGGGCATGGCTTCGAGCGCGAGGGTCTGAAAGCGCGCCTTCACGGCAGTCGAGTTCAGCGCCTCGACCAGCGCCTTGTTCAGGCGCGCCACCGTCTCGGGCGTGGCGCCGGCCGGCACCACCAGCCCTTGCCAGGCGTAGGCCTCGAAGCCGGCCAGCCCCTGCTCGGCGAGCGTGGGCACCTCGGGCATCGTCGGCAGCCGCTTCGGCGTGGCGACGCCGATCGCGCGCAGCTTGCCGCCGGCCACGTACTGCTGCACGCTGGCGCTGTCCATCATGCCGAACGGCACCTGGCCGCCCAGCAGGTCCTGCACCGCCGGTGCGGCGCCGCGGTAGGGCGTGTGCACCAGCTTCAGCCCGGTGCGCTCGCGCAGCAGTTCGCCGGCCAGGTGGTGCGGGCTGCCGGCGCCGGCGGAGGCGTAGTTGGTGCCGTCCTTGCTGGCCTTGGCCCAGGCGATGAACTCCTTCAGGTTGGTCGCCGGCACGTTGTTCGCCACCACCAGCAGCATCGGGAAGCGCGCCAGCATGCCGACCGGCGCGAAGTCCTTCTCGGCGTTGTAGGGCAGCTTGGCGAACAGCGCGGGGTTGGCTGCCAGCGTCGCGAAATCGGCGGTCAGCATCACGTGCGCCGGGTCCTTGGACTTGGCGACGTAGTCGGCGGCGATGTTGGTCGCCGCGCCGGGCTTGTTGTTGATGATCAGCGTCTGGCCCAGCGTCTTGGCCATCACGTCGGCCACGGTGCGGGCGACGACGTCGGAGCCGCCGCCGGCGGCGTAGCCGACGACCCATTCGATCGGCTTGCCGTCCTGCGCCAGCGCCGGCGCGGGCAGCATCGACAGCAGCGGCATCAGGGGGACGAGCGGGAGCATCCGCAGCGCGGCACGCCGCAGGGGGTGGAAGGACATGGAGGTCTCCGGAAACGGTGGGGCGGGCGGTGTCAGGCGGCGCGGTGGGCGCTGGCGCGCGCGGCCTGCAGCGCCTGCTGCAGCACGTCGAGCGAGCCGATGTGGTTGGCGAGCAGCAGCACCAGGCGGGCGTTCAGCGCCTGGCTGTCGGCGCTCGCCAGGTCGCGGTGGGCTTCGATCAGCGCCTCGTAGAAATCGTCGGGCGCTTCGAGGTGCGGGGTGGTGATCAGGTCCATGGGATTGCCTTTCAGACAGCAGCCAGCGCACGCTCGATCGCGCCGCGCACCTGCACGACGGTCGGCTGGCGCCAGCGGGCGCAGACGTGCTGGTCGGGCCGGAACAGCACCACGCTGCCGGGCCGCAGGTCGAAGCGGCGGGCCAGCAGGCCGTCGGCGTCGACCAGATCGGTGCCCAGGCGCAGCACCTTCACCGGGCCGAGCGCGCCGCGCAGGTCGCACAGCGCGCGGGCCAGCGTTTCGCTGCCGTCGCCGGCGGCGACCAGCACGCTGAAGTCGCTGCCGAGTTCGCGAAGCAGCCAGCTCGCGCGGCCGTCGGCGGTGGTCACCGGTGCGTCGGTGGCCGGTGCGCCGGGCACCATCGCGCCAGCCCAGGCCTCGGCGTCGAGCGTGTTCAGCGTCGATCCGTGCAGCGTGGCCGGCACCGACAGCCGGCCGCTGTTGACCAGCGTGCGGGCGAAGGCGTGCTCGCGCGCCAGGTCGAGCACCGCATCGCGGAACAGCCGGCTGATCTCGCTCTTCGGCGTGATGAAGTCGGTGGCGCGGGTGGAGTTGCGGATGTTCTCGTCGGCCGCGTACTCGCGCTCGTCGGCGTAGGTGTCGAGCAGCGCGTCGGGCGCGCGGTCGGCCAGCACGGCGGCGAGCTTCCAGGCGAGGTTGTCGGCGTCCTGCACGCCGGAGTTGGCGCCGCGCGCGCCGAACGGCGACACGCCGTGCGCCGAATCGCCGGCGAACAGCACCCGGCCGTGGCGGAAGCGCTCCATGCGCAGGCAGGCGAAGGTGTAGACGCTCGCCCACTCCAGCTCGAACTCCGCGTCCTTCAGCGCCGACGAATGCGCCAGCAGCGCCTTCACGCGCGGGATGATGTTCTCGGGCTTCTTCTCCTCGTCGGGATCGGCATCCCAGCCGAGCTGGAAGTCGATGCGCCACACGCCATCGGGCTGCATGTGCAGCAGCACGCTCTGGTTGGGGTGGAACACCGGGTCGAACCAGAACCAGCGCTCGGCCGGCGCGTCGTGCTTCATACGCACGTCGGCGATCAGGAAGCGGTCGCGGAACACGCGGCCCTTGCTCTCCTGGCCGATCAACTGGCGCACCGACGAGCGGCTGCCGTCGCAGGCGACGAGGTGGCCGGCTTCGAGCGTGTACGGGCCTTCGGGCGTCTCCACCGTCACCCGCACGTGGTCGGCGCGCTGCTCGACGCCGACGACCTTGTGCTTCCAGCGCAGGTCGATCGCCGGCAGCGCGGCCACGCGCTCGGCGAGGTAGCCCTCGACGTAGTACTGCTGCAGGTTGATGAAGGCCGGCCGCTCGTGGCCGGCCTCGGGCAGCAGGTCGAAGCGGTAGATCGGGTCGGTGCCGAAGAAGACCCGGCCGACGTTCCACGACACGCCCTTGTCGACCATGCGGTCGCCGCAGCCGAGCCGGTCGAAGATCTCCAGCGTGCGCTTGGCGAAGCAGATCGCCCGCGAGCCGGTGGACAGCGTGTTGTCGTTGTCGAGCAGCACGACCGGCACGTCGCGCTGCGCCAGGTCGATCGCGAGCGAGAGGCCGACCGGCCCGGCGCCGACGATCACGACCGGGTGGCGCACCGGGGACGCAGCGTCCTGGTCCGGGCTGTGGGTGGGGTCGAAAACGACCTTCTGGTAGTCGACCGCGGCGCCGCCGCGCCCGGCCAGGTCACTGAGTTGCATGGGGGTCTCCTCCGTGCCGTGTGTCGGTTCAGCCTTCCAGCGTTTCCCACATCTGGCGGTCGCGCTCGGCCGTCCAGATGCGCGGGTCGGGGAACTTCGTGGCCTCGTCGTAGCAGCGGGTCACGTCGAAGGGCATGCAGTGGTCGAAGATCACCCAGTGGCCGTACTTCGGCTTCAGCGCGGCGAAGGTGTCCTTGTAGTCGGCGGTCAGGTACTTGCACGCCGCCACGCCGGCCTGCACGCTGGCGTACACGTCGGAGATGAAGGCGCGCGTGCCGGCCAGCCCGGCGGAGACCTGCTCCGGCGTGGTCAGCGCCGCGCCGCGGCCCGGCACCAGCGCGCGCGGCTGCAGCGCGGCGAGGTTGTCGAGCGTCTGCGGCCAGTCCTTGAAGTAGGCGTCGCCGGCGTAGGGCGTGGCGTCGAACTCGACCAGGTCGCCGCTGAACAGGATCTTCTGCTCCGGCAGCCAGGCGATGGTGTCGCCCTTGGTGTGGCCGCGGCCGAGCTGGATCAGTTGCACTTCGAGCTTGCCGAGCCAGATCGACATGCGGCCGCTGAAGGTGATGGTCGGCCAGGTCAGGCCCGCCGGCACCGATTCGACCGCCTGGAACAGCCGCGGGAAGCGGCCGATCTCGCTCGCCTTGTCCTGCTCGCCGCGCTCCACGATCAGGTCGTAGGTGTCACGGCTGGCAATGATGTGTTCCGGCGCGTAGCCGCTGGCGCCCAGCACCCGCACCGCGTGGTAGTGGCTCAGCACGACGTACTTGATCGGCTTGTCGGTCACCTCGCGGATGCGGCGGATCACGTCCTGCGCCATCACCGGCGTGGCCTGCGTGTCGATGACCATCACCGCGTCGTCTCCGACGATCACGCCGGTGTTCGGGTCGCCCTCGGCGGTGTAGGCGTAGGCGTTGTCGGACAGCTTGGTGAAGCTGACCTGCTTGGCGTCGAGGTCGGCCTGCGAGGCGAATTTCTTCGGTGCGTTCATGCGGTCTCCGGGCGGTGGGGGAAGCGAGGCGGCTTGCCGTTCGTTCAATGCAAATGTGTTTGCATCGGATGGGTGCATTATTGGACGGCGATTTGCAGTTGTCAAACGGATTTGTTGAAACGACAATGGCGCCCGGCGCGGCACCGGCCGCGCCGCCGACCCGAGGTGCCCGCGATGACGCTCCATTCCCTGCATGACGACCCGCCGCCCGGCGCCGACGACGACGCGGCGGCCGACGCCCACAAGGCGCAGCGCTCGGTGCAGTCGGTGGAGGTGGGCGGGCGGCTGCTGCTGGCGCTGGCCGACGAGCCGATGCCGATGCCGCTGAAGGACCTGGCGGCCCGCGCCGGGCTGTCGCCGTCGCGCGCGCATCCGTACCTGGTCAGCTACGGCAAGCTCGGGCTGATCGAGCAGGACCCGGTGACGCAGCGCTACGCGCTCGGCCCGGCGGCGCTGCAGATCGGCCTGGCCTGCCTGCACCAGCTCGACCCGATCAAGGCCGCCACGCCGGTGGCCGAGGCACTGGCCGTGCGCACCGGGCAGGCGGTGGCGATCGCGGTGTGGGCCAACTTCGGGCCGACCATCGTGCGCATGATCGAAGGCAGCCAGCCGCTGCACGTGAACATGCGCGCCGGCACGGTGATGTCGATCTTCGGCACCGCCACCGGGCGCGCGTTCGCGGCGGCGCTGCCGGCGTCTCGGCTCGAGAAGGCGCTGGCCGGCCCGCTCGGGGACCCGCGCCGGGCCGACGGCACGCCCATCGCGCTGCCCGCGCCGGAGGTGCAGCTCGCCGCCGACGAATGGCGCGTGCACGGCGTGACGCGCGCCGTCGGCCGGCCGATCCCGGGCGTCAACGCGTTCAGCGCGCCGGCCTTCGACCATGAAGGCGAGGCGGTGCTGGTGATCACCGCGCTCGGCCACGAGGACCAGCTCGCGCCCGACTGGGATTCGCCGGTGGCGCAGGCGGTGCGCGAGGCGGCGGCGGAGGTTTCGGGGCGGCTGGGGCATCGGCCGCGGGCTGGGTCGGCGTCTGCGTCTGCGGCTGCGGCTTCGGCTGCGTCGGTGTCTGCGTCTGCGTCTGCGTCTGCGTCTGCGTCTGCGTCTGCGTCTGCGCCGGTGTCTTTGTCGGCGTCGGCACTGGGAATCGCACCGGCATCGGCGTCGGCGTCGGCGTCGGCGCCTGTGCCGGCACCGGGCGCACGGAGCGCGTGATGGGCAGCGCCCTCGAAGGCGCCGACGGCGCGCTGCCCGGGCCGGTGGCCACCACGCTGCGCGAGCGCGATTTCGACCGCTGGCGCGAGGTCGTGCGCTCGGCGTTCCTGGCGCTCGAATGCCGCGCCGATGCGGGAACCGCGTTCGACAGCAGCGTGCTGCTGCGCCGCGTCGGCGACAGCACGGCGGCGGACATCGGCGTCACCGCCTCGCGCGTGCGGCGCGCGCGGCGCGACGCCGAGAACGACGCCTGCCCGTGTTTCAAGGTGTTCTGGCAGCTTGCCGGCCACAGCCTCGTCCGCCAGGGGCGCGGCGAGGCCACGCTGGCCGCCGGGAGCTGGACGGTCTACGACACCTCGCGCGAGTACGCGATCGAATCCAGCGCCCGTTCGCGCTTCCTCGTGCTGCTGGTGCCGCAGGCGCAGGCGCCGCACTGGGTGGCGCCGGTGCGCGAGCTGGCCGGTTCGGCCATCGCCGACGCGGGCGCCTCGCACATTGCGCGCGCCACGCTGTCGAGCCTGCTGCGCGACGAGACGCCGCCGGACCCCGCGACGCAGCAGATCGTCGGATCCTCGACGCTGGCGCTGCTGGACCGCGCGATGTGGGGTGAACTGGAGCGCCGCGGCATCGCCGACCCGGGCGTCGACCGCCCGAGCCTCGCGCGCATCCAGGCCTACGTGGCCGAGCACCTGGGCGACCCGCGGCTGACGCCGGAGTCGGTCGCCGAAGCCTTCGGCATCGGCCGCCGCACGCTGTACGCGCTGTTCGACGGCAGCGGGCTGACGCCGCGGGCGTGCATCCAGCAGGCGCGGCTGCAGCGCGCGGGGGCGCTGCTGCGCCAGGCCGGATGGCGCGAGGCGCCGATCGGGCGGATTGCCCAGCACTGCGGGTTCGCGGATGCGGCGACGTTCAGCCGTGCCTTCCATGCGCACCACGGGGTGGCGCCGTCGGCTTGGCGGGTGGGGGGTGGGGTGGGCTCAGTGATCGAGTTGCTGCCGGCGGCCGGGAGCTGAGCGTTGCCCGGGGCGGTTCGTTACTCGGTGCGACTGGCGGGGTCGTGAACCATCCAAGCATGGCCCGGGATCCAGCGCCATGCCCTCAGAGCAGATCGGGCCGGTGGGCCATGAGCCATGCGCGTACGTGCGCGAGCAATTCGATCGCGCTGGTCAGGCACTCGGCCGAGGCCGCATCGGGAATCGAGTCGCCGGAGTAGTCGGACGCGTTGCGTTGCTTGCGCAGCGCATCCAGCAAGATGACCTTGGCTTGCGGCAGGTTCACGCTGATGGGCAATGTCTGGATGGCCGTCTGGTGATGTCCCGGCTTGCTGGTCAATGTGCGGTAGCCGTTGGCGTGCAGCGCAACCATGGCTGCTTGCATGATGGCCTTGTAGGCGGCATCGAACCGGTTCTCCGCGCTCAAGCCCTGTAGCTGAGCGTCGGCGATGTTGCGCTGTGCCGCCGCCAGAAGCTTGGCCACTAAAGCCTTGTCGGGCGGAATGGCGTCAAGGCTGATGCCCAGCAAGTTCTTCAAGGTCATGGGCGTTTCCGATCAGAAACAGCTTGGGCTTGGCCAGCACATCGGCCAGGAACGGCTCCAACGGCAGCTTGGCGATGAATTCGTCCGCGGCGAAGACCTTGGGATTCACCTCGCGGCCGAGCACCGCCTGCGTGGGGTGTAGCAGCTCCACAGCCTGACGAAAGCCGAGCTCGCCGATCAGCATGACGTCGATGTCGCTGGCGGCTGTTTCCCGCCCCTGCGCTACGGACCCGAAGACGAAAGCCACGCGGATCTTGTGGGCTGCGGGTGCCAGGGCTTGAACGAGCACGTCGGCCAGGCCAGATGTCTTACGCAGAATGCTGGCCAACTCGCTGAAGATGGGGCCGGAAGTATCGGCGCTGTAGACCTGCTGGTTGCCACGCTTCTCGCGCTTGAGCAAACCCGCCTCAGCCAGCTTCCCCAACTCGCGCGTGATGGTGCCCGCCGGCAGACCGGTGCGGCGGGCGATTTCGCGGCCGTGCAGGGACTCGTCCGGCCGCAACAGCAGCAGGCCCAACACCCGGCGCCGGTACTCGGGGAACAGCAGTGAGGGCAGGGACTGATGCATTGAAGGCGTCGATTGTCGCTTTATTTGCATCGACTTTCAAGCCTGCCCACGGTCGCCGCCGTAGGGGCCAGCACCTTCGCGGAATCGATGGCGACCATCGCTTTGCAAGTGTTTTCGTGGTCTTCGATCGCTGTGCACAAAGGGGCGCTCCCATTGGTGTCGGGGCCGAGCGGCGCGGCAGGCGGCATCCGCTGGGGGCTCATGCTGGGGCGGTCTCCGCTTCGCTCCGACTGCACTGTGGTGCTCAATCTGGGGTCGCGTCGCAGAACTCGCTGCGTTCGCTGCGCTCACTCCGCTCAGACAGCTGCGCCGAGTTTGACAACGAAGCGCGCTGCGCGCGCCGACCCCAGATCTGCGCTCCTCGTCGCCCCAAAAATCGCCCGATTGCCGTGGCCCGCCAGTTGCAGGTTTCGTTCGTCTGACGCGACTCTCCGTAACGCGCGAGTCAGGTATGCCGTCTGCACGGGCGAACGTAGCAGTCAACCTCCTGAAACCGGGATGAGGTGAAAACCGTGGCGTATATGCAGGTTGATTGACGCGCTGACGCAAAGGCACTGACGCGAACGTAAGTAATGGCCTCAACGTATGTTCAGTGAAGACCTCAATGGCTGACCTGCCGATACCTTTCCTGCGACTTCGGTTGAATGTAGAGATGATCCAATAGCAGGGAATCGACTTCCGGCTTGACCACGAGAAATCCAACGCGTTCACCGTTGAATTCGATATGGCGTGTGTGCTCCGGAGAAAACCCGCTGAGGAAGCGCTCTCTTGCTCGAACTGGATCGAACCGGCCCATGCTCTCGAGACTTTCACGCATGGCTTCAATTCGCAGGGCGACAAGGGACTCGAAGTCGCTCGAGCTCGCGGCTGAGAAGGTGATTGGATGATGCGGAATCGACGCCAGGGAGTCAGGGAGCACAGATCGACGTCTCGAGGTCAATTCGCATTGGGGAAGGTGACCGGCCACTGCGGGTTCAGCCGACGGGCCATTCATGCCGCTGCGGCACTCACGAAGCGCATCGACTGGAAAAATTCCAGCTTTCCGTCCGACGCACAAGCGGGAGAAACTGTTTCGAGCAACTCCTTCTCGATGGCAAGGCGGTCCTGCTCGGCGAACAGGTACAAATCGTACATATCCAGCAGCCACAGCCAGAGTTCCCGAGGTGAGAGCCTGAGGGGAACATGAATTTCTTCAACGACCACATCGCCAAACTCCTTGGAAAGCAGTTCGACGATGCCGTCTACGCTTCGAAGTCGTGCGTCACCGAAACGGACGGTCGACCACCGAGCATCGCGTGAATGTCGCGACAGTGCTCGGATGTAATGGGAGAGCGCCGGTGATGGCGGCGGGTTGGCGCCAATGATCGCAGCAAACGTTCCGCCACGTATCAATACCCGTCGAATCTCGCGGAGCACCTGCTCCGTATCACCCATCAACATGAGTGCCATATGGCAGAGGACATAGTGAAAGCGTCCGGTCGGGCAGGGGAGTTCTTGAGCGCGGGCGCGAATCAATGGGGTCGAGGGCGCAAGTCGCTTCTTCGCCGCGGCAAGCTCCCCGGCGCTCAGGTCAACGCCTATCAACGCAAACTGCGTCTGCGAGCGAGAGGCAAGCGTTTCCAGAAGAAATCCGTCCCCGCATGCGAGATCGAGCACCTCGGCAGAGGAAGCCGCGTTCGGGACGGCGGTGGCGAGGACCTCGTACGACGACGGGTAGACCTGTTCTCGAAAGATGACTGGCAGTGCGGCATACGCCTTGGGTGTGAGTCCAGGACGCGAATCGTGGAAGCGAGCCAGAAAGTCCTCGACGGAATGTGATTGGATTGGCATCGTTGGCCGGGCGCCACGAGTTGTTTGTAGTGGAATGGCTCGAGCTTCGGGTCGGGCCGCTTTCTCGATCGAAAACTCACTTCCAAGCGAGATCCAGCTTCCTGCCTGAAGACGCAAAGTCCTTGAGGTACAGATTGATGAGGCTCTGATACGGAATACCGGTCTGCTCAGACATCGACTTGAAGTAGGTGATCGAATCTTCGTCGAGCCGCCGGATGGTCACGGACTTCTTGAGTTGTGCTGCGTAGGGGTTCTTTCGTGCGGCGCTGAAATCGTACTGTTTGCGCATGGCGGCTCCTACGGGAAGTTGGCCTGTTCCTCGCGCGTGGCCTTTCGCGCAGAGATGATGCGAATGACGTTTCCGTCGGCTCGATAGCAGTGAGCCACGACCAGAAGCCGAAGCGTGCTGCACAGGCCAGGCAGAAGGAAACGTTCTTCGTCCTCCGAGTGATCGGGATCGTCGATCAAGCGAGCGCGCTCATCCGTGAAGATGGTCCGCGCGTCCTCGAAGAACACGCCATGCTTCTGCCGGTTGATGGCGGCCTTTCGTGGGTCCCACTCGAACCGAAGGGCGGACATGGGCGAAATGTACGTACGATGTATGGCCAGTGCGAGGGTCAAGAGGCAGTTTGACCGACGCAACCCGGACCGCCGCCGCTATTCACTCCGGCCATCCATCGCTTGACGTACGGAAACGCACTCACAGCTTCCTCGAGACCACGGTCCCCACCCCCGCCCCGGGGTTTTCCCGAGCCTTGCACACCACGCCAAGCCGCTGCACGGATCGTCAAGCAGCCACCCCTTCCGGATTTCCATCATCGCCACCGCACACCGGCCCCCCGGCCGGACAGGAGACTTGCGATGGCGCCGACTGGCCCGGTTCATACCCCCTATACGATCGATCCCGAGACGGCGCGCTGCCTGGCGCGCCGGCCCGCGCTGTTCATTGACGGCGCCTGGACGGACAGCCGCGGCGATGCGCGGCTCGACGTCTTCGACCCGGCCACCGGCCGCGTGATCGCCAGCGCCGCGGCGGCGACGGCGGATGACGTCGACCGCGCGGTGCGCTCCGCCCGCGCCGCCTTCGACGACGGCCGCTGGCGGCTGCTGCGGCCGGCGGAGCGCGAGCGCGTGCTGCTGCGCCTGGCCGATGCGCTGGAGGCCAACGGCGAGTCGCTGGCCCAGCTCGAGACGCTGGAGCAGGGCCAGTCGATCCATGTGTCGCGCATGCTCGAAGTGGGCGCGTCGGCCGACTGGACACGCTACGTCGCCGGCCTCGCCACCAAGATCGGCGGCCGGACCTTCGACGTCTCGCTGCCCGGCGGCCCGCGGCACTGGACGACCTGGACGCGGCGCGAGCCGATCGGCGTGGTCGCCGGCATCGCGCCCTGGAACTTCCCGCTGCTGATCGCGCTGTGGAAGGTGCTGCCGGCGCTGGCCGCCGGCTGCAGCATCGTGCTCAAGCCCTCCGAGGTGACGCCCTTGACCGCGCTGCGCCTGGCCGAGCTGGCGGCCGAGGCGGGCGTGCCGCCGGGCGTGCTGAACGTCGTCACCGGCACCGGCGCCGAGGCGGGCCGGGCGCTGGTGTCGCACCCGCTGGTCTCGAAGGTCAGCTTCACCGGCTCGACCGCCACCGGCAAGGACATCGCGCGCGCCGCGGTGGAGCACCTGACGCGCTGCACGCTGGAGCTGGGCGGCAAGAACCCGGCGCTGGTGCTGAAGGACGCGGACCCGAAGGCCGTGGTCGAGGGGCTGATGCTGGGCGCCTTCCTGAACGGCGGGCAGGTGTGCGCGGCGGCGTCGCGCGTCTACGTCGAGGCGCCGCTGTTCGACCGCCTGGCCGACACGCTGCACGCCGCGCTCGGCAGCATGCGCGTCGGCCCGGGGCTGGACCCGCAGGCGCAGGTCAACCCGCTGGTGTCGAAGGCGCACCAGCAGAAGGTGCTGCAGCACCTGGACGAGGCCCGGCGCGCCGGCGGCACGCTGCTCGAAGGCGCCGGCGCCCCCGATGCCGACGGCTACTACGTGCGCCCGACGCTGGTGCTCGAACCGTCGGAGCGCCTGCGCCTGACGCGCGAGGAGGTGTTCGGCCCAGTTGTCACGCTGACGCGCGTGGCCGACGCCGAGGACGGTCTGCGCCGCGCCAACGACAGCTCGTTCGGCCTCGGCGCCAGCCTGTGGACGCGCGACCTGAACGCCGCGATGGACCTGGTGCCGCGCATTGAGGCTGGCACGGTCTGGGTCAACAGCCACGTGCTGATCGACCCGAACATGCCCTTCGGCGGCTTCAAGCAGTCGGGCAGCGGGCGCGATTTCGGCGTCGACTGGCTGGATGCCTACACCGAGACCAAGTCGGTCTGCATCCACCACTGACCTCCGATCGCTGACGAGCGATCACGGAGTCGGCTCTGGCTCGCGTGGACAAGTCGCACCACATCTCGCTCACCCCGAGCGTGCCTCGCATCCGTGTCGTCTTCGTGAGTTCCGGCCTCCCTTCCTGCGTTGAACTACTCAGCAGGGAATACCTTTTCCAACGGAAACTCATGCCGAGAGCAGATCTACAAAATCAAGAATCCACGAAGTCTGTCTTTGTCGAATCGGCTCGAGTTCGGTGGACTAGCGTTATCTCGAAGATGGCCCAACTAGACAAGCTGATGCACG